>DASSRK010000011.1:0-12286 GCA_035701825.1 Steroidobacteraceae bacterium
ACGTTGCCAAGACCACCCGCGATCATGATGGGCTTGTGGTAACCCCGCACGCGGTTCGGCAGGTCCGCATGCGCCGCCTGTTCGAACGTGCGGAAGTAACCCGCGATGTTCGGGCGGCCGAATTCGTTGTTGAACGCGGCGCCACCGATGGGGCCATCGTTCATGATCTCGAGCGCGGAGACGATGCGATCGGGCTTGCCCAACTCTTTCGAAAGAGGGGTGGTTTCCCAGGGCTGCTCGAAACCGGGAATGCGCAGGTGCGAGACCGAGAATCCCGTGAGCCCCGCCTTCGGCTTCGCACCGCGACCCGTGGCGCCCTCGTCACGAATCTCGCCACCGGATCCGGTGGCGGCGCCCGGGAACGGCGAGATCGCGGTCGGATGATTGTGCGTCTCGACCTTCATGAGGATGTCGATGGGCTCGTCGATCGCGGCGTAGATGTCGTTTTCGGGATTCGGGAAGTAGCGCTTGCCGAGCGCACCTTCCATGACGGCCGCGTTGTCGCGATAGGCCGAGAGCACGCCCGCCGGATTCTTCGCATGCGTGTTGCGGATCATCGCGAACAACGACTTCGGCTGTTTCTGCCCGTCGATGATCCAGTCGGCGTTGAAGATCTTGTGGCGGCAATGCTCGGAGTTCGCCTGCGCGAACATCATGAGCTCGACGTCGGTGGGATCGCGCTTCAGCGCCGTGAAGTTCGTCACCAGGTAGTCGATCTCGTCGTCGGACAGCGCGAGGCCCAGCTCGGCGTTGGCCTTCACCAGCGCCTCGCGGCCGGCGGCCAGGGACACGCTGCGCAGCGGACGCGTGGCTTCGCGCGCGAACAGCCGCGCCGCGTCGGCGCGCCGCAGCAGCACCGTCTCGGTCATGCGGTCGAACAGCGGCGCGGCGAGCTCGAGCAGTTCCTCGCGCGACACCGTGCGGGAGGTGCCGATGCTCCAGACGACGCCGCGCTCGATGCGGCGCACGGCATCCAGGCCGCACACCCGCGCGATGTCCGTCGCCTTGCTCGACCAGGGAGAGATCGTGCCGAAGCGCGGCACCACCACCAGCTCCGCGGCGCCGGCCGGCGCGGGGCGCACAGCGTCCTCGCGCGGACCGTAGGTCAGCAGCCGCCCGAGCAGCGCGCGTTCGCGCGCATCCAGCTCGCGCTCGAGGTCGACGAAATGGATGAACCGGGCGCCCAGGTGGTTGACGGCGCCGATGCCGGGAAGCCGTTTCTCGACGGCGGGGCGCAGCTTGGCAATGCGGAATTCGGAGACTGCGAGGGCGCCGGGGAGCTCGATCATTTGAGGCGGCGGATTGTAATGGGGTTGGCCGCCGCTGTCGCGTTCGCGGTCCGGCCGGCGCCGGTCCCGGGAAACCGGGCGAAACGGGTCACCGCGATTGACTTCCCCGCCGTGCCCGCCGCGCCGCCCTGCCGCGACCCGCCGCGCGGGCCCGGCACCGCGGCGCGCCCGCGGCGATCCAGGCCGGGCTCGCCACCGCCCGCCCGCGCGGCGCCGGAACCCGGCCATCCGCGGCGCGTCGTCTAACTAGATGGCGGCACGACCGGCCGCGGTCACTTCCTGGTACCCGGATCGTTGCCGGCCGGCGAGTACATCCCCATGGGGAACTGCGCGACGTTGGCGCCGCCTTCGAGCGCGCTGATCTTGCTGACGCCCTGCTTCTTCACTTCGTCGATGCGCAGGATGGAATGCATGGGCAGCATGGTGCATTTCACGCCGGTGAACTCGCTCTTGATGCGCTCTTCCCCCGGGTCGACGACCACGGTGGAACGCTCCCCGAAAACCAGCTCTTCAACTTCGATGAAGCCGAACAAGCGACCCTGGCTCACTTTCCGGGCGTAGACCTCGTAAACCTTGCCCTGGTTCACGAACATAATCTTGAAAATGTGACTGGATGCCATCTGGCGGATTAGGGGCGGTTTTAACCTTGTCCTTCATACACGCATGGGCCGCGGGAAGCTAGGGCCCTGAGGGTACCGATACATGGCGCTCCGGTTGCGCGTCATCAGCGATCATCGCCATCGCCTGGGCGACAAGCACACCTTTGTCTTCGGAGTTTCTGGCGGCAGCATCGGACGCTCCGCCGAGAACGACTGGGTGTTGCCCGATGACATGCGCTACGTCTCCGGACGCCACGCCCGCATCATCTTCCACAAGGGCCGCTGGATGCTCCAGGACACCTCGAGCAACGGCACCTACGTCAACGACAACGAGAAGCCGCTCGGCAGCCAGAACCCGCACGAGTTGAAGACCGGCGACATCCTGCGCTTCGGCGAATACCACGTGCAGGTGCAGATCGACTCGGCCACCGATTTCAACCTCGACGACAGCGCGCTGTACGCGCGCAACACTGGCTCGACCAGCACGCGCCGCCGCGTGCCGAGCGGCGATCTCGGCGCAAGCCTGCGCCTCGAGAACCTGCTCGAGGCCAGCAACGACATTTCCAGCGACGAGCTCAAGCCCGTGAATGCTTTCGGGCAGGCCGTCTCGACGCGCACCCGCGCCCTCATGCACACCCAGGATCTTCCCAGGGAACCCACCACCGCACCGGAGCTGGAGGTGGATTCCGCAGCCGTCGCGCGGCGCATCGCGCGCCTCGCAAAGGCGGCCGCCAAGCAACAGGAGGCCAAGCAACAGTCGAACCCGCCGCCCCCCGCCGCTGCGCCGCCACCGGTCACTGCCGGCCTGTCGGCGCCCCAGGAGAACACCGCCGGCCTGCAGGCGTTCTGCCGCGGCGCCGGCATCGGCTTCGAATCGCTGCCGGTCGATGCACACGCCCGCATGCTGCATCTGGCCGGCCAGCTCCTGCGTGAGTCGCTGCTCGGCCTCAAGGCCAACAACCGCAGCGAACAGGAACAGCGCAACAACCTGCGCGTGACCTGGCAGAAGGACGCGCCCGACCTCCTGCCTTCGCTCGAGCGCCACAGTGTCGAGGAGCTCATCCAGGAGCTGCTGCGCGCGCACGACAGCCGCCGCTTCGACGCGGTCGCGTGGTTGCGCCAGGCATTCGCCGGCTCGCGCCAGCATGATGACGCGATGCTGCGCGCGATGTTCGCCGCCTTCCTCGACTTCGTCGGCCGCCTCGATCCGCGCGATCTCGCCACGCGCTTCGAGCGCAGCGCGCGCCGCAAGACCATGGGCAACTGGGAACTCTACGGGGAGTTCTACCGCAGCCTGTGCGAGACCCCGCCCGGCACCCTGCCCCACATTTTCGTCGAGACCTTCGCGCAGTCCTACGACCAGGTCGCCAGCGAAGGCGACGCCGGTTCCGCGCACTCCAGCGACGCCGCCTGACCCGGCCCTAGCTACTCAGCCCGGCCGCGCACCGGCGCGGCTCGAGGACCGCGAAGTTCCCTCCCTGTCGTCGTCCCGCATGTCCGATGGTCGACGGCGGGCGGGAGATGGCCGTCCCCGCGACACTTGTATCCGCGCGCTCGACTGTCGAAACTGCCCCTCGCCGTTCGTTCAGGGGAAGAAACCGGCACGTCGCCGGCCGAGGGCCATCCCATGAAGCAATATCTTCTCAGCGTGTGTTATCCAGCCGGCGGCACGCAGCCGCCGCCGGACGTCCTGCAGCGGATCATGCGCGACGTGCACGCCGTGCAGAAGGAGATGCAGGCGGCGAATGCCTGGGTCTTCTCCGGCGGACTGCACCCGGCGAGCACCGCCACGGTACTGCGCCAGCAGGGCGGCGAGCTCGTGCTCACCGACGGCCCGTTCATCGAGAGCAAGGAGCAGATCGGCGGCATCACCATCATCCAGGTGCCCGACCTCGACGCGGCGCTCGGCTGGGGGCGCAAGCTCGCGCAGGCCATCGGCGTGCCGATCGAGGTGCGGCCTTTCGTGGCCGATCATTGATGGAGGGGCACTGAAGCGCGACATCGAAGAGGTGTTCCGCCGCGAGTATGGGCGCGCGGTGGCGGTGCTGGTGCGCTCGCTCGGCGATATCGCGCTCGCGGAGGAAGCCGTCCAGGACGCATTCGCGGCGGCGCTCGTGCACTGGCCGGTGTCGGGGATCCCGCCCGCGCCCGCCGGCTGGATCATCACCACGGCACGCAATCGCGCCATCGACCGCCTGCGGCGCGAGCGCACACGCGACGCGCGCCACGCCGCGGCGGTCGAGCTCGCCGAGCCGACCATCGAGGGAGATCACGACGTGGCCGACGAACGCCTGCGTCTCATGTTCACCTGCTGCCACCCGGCGCTCGCCCCCGAGGCGCGGGTCGCGCTGACGCTCAAGCTGTTGGGAGGATTGAGCACCGCGCAGGTCGCGCGCGCCTTCCTGGTGCCCGAAACCACCATGGCGCAGCGGCTGTCGCGCGCCAAGGCCAAGATCCGCGATGCCGGCATTCCCTATCGCGTGCCGGAAGCTCCCGAACTGCGCGAGCGGCTCGCCGCCGTGCTCGCCGTGGTCTACCTGATATTCAACGAGGGCTACAGCGCCGCACAGGGCGACGAACTGCTGCGTGTCGAGCTCACCGATGAAGCGCTGCGCCTCGGCCGGCTGCTGCGCAATCTCTTGCCCGCCGAGCCGGAGGTCGCGGGACTGCTGGCGCTGATGCTGCTCATCGACGCGCGCCGCGCGGCACGCACCGACGATTCCGGCGCCTTCGTACGCCTCGGCGAGCAGGATCGCACGCGTTGGAACCGCGACCTGATCGCGCAGGGACAGGCGCTGCTGCGCGAATGCCTGGCGCGCAGCCAGCCCGGGCCGTACCAGCTGCAGGCCGCGATCAATGCCGTGCACAGCGACGCACGCAGCGCCCGCGAAACCGACTGGCGCCAGATCGTCGCGCTCTACGACCAATGGATGTCGATCGCGCCGGGGCCGCTGGTGGCGCTGAACCGCGCCGTGGCGATCGCCGAACTCGAAGGCGCAGACCTCGCGCTGCGGCTGGTCGATGAGCTCGACCTGCCCCGCTATCACCTGTTCCACGCGGTGCGCGCCGAGCTGCTGGGAAGACTGGGGCGGCGCGCCGAGGCCGCGAGTGCCTATCGCCGGGCGATCGGGCTTTGCGGAAATGCGCGTGAACGGGAGTTCCTGGAGAGACAGTTGGCGCGCGTCGGCGGATAGGGGGCCGCGCCAGAAGGCCGGGAATGGGTGTCCAGCGTCAATGCCCGGAGTTGTCGAGTTCGTCGCGGATCGGGCAGATGAAGATCGAGACACGACTTCGACCGGACCAGAATGTGCCATGACCACGAGGCTGAGATTGCTCGCGGCCGCGGACGGCCGCTCGTCCCTCGCTGACGCTCGACACATCGGGCTGAGAAATGGCGGAGAGGGTGAGATTCGAACTCACGTGCCGGAATTACCCGACCATCCGATTTCGAGTCGGCGCCGTTATGACCGCTTCGGTACCTCTCCGCGCGAGACTTCGACGGGCACCTTCGAAATTAGGGCCGTCCCACGAGGGGCGCGTATTCTAGCCGAACGATGACCGGAGCCAAGGGGCGAAAAAATCTGGCCAATCGACGGGGCTTCATGGCCCTGGGACTTGCCGTCCTGGGTTTTCCCCGGGCCGCCAGCGCCGGCGACAACGCGCCGCCCGCCTCCGCGAAGCCGCCCCTGCAGCGCGCCCGCCTCCCGAAGCGCCTGGCCGCCGATTTCCACAGTCACATCGAGACCCGCCTGCCGCACCTGCGCTCGCCCTTCGAGTTGGCCGCGCGCGACACGGGGATTTCCTGGCGCATGCTCGCGGCGCTCGGATACCAGGAATCGCGCTGGCGCCCGGCCGCCGTGTCCAACCGCGGCGCGCAGGGGGTGATGATGCTGATGCCCGAGACCGCCAAGAAAATGGGCGTCAAGAACGTGTTCTCGCCCGACGAGAACATCCTCGCCGGCGCCCGCTACCTCGCGTACATGCGCGAGCGCATCCCGAAGCGCATCCGCGACCCGGATCGCACCTGGCTGGCGATCGCGGCCTACAACATCGGGATCGGGCATCTCGAGGACGCGCGCATCATCACGCAGATGCGCAAGAAGAACCCCGACCGCTGGACCGACGTGCGCGCCAACCTGCCACGCCTGTCCGATCCGTACTGGCACAGCAAGGTCAAACGCGGTTACGCCAACGGCAAGGAAACCCTGGAGTTCGTGGAACGGGTCTCGCAGTTCGCCGCGATCCTGGAGAACACCGTTCCCGACCGCGAGCCGCCGCGCGCCGTCGCGAAAGCCCGCTGAAACGCCCCCGCCGGCCGCCTGCGCGGCCGCGTCTTGCCGCCGCTGTGACGCAGGCCCGCTGCGCGCGCCGGGCCTGCTTTTCCGGGTCAAGGGCACGGTGCGGACGCCGATAAATCCCAGGCGCCATGAATCACCCGACACCCAGGCTCCGCACCCTCCCGCCCGACCACGATGCCAGCCCGCCGGGCATGGCGGACGCGCTCGGCGGGCCCGGCCGCGGCGCGCCGCTCTATGGCCGCAGCCGCGAGACACAGGCGCTGTCCATGGCGTTCCGCCGCGCGGCGGCCGGTGGCGCGGAGCTCGTGGTGCTGTCGGGACCGGCCGGCATCGGCAAGACCACCCTGGTGCGCAAGATGCGCGCTCCGCTCGGCCAGCAGTCGGGCTATTTCATCAGCGGCAAGTTCGACCAGCTGCAGCGCGACGTGCCGTTCAGCGCCATCGTCAGCGCGCTGCAGGATCTCGTGCGCCAGCTGCTCACCGAGAGCCAGGCGCAGGCGCGCGCGTGGCGCGACGCCATCGTCGCCGCCGTGGGGCGCAACGGGCGGGTGATCATCGACGTGGTGCCCGCGCTCGAACGCATCATCGGGCCGCAACCGCCGCTCGCGCTGCTCGAGCCCACCGAGTCGCAGAATCGCTTCAACCACGTATTCCAGAGCTTCCTGCAGGTGTTCTGTCGCGAGAATCGCCCGCTGGTGATGTTCCTCGACGACGTGCAGTGGGCCGACCCCGCCAGCCTGCGACTGCTGACTTCGCTGCTGTCGGCGGCCGGCACGCACTCGCTGCTGGTGATCGCTTCCTGCCGCGACAACGAAGTCGTGGCCACGCATCCGTTCATGGTCGCGGTCAAGGAACTGGAACGGCGCGGCGTGCCCGTACACACCGTGCAGGTCGGCGCGCTCGGCTGGTCGGACATCACCCAGTTCGTCAGCGACCAGATCCACATCGACGCGGACGCGGCCGCGCCGCTCGCCGAGATCATTCGCGAGAAGACCGGCGGCAATCCGTTCTTCATGCGCCAGTTCCTGCAGAAGCTGCAGAGCGATGCGTTGCTGACGCGTGCTTCGGATACCGGCGCGTGGCAGTTCGACCTCGCGGCGATCCGGGCGCTGCAGATCACCGAGAACGTCGCCGACCTGATCTCGCAGAAAATCGGCCGCCTCGACCCGGACACGCGCCGCATCGTGTCGTTCGCCGCCGCCATCGGCAACCGCTTCGAGCTCGCGACGCTCGCCAGCGTCGCCGAGTGCACGCCGGAGCGCGCGCGCGAATTCCTGGCGAACGCGTTGCGCGAACAATTGCTGGCGATGCTCGATCCGGCCGATACCTCCGATTCGGCGCATTACTGCTTCCAGCACGACCGCGTGCAGCAGAGCGCCTACGCGCTGGTACCGGCAGCGGCACGCCCCGCCCTGAACCTGACGATCGGGCGCTGCATGCTGGCCTCCGCGGGCGAAGACCCGTCCAGCCAGCTGTTCGAGATCGTCAACCACATGAACCAGGGCATCGCGCTCATCGACAGCCGCGCCGAGCGGCTGCGACTCGTGAAGCTCAACCTGCTGGCCGCGACCCGCGCGCGCAACTCGACCGCCTACGACCTCGCGACGCGCGCCTGCCGCAGCGCCATCGAGCTGCTGGGCTGGGACGCGTGGGGCGAGAACTACGCGCTGGCCTTCGAGGCGCACCTGCGTCTCGCCGAGTGCCAGGCACTGATCGCCGACTTCGAAGGCGCGCTCGCCAGCATCGACGTGGCGCTCGGCTCGGCGCGCAGCGCCGCCGACAAGGGCCGGCTGCTCACGGTGCGCACGCACACTTTCCTCAGCATGGGCGACATGACCGGCGCCGTCGCCTGCGGGCGCCAGGCCGTGCAGTTGTTCGGCCTCGACCTGCCCGAAGCGCCCGAACAGGTGCGTGAACGCCTGCAGAGCGAGATCGGCGCGATCCTGGGCTGGGCGCAGCAACACAGCATCGAGGCGCTGCTCGAGCTTCCGCCCATGACCGATCCGGAGCGCGTGGCGCTGATGTCGCTGCTCATGCACTGCGTGCCCCCTGCCTACCAGGTCAACCCCGAACTGTTCGCGCTCATCTGCTGCAAGATGGTCACGTTGTCCATCGAGCACGGGAACTCGCCGATGTCGGCCAAGGGTTACGGCTCGTTCGCGGCCATCCTCTCCGGCATCCTCGGCAACTATCGCGATGGCGATCGCTTCGGCAAGCTCGGCGTCGACCTGTGCGAACGCCTCAACGACGTCACGGTTCGCTCGGCCTGCTACTTCACCTGGGCGGCCTTCGCCTCGAGCTGGGTGCGACCCATCGAAGAGAGCACGCACGCGCTGCGCGAAGGCGTGCGCTGGGGCATGGCGAGCGGCGATCATCCCCACGCGGCGTATTGCTCCGCCTTCCTGATCACCCATGAACTGTTCCGCGGCTCGGCGCTGACGGTGGTGCACGACGTGGCCGAGTCGAGCGTGAAGCTGCTGGACCACATCGGCGACTCTGCCAACCGCCCCCTGGTGCGCACTCGCCGGCGCTACGTCGAGTGGCTGAGGGCCGAGACCACGGAGAACACGCTCGATGGGGCCGGCTTCGAAGAAGCCGAGGTATTGCGCGAGCTGCAGGTGGCCAGCGTCAGCAAGAGCATCCTGGCGCAGTTCCAGTCGTTGCGGCTCATGGCCCGCTATTTCGCCGGCAACTACCTGGAGGCCTGCCGCATCGCCAGGGCGCTGGACGACATGCTGGTTTTCGTGCCCGGCATGCTGACCGTGGCGGAACACGCGCTGTACCAGTGCCTGAGCATCACCGCGGCCTGGCATGACTTCACCGGGCCTGAACGCGCGGAATTCGGCCAGCGGCTGGACGCACAGCTGCGCGTGATGGCGGGCTGGGCGGAGAGTTGCCCGAGGAACTTCGCCGCGATGCACCTGGTTGTGTCGGCGGAGCACGCGCGCGTGCACGGTGACGCGGCCGGCGCCAGCGAGCGGTACGAGCGCGCGATCGCCGCCGCTCGCGACAGCGGCCCGCCGTACATCGAGGCCATCGCCAACGAGCTGGCCATGCGGCACTGGCGGGCCAGCGCCTCGCCGCGTGCCGCCGCGGCGCACGCGCGAGCCATCGCGGCGTACGAAGCGTGGGGAGCCACGCGCAAGGCCAGGGCGCTGCGCGCCGCGGGATGAACCGGCGCGGCGCGCCGGCTACAGCTTGCGGATCTTGATGCTCCGGTAGGCCACGGCGTCGCCGTGGTCCTGCAGCAGGATGTGGCCCTTCGCGGCGGCGCCGAAGCCGGGCGTGTTCCTGAACTTGCTGGCCGCCACGTGCGCCTTGAAGTCGTCCGAATTGCGGTTGAACTCCAGCACCTTCACGCCGTTCAGCCAGTGCTCCACGCCGCCGTCGGCGCGGCACACGATGCGCGCGTGCTGCCACGCATCCACCCGCGGCGCGATGCCGACGTTGGTCATGAGCCTGGCGCGCGGCAGCACGTCGTACAACGAGGCCAGCGTGCGATTGCCGTCGATGCCGCGTTTCGCGTCGGGGTGCCTCTCGTCGTCGAGCACCTGGTACTCGAGGCCGAGCGGCGCGCCGCTCGCCGCGTCGTGCGCCGCGGTCAGTAGATAGATGATGCCGCTGTTCGCGCCGGCGGACACCTTGAAGTCCAGCTGCAGCTCGAAGGCGCCGAACTGCTCGTCGGTCATGATGTCGCCGCCACCGCCCTGCGCGATGACCGCGAGCTCGCCACCGGCCAGCGACCAGCCTTTGTCCGGGAAGGCCGTGCTGCCGTCCTTCGCGACGGCGCGGCGCCAACCCTTGCCGCTCCTGCCATCCCACAGCAGCCGCCAACCCTGGGCCTTTTCGTCAGGGTCGAGGTTGTTGGGGATGTTGTTGCGGATCAGGATGCCCATCTTCGGCCAGGGCTTCAGGTGCGCGGTCTGCACCACCAGGTTCTTCCACGTGGTCGTGCGCCCCGCCTCGTCGGCATTGTTGATCGAATGCACCTGCAGGCCGAAGAAGCCCGACGAGGTCACCGGGTCGATGAGGTCCGCCACCGGCTTCTCGTTGATCCACACGCGCATCCGCGGGCCGATGGCCTCGATGCGGTAGTGGTTCCACTCGCCGAACTTGTAGAGCGACTTCGAGGCCGGGTTCATCTCGCCGGTGGTGAACCAGCCGCGCTGCGCCTCCTCATATATGTGCCCGCTCCACTGGCGCGGGCTCGGATCGATATCGGCCTGGTAGCCGTGGACGCGGCCGTTCTCGAACTCCGGCGTGGAGAGGCTGCGGAACTGCACGCCCGAGTTGGTGGGGCCCACGTCCTGGCGCACGTCGAACTCGAGGATGAAGTCGCCGTAGGTCTTCTCGGTGACCAGGAAGCTGTTGGGCTCGCCGGGCCGCGATGAACCCACGATCGTGCCGTCGACCACCTGGTAGTCGGCCGCGCCGCCCAGCCGCTTCCAGCCGTCGAGTGTCTTGCCGTCGAACAGCGGCGTGCCCGCGCTTCCCGCCATCGAACTACCCGCCGCGAGCAGCGCGCACCAGGAGATCAGCGTCCGCATGGCTCGTTCCCCGTTATTTCTTCGGCGTCGTCGCTTCCACCTGGATGGCGAGGTCGACTCCCATGTCGAAGCCGAAGTTCTTGCCCCACGTCATGCCGAACTCCTCGCGGTTGATCGAGCCCTGCGCATCCGCGCCGCAGACGTCCTGGTCCTTCATCATCGGGTGGGCGCGGCACTTGAAGGACAGGATCTTGAGCGTGACCGGCCGGGTCACGCCGTGAAGCGTGAGATTGCCCTGCACCTCGGTCGGCGCGCCGTCCTTGAAGTTGGCGAGCGTGCCCTTGTAAGTCGCCTGCGGGAATTTCGCGACATCGAAGAACTCCGCGGTCTTCAGATGATCGTCGAGGTCGGCCCGGCCGGTGAGCACCGTGGCCGGATCGAGCGTGAGATCGACGGTTCCAGTCCTGGCATCCCGGTCGAGCACGATCTTGCCCTGCACGCCGGAGATGATGCCGCGCCAAACGGACAGTCCTCCGAAGTGATCGGCCTCGAAGCCGACGTGCGCGTGCTTGGTGTCGATGTCGTAAGTCACCGGCGCGGCGAGCGCGGCGGTGGCGGCGAAGGCGGCGAGTGCGGCAAAGGCAGCGATGCGGGAACGCATGAAATCCTCCCTGATGGAGCGGCCGGGGGTGCCGGAACCTAACACAAAGCCGCCGGCCCGCGTACCTATGTCGGCTCTCGCCTACGGGCCTCGAAGAACCCGTTCAGCAGGCGCGAGCACTCCTCCATCAGTACGCCACCAAACACGTCCACGCGGTGGTTCATCGACGGCAGCGTGAAGATGTCGACGGTGCTGCCGGCGGCACCGGCCTTGGGATCCCAGGCACCGAACACCACGCGCGCCACGCGTGCATGCACGATGGCCGCGGCGCACATCGCGCAGGGCTCGAGCGTGACGTACAGCGTGGTCCCGGTCAGCCGGTACGAATCCAGCGCGCGTCCGCCGGCGCGCAGCGCTTCCATCTCGGCATGCGCCGTGGGGTCGTGGCACGCGATCGGACGGTTGGCGCCCAGCGCAACGATGGCCTCGCCCTGCGCGAGCACGGCGCCCACCGGGACTTCGCCGGCCGCCGCGGCGCCGCGCGCCTGCTCGAGCGCGAGGCGCATGAAGTCGATGTCGCTGCGTAAGGGCATGGATGGGCGCGCACGCTACTACGGATCGCGCGCCCCGGCGACATCTTCCGACAGCCCGCGCCGGCGCCGGCCGCGACACTGCGGTCCATGGGGACGGTACGCATCGGAATCTCCGGCTGGCGCTACGAACCGTGGCGCGGGATCTTCTATCCCGGGGACCTGCCGCAGAACCGCGAGCTCGAATTCGCGGCGCGCGCCTTTCCGAGCATCGAGATCAACGGCTCGTTTTATTCGCTGCAGTCACCGGCGAGCTGGGCGGCCTGGTACGAGGCCACGCCCGAAGACTTCGTGTTCAGCGTCAAGGGGCCGCGCTACATCACGCACATCCTGCGACTCAAGGGCATCGTCAAACCGATGGCGAACTTCTTCGCCTCCGGGGTGTTCAACCTGCGCGAGAAATTCGGACCGATCCTCTGGCA
>DASSRK010000012.1:0-16713 GCA_035701825.1 Steroidobacteraceae bacterium
GCCGGCCTGCTTCGGATCCGTACGCCAGCTCGCCTGCTTCTGCCCGGTTTTCTCGAGTGCGGTCGCGAGCCAGCCCTGCGGGTATTCCGCCTGCACCACGCGCAGTTCGCCGATGAGGCCGTCGGCGATGAGCTGCTTGGCGTGGCGGATCATCGGGTAGCCGGTGTAGTTGAACGTGACGCCCAACAAACGCTTCCTGTCCGCCGCGAGCTTCACCAGTTTCTCGGCGTCCGCCAGGTTGGTGGTGAGCGGCTTGTCGCAGATCACGTCGAGGCCAGCCTCGAGGCAGGCCGCGGACTGTTCGTAGTGCACGTGGTTGGGCGTGACGATCGAGACCACTTCGATCCCGTCCGCGCGCGCGGCCTCGGCCTTCAGCATCGCGGCCACGTTCGGATAGGCCCGCGCCGGGTCCACGCCGAGCGCGGTCGCCGAGCGACGCGTCTTCTCCGCGTCCGACGAGAACACGCCGGCCACGAGCTGGTAGCGTCCATCTACTCGCGCGGCCATCCGGTGCACCGCGCCGATGAAGGCGCCCTCGCCGCCGCCGATCATTCCCCAGCGAAGAGGCCGCATCACTTCAATCCCAGCGTCTTCAATGCAACCGAATTGTCGCCACCGGCCGCGAAGTCGTCGAAGGCCTTCTCGGTGACGCGGATGATGTGCTTCTTGATGAACGGCGCGCCTTCGCGCGCACCATCCTCGGGGTGCTTGAGCGCGCACTCCCACTCCAGCACCGCCCAGCCTTCGAAGTCGTAGGCCGCGAACTTGGAGAAGATGCCGTTGAAATCGACCTGGCCGTCGCCGAGCGAACGGAAGCGGCCGGCGCGGTCCTTCCACGAGGCGTAGCCCGAGTACACGCCTTGTTTGCCCGTCGGGCGGAACTCCGCGTCCTTGACGTGAAACATCTTGATGCGTTCGTGGTAGAAGTCGATGTACGCGAGGTAGTCGAGCTGCTGCAGCACGAAGTGCGAAGGATCGAACAGGATGTGGCAGGCCTCGTGGCCCTTCACGCGCTCGAGGAACATCTCGAAGGTGGTGCCATCGAAGATGTCCTCGCCCGGGTGCACTTCGAAGCAGCAGTTCTGCCCGTTGTCCTTGAACACGTCGAGGATGGGCTTCCAGCGCTTGGCGAGCTCGTCGAACGCCGCCTCGATGAGGCCCGGCGGACGCTGCGGCCACGGATATAGATAGGGCCAGGCGAGCGCGCCGGGAAACGCGGCGCAGTTCTTGAGCCCGAGGTTCTTGCTGGCCTTCGCCACCAGCTTCATCTGCTCGACGGCCCAGGCCTGGCGCTTCGACGGATTGCCGTGCACTTCCTTGGGCGCGAAGTTGTCGAACTGCAGGTCGTAGGCCGGGTGCACCGCGACCAGCTGGCCCTGCAGGTGCGCCGCGAGCTCGGTGATCTCGATGCCATGCTTCGCCGCCACGCCCTTCAGCTCGTCGCAGTACGCCTTGCTCTCGGCCGCCTTGGCGAGGTCCATGACGCGGCCGTCCCAGGAGGGCAGCTGCACGCCGACGAAGCCGCACTCCTTGGCCCACTTGCACATGTCGTTGAAGTTCTGCAGGTGCGGGCCGTTGCCCGCGAACTGCGCCAGGAAAATCGCCGGTCCCTTGATGGTTTTCATGGTTGCGTGTAGGTGGTTCAGACCTTGAGCTTCTTGAGGTAATCGCCGCTGATCTTCACCGAGTCGAGGATCGGGCGGGTGAACGGCGCTTCCTGCTCGTAGAAGAACGTCTTGGTGCCGTTCTTCTTCGCGGTGCCGATGATCTTCTTCCAGTCGATGACGCCTTCGCCGAGCGCCACCGAGGGCGGGTCCTGGTCGGCCGACATGCGCTTGGCAACGTCCTTGACGTGCAGCGCGATGACGCGGTCCTGGTACTTGTCGAGGATCGCGATCGGATCCTGCAGCGCCACCGTCACCCAGCCCACGTCGAGCTCGATGTGCACGTGCTTCGGATCGGTCATGCCGAAGAGGTGCTCGAAGGCCGTCTTGCCTTCGTACAGTTTGAACTCCGGCGTGTGGTTGTGATAACCGAACTTCATGCCGGCATCGCTGACCTGCTTGCCGAACTTGTTGAAGAGTTCGGCGTTCCACTTCCAGTCGTCGAGATTGACGGCCCTCATGCGCTCTTCCCAGGGCAGCTTCTCCTTCTCGGGGCTCACGCCCGGCGAGGAGCACACGATGTAGCGCAGGCCGAGCGTGCGGGCGTCGGCGATGATCTGGTCGCCCTTGGCGGCAATGTCGGCGGCGCCATGGTGCGTGCTCACCGGCGTGAAGCCGATGCCCTTCACCAGCGCGCCGATCTCGGCGGCGGTCTTGCCGTAGAAGCCGGCGAATTCGAGTTCGCGGAAACCCGCGGCATATACCTGGCGCAAGGTGCCTTCGAGGTCCTTGGCGGCCTCGTCCTTCACGGTCCACAGCTGGATGCCCAGCGGGACGCTGCCCTCGCCAGCAAACGCCATGCGGTTCATGAGTGATCCGGCCGCGACGCCGGCTCCTGCGGAGACGAGAAAAGAACGCCTGCTGAGAATCAAGTGACCCCCTCGGACTTGTTATGACCGGGCGCCGTGCCGTAGCTCCGATCCGGACGCCGGAGTACACGGGATCACGCCTCGGGCCGTCAAGTGGGGCGCTCCGTTACTTCATCCCGCTGTTTTGTCCATGCATTCCGCGAGCCGCTGGCGCAGCTCGCCGAGCCGCGGCGGCTTGCCGATGACAGCCACGACGTCCCGCGGGACATCGCCCGTGTCGGCGAGGCGCTGGCCCCAGCCGGTGAGCATCAGCACCGGCGTACCCGGCGCAGCCCGGGCGATCGCGCCGGCTACCGCGCGGCCATCGACATGCGGCATACCGAGATCGGTGATGACCACGGGAAACGGCCGGCCGGCGCGCTGTTCCGCGAGGAACCGCTCGATGCCCTGCTGGCCGCCCTGGGCGGTGATCACTTCGTGGCCTTCGCGTTCGAGGATGTCGCGCAACGAAGTCAGCAGCATCACGTCGTCGTCGATCAGGAGGATGCGCGTGCGCTCGGGCACGCGCCCGCCGTCGTCCGCCGCGGGCGCGGTCCGCGAAACGCGCGGCGGAAACACCAGCCGGAAGGTGCTGCCGGCGTGCGGCGCGCTCACGATATCGAGGTCCATCTCGTGGCGCTGCGCGATGCCGTAGACCATGGCGAGGCCCAGACCCGTGCCGCGCTCGCCCTTGGTGGTGAAGAAGGGTTCGAGGCAGCGGCGCCGCGTCTCCTCATCCATGCCAATTCCGGTATCGCTCACCTCGATGTACACGCGCCCGGCGTGGATGCCGTTGGCGCCGTGCGTGCCGGTGCGCAGCGTGAGCTTGCCGCCCTCGGGCATCGCATCGATGGCATTCAGCACCAGGTTCACCAGCGCCTCGCGCAGCTCGCTCTCGATGCCCATGCCGGTGGTCGAGCCGCCGGCGCTTTCCACCTTCGCCTCGATGACCACGCCGCGCTGCTGCGCCATGTCCGACCAGCGCGCGCGCGTGAGCTCCAGCACTTCGCGCAGCACGCGTTCGAGCGGAATCTCCTCGAGATCGAGCTGCGTCGGCCGGCGCCGCGAGAATTCGCCCATGCGCGCCACGGTGCGCGCCACGTCGTCGATGGCACGCTGGATGATCTCGAGCTGGCGGCGCGTGCGCTCGCTGAAGCCGGTCTCGAATTCCAGGATGCCCTCGACGTAGATGGCGACCGGCGAGATCGCGTTGTTGATGTCGTGCGCGATGCCGCTCGCCATCTGGCCGAGCGCGCGCAGCCGTTCCTGCTCGAGCGCCGCTTCCTGCGTGCGCTGCAGGTGCTCGTAGGCCTGCTGCAGCGAGGCGTGCAACTGCGCCTGGTTGGCCGCGATCGCCACGTGGTCGCAGAGCTGCCGCAGGAACTCGCACTCACCGCTGCTGAAGGCCTGCGGCGTGCGCCGCGCCACCAGCAGCACCGCGAACACGCCGCTGCGCTGCTCCACCACCAGCGGCACCATGACCAGCGAACGCAGTCCGGCGCGTGACAGTCGCTGCGGAAAGGGAAAGTCGACGGCACCGATGTCGGGCTCGTACACCTGCTGGCCGCCGACCGAACGCGACAGGCCGTTCTTGTCGATGCCGATGAGCGCGCCCGGCAGCAGGTCGAGCTCCTGCGCCACCGGCACGCTGCGCGCGCCGACGCGGCTCACGGTGAGCGTCGAGGCATCGCGCTCGTGCGTGCAGAGCGCGGCGAAGTCGGCGGGCATGTGCTCTTCGAGCGCGCCCACCACCACCTGGAAGATGCTCTCGAGGTCCTGGCGATCGGCGATGGCGCGCGAGATCCGGCGCAGCAACTCGAGCCGTTGCAGCTGCATCAGCGTGCGCACCTCGGCTTCGTGGCGCACGCCGACTTCGCGGCGCAGGTCGGCGTTCAGCCACTCGAGCTCCGCGGTGCGCGCGCCGACGCGCGCCTCGAGCGCCTCGTTGCTGACCTTGAGCTCGTGCTCGACGCGCATGCGGCGCACGTTGTCGGCCGTGCCCATCTGCATGAGGCTCAGCAGCAGCGACAGGCCGAAGGCGAATACACCGAGATGCGCGCTCATCGCGAACTTGCTGGTGGCCTCGTCCGAATACAGCATCAGCGCGTGCGACAGCGCGAGGCCGCAGGCATAGAACGCCAGCGCGTGCGCGATGCGATCCTCCGCGCGCCGCCGCCAGAGCGCCAGGGCCACCGGGATCCACAGCAGCGGCACCCCCGCCAGGGACGGACGGATGATGCCGAGCAGCGTGGGCGCGGTGTAACGCGGCAGCCACTGGAACAGCACGAACAGCCCGACGGCCGCGGCGATGCAGCCGGATGCGAAACCGAGCTTCGAATTGCGCGGTGCGGGCGCGGCCAGCAGTGCGACCCCGGTACCGAGCGGTAGTAGATAGGCCGGTGGCGCCCAGGTGCCGGAGCGCAGGCTGCGCAGCGCCTGGTTCAGGGCGTCCGAAGCCGTCGAGGGCTCGAGCGCCGCGATGACGTGCGACACCTGGAGCGCGCCGGTGATCGCGAACACGATGGCCAGGTAACGCAACAGCACCGAGCGCGTGCGCCAGCCCAAGTCCCAGAAGAGCAGCGACACCACCACCGTGCCCATCGCCAGGCCCGTATTGAGGATGGTGTGCAGCACCGGAAACGCGTTGACCGGCGCGGAGAAAATGGCGGCGACACCGAGCACGCTGATGGCGAGCGCGATGACGAAGTCCCGGCCGGGCCTCAGCTCCCCTCTTGGATCCACACACCTCTCCCTTGGAGGCGAGAATACTCCCTGACTTCCCTCCGGCAGTACTCTGCGCCGGTTCACAGGCCCGGGAGCGACGCACCGGCGTTATGTTGTCGCCCGGACTCCTTCTCTTATATATGTGTGTCAGGAGCTAGACGGTGCCGGAGCATGCATTCCGGCATAACTCACGCGGGCTGGCTGGAATCCCGCGCTGCGCGCCGAGTTATGCCGGAATGCATGCTCCGGCACCGTCTTCCTCAGAAGTTGGCGACCGCGCCCAGTTCGACGGGATAGTCCCAGTGATCCGCCGAGCGCGACACGACCGGGCCCAGGCCCACCTCCACCAGGTTGGGATCGCCCGACTTGGTCGCGGTGTTCACGTGGCTGGCCGCGACGCTCAGCCGGAAGCCGAGGTTCTGCGTGGCCGCGTACTGCAGCCCGGCCTCGGCGCGCTGGTGGAATACGTCTTCCGCCTTGCCGAGCACCACGTGGGTCTCGCCGAGCCCATCGGCGCCCTCGAAGTCCGCGCGAGTCGCGCCCAGGTGCTCGACTCCCATCGCGATGCCGACGAACGGCCGAAACGCGGACGACGGCATGAACGTATAGCGCCCACCGACGTCGTACTCCTGCGTGCTGTTGTCCGAAAAGGCGGCCTCCACCGCGGTGGGTGCACCCGAAGTCGGCGTGAACTCGCCCAGTTGCTGGTTCTTGCCGGTGAATGACGAGTAGTCGTAACGGCCGAACAACGTGAGCTCGGGCGAGTACGCGTAGTCGAACTCGGTGCCGAGGTTGTAGTCGTTGCGATAAATGTCGGCGAACTCGAGAGTGTCGTACGTCGTGGTACCCGGTACGTCACCCGAGCCAAACACCACCGTCTGCCCCGTGATCGAGCCCGGCATGCTGGAATTTCCACCGCCGAAGAACACCAGGCTGCTCTTGTCGGTGAACTCCCCGGCATGCGCGCCGGCCGCGGTGCCCGCGGATCCGAGCACGAACAACAACGAAGCGATGCGAGATTTCATGGCCAACTCCTCGTAAGTCAGGTGCTGGCTAGACTTCACGCACGAAGTCGAGGTTGCATTAAGAAGCGTTACGAATGGTTAAGAAGCGTGCAAGGCGATGAAGCTACGCACCGCGGCGGCGCAGGCCGCGGGTTCGGTCTGCAGCAGGAAGTGAGGCGCGTCGAACTCGATCAGCTCCATGTCGGCGCGAACATCGAGGATGGCGCGCGCGGCGGCGCGCGGGACCATCCGGTCGCCGCGCGCCAGTAGATAGAGCATCGGAACCTCGACGCGACGCAACAGCGGGCGATGGTCGACGCCGAGCGCCGCCACGGCGCGGGCGCGCAGCGCGCGCGCCGACACCTTCGACATCGCGGCTGCGTGCGCGCGGCGCAATTCGGGCGTGGCGCGACCGCCGTACAACCACGGCGCCGCGATCGCAGCCGGCGGCTTCGCGGCCGGCAATGCGCCCACGATCGGCTTCATGAACGCGAGACGCGGCAAAGGGTTGACGGCGAAGCTGGCGCACAGGATCAGCCCGCGCAGCCCGCGCGGCCGCGAGGCGGCCAGCGCGATGCCGACCGGACCCGAGAACGACTCCGCCAGCAGCACGTAGTCCCCGTCCAGGGGGAGCCTTGCGCGCGCATGCGCCTCGTGGCCGGCGTAGTCCATCTCGCGGTCGGGTGGATAGGAGATCACCGTCGTCGGCCAGCCGTCGAGAGCCGCGATGAACGGCGCGAACAGCTCGCCCGTGCCATCCATCCCTGGCAACAGCACCAGGCGCGTCATTCGTCGCAAGGCTGCGGCAGGAACGAGATGTCCATGTAGTAGCGCTTCGGCTTTTGGGGATCGAGCAGTACCGTCACCTGCTTGACCTTCAGGTGCCCAGTTGGATCGAACCACAGGTTCTCGCTGTGGAAATCGCGTTGCTCCCCCGTCGCAGGATCGACCCCGCGCGAGGTGATGCGCCAGGGATTCACGCCGTTAACTTCCAGGCGTTCATTGCGCTCGATACCGGTCACCTCGGTCTCGATGGGAGTTCCATTCACGCGCAGGTATTCCTTGTGCTGCGCGCCCGAGCGCGTGGCCGCGCGAAGGCCCAGGGCGATGACCGCGAAGATGATTCCCAGCAAGGACAGGCACGTGGGCCCGCCCCACAGCGACCAGAAGTCCTTGATCCGCGCGTCGTCGGGATCGGCTGGGTCATAGAGCACCGTCACGGCTTCGCCCGGATCGTAGGCGGGTGGGTGGCTGCCATTTCCGGTGAAGGTCGTCTCCCGCCCGGCGGACGTGGTGAATTGAACCACCGGCTTGTACATCGTGGTGTGGTCGCCGTCTTCGTATGTCTCCAGGCTTACGACCGCCCCCGGTGCCGACTGCGCCCGCGCCAGGAAGGCCCGCGTGTGAAATCCCCACGCCACACCGCCGCACAGCGCCGCGATGCCCACGACCAGGAACAACTTCACGAAGCCCTGCACTGGATTCACCTGGCGCCCCCGGGTCGAGTCAGCCCGCAGATCAACTTTTACTATCCGCAAGTTTAGATGCCGGCGCTACCAAAATCGTCCGCTCATGCACAATCCCGGCATGCCCGGACCGCTCGACAACATCATGTGGAACTGCCTGTCGGGCCCGCATGCGCATTTCGCCACCGGCGCCGACGGTATCCGGCGCTACGCTCCGGGCTTCTCGCCCATCGTCGGTTGCGCCGATCCCGAGCACCCGGACTTCGCCACGCTGGCAAACTACTGCCAGCCCGGCGAGAGCTTCTATCTCGACATCTGGTCCGGCACCGCGCCCGCCGGCTGGCGCATCGATAAGGAGGCGAAGATGTTCAAGATGATCTGGGACGCGAGGGCGCCGGGCGAGGACGCCGCGCCCGACGCCGTGCGGCTGCGCCCCGAACACGCCGCGCAGGCCGTGGAGCTGGCGAAACTCACCAACCCCGGCCCCTTCGGCATCCGCACGCCCGAGCTCGGCGAATACTTCGGCTACTTCGACGGCGGCCGGCTCATCGCCATGGCCGGCGAGCGCATGTGCGCCGGCGACCTGCACGAGGTGAGCGGCATCTGCACGCACCCGGATTTCCAGGGACGGGGCCTGGCGCGCAAACTCACGCTCAAGCTGGTGCTCCGGCAACTGCGGCGTGGCAAGCGGCCGTTCCTGCACGTCATGAGCCACAACGCGCCGGCGCGCGTGTTGTACGCGAAGATGGGGTTCCGCGACTACCGGGAGACGGTAGTTAGAGTGGTCAGCCGCGCCTGAAGCGCGGTAGGATGCGCATCCCCATCGAGGAACGACATCGATGCACGCACCCCCGCCGAACCTGTACCCGTTCCTGATCATCGTGCCGCTCGTGGCATGGCGCGCCTGGAGCCGCATCAAGCGCAACATCGGCCGCCAGGCGCTGTCGAAAGGCCGGCCGATCGTGACGCTCGTCCTGTTCCCGTTGCTGGTGGCCTTGCTGGGCTGGCGGGCGCTGGAACACTCGCGTCCCGAGCTGTTGTACGCGCTCGCGGGCGGCATCGTCGGCGGCGCGGTGTTGGGCTACTACGGCATCCGGCACACGAAGTTCGAGGTCACCCCGCAGGGCTTGTTCTACACGCCGAACGCGCACCTCGGCATCGCGCTGTCGGTGCTGTTCATCGGCCGTGTGCTGTACCGCCTATTCGTCCTGTACAGCGCCAACCCGTATGCGCAGCCGGCGACCGGGGATTTCACGGCCAGCCCGCTGACGCTGGCGATCTTCGGCCTGTTGGCGGGTTACTACGTGGCCTATGCGATCGGCTTGACGCGCTGGCGACTCGCCGTCGAGAAAGGAGAAGGAGGTTCCCCGTGATCGACCACACCGGCCTCAACGTCAGCGACTACGCGAAGAGCAAGGCGTTCTACCTCGCCGCGCTCGCGCCGCTCGGTTACCAGGTCATCAAGGAACTGCCGGCGCAACTCGCGCCCGAGGGCGCCGTGGGACTGGGCGTGCCGCCCAAATCCGATTTCTGGATCGCGGGTGGCAAGCCGCAGTCGCCGCCGCTGCATGTGGCGTTTCGCGCCGAGAGCCGCACGCAAGTCGATGCGTTCTACAAGGCCGCGATGGCGGCCGGCGGGCGGGACAATGGGGCGCCGGGCATACGGGCGCACTATCACCCCAACTACTACGGCGCGTTCGTGCTGGATCCGGATGGGCACAACATCGAAGCGGTGTGTCATCACCCCGCCTGACCGGGAGTTGCGTTTCAGTTCCGGAGGTGTCCCATGCGCGTCTGGATTGCCGTTCTAGCCGTATTGACGTCACAGCTGGCCGCGAGCGCCGATCCCGCGCCCGCGCCGCAAGCACGCGTATTGCCGGGTTCGAGTCCGCCGGTGTTGGTGCAGGTGCTGCCCTTGGCGCCCGATCGGCCGCCCGGCTTCCCCCCGCAGCTCAACGAAGGGCCCGCGCGGCTGTGCAAACTCGGGACGGGTTGCCTCGCGCTCGATGCGCGCCCGTTCGAGGCCTGCCTGGTCGGAACGAGGCGCTGCCCTGACAAAATGGCGACGGTCAGCGTGGTGCTTCGGGAAGCTCGCGTACCGCGCTGACCGGCTCAACCTCGCCGGCTCAGAACTTCACCATCACGTGCCTCACCGCCGTGTAGTCCTCGAGCGCATACACGCTCAGGTCCTTGCCATACCCCGAGCGCTTCAACCCGCCATGCGGCATCTCGCTCACCAGCATGAAGTGCGTATTGATCCACGTGCAGCCGTACTGCAGGCGCGCCGCGACTTTCATCGCCTTGCCCACGTCCTTGGTCCACACCGATGACGCAAGGCCGTAGTCGGAATCGTTGGCCCACTCGATGGCCTGGTCGGCATCCTTGAAGCGGGTGACGCTCACGACGGGGCCGAACACTTCCTTCTGCACGATCTCGTCGCTCTGCTTCGCGCCGGCGATGACGGTGGGTTCGTAGAAGAATCCACTGCCCGTGCGGGGCTTGCCGCCGGCGGTGATCTCGATGTGACGCTTCTCGTTGGCGCGCTGCACGAAGCCGGCGACCCGCGAGCGGTGCTTGGCGGTGATCAGCGGGCCCATCTCGACGCCCTCTTCTTCCTGCGTACCCATCTTGATGCTGCTGGCGGCGGCGGACAGCTCCGCCACCAGCTTGTCGTGGATCTTCGGCGCCGCGTAGATGCGACACGCGGCCGTGCAGTCCTGGCCGGCGTTGTAGAAGCCGAAGGTGCGCACGCCACCGACCACCGATTCGAGATCGGCGTCGTCGAACACGATGACCGGCGCCTTGCCGCCGAGCTCGAGGTGCGTGCGCTTGATGCCGTGCACCGCGGCGCCGAGCACTTTCTCGCCGCTGGCGATGGATCCGGTCAGGGAGATCATCGCGACCTCGGGCTGTGCCACCAGCGGCGCGCCGACGGTGTTGCCTCGCCCGCAGATGATGTTCACGACGCCGGGCGGGAACAGCTCGGCGCACAGCATCGCGAGCTTGAGCGCGGTCAGCGGCGTCTGCTCGGAGGGCTTGAGCACCACGGTGTTGCCGGCGGCGAGTGCGGGGCCCAGCTTCCACGCCGCCATCATGAGTGGATAGTTCCAGGGCGCGATGGATGCGACCACGCCAATGGGATCGCGGCGGATCATGCTGGTGAAGCCGGGCAGGTACTCGCCCGATACGGATGAATGCATGGCGCGGCACGCGCCGGCGAAGAAGCGGAACACGTCGGCGATAGCGGGGATTTCGTCGTTCAAGGCCGCCGCCAACGGCTTGCCGCAGTTCTGCGATTCGAGCGCCGCGAACTCCGCGCCCTCGGCCTCGATGCGGTCGGCGAGCTTGAGCAGCAACGTGGCGCGATCCTTCGGCACGGTGGCGGCCCAGCCGGGGAAAGCCTTGGCCGCGGCACTGGCGGCGGCGGCGATCTGCCCCTCGTCGGCCTCGGCCACCTGCGCGATCACCTTGCCGGTGGCCGGGTTCAGGATGTCGAGCTCGTCGCCCTTGCCCTTGACCAGCTTGCCGTTAACGAGAAGTTTCGTGTTCATCGTCGGGCCTCGTGAGGTAGTAAGCGAGCACTATCGGCACCAGCGTCACCGCCATCACGATCACGGCCACCACGTTGGTGACGGGCCGATCGCGCGGCCGGAACAGCTCGTTGAAGAACCAGATGGGCAGCGTGCGTTCCTTGCCCGCGGTGAATATGGTGACGATGATCTCGTCGAAGGACAACGCGAACGCCAGCATGCCGCCCGCGAGGAACGCGGTGGCGACCTGCGGCAGCAGCACGTAGCGCAACGTCTGGCTGCCACTCGCGCCGAGATCCATGGAAGCCTCGACCCAGCTCGCAGGCAGGCGGCGCAGGCGCGCCACCACGTTGTTGTAGACGATCACCAGGCAGAAGGTGGCATGTCCGGCCACGATTGTCAGGAACGACGCGTCGATGCCCCCGAGCTTCATCGCGGCCAGCAACGCAATGCCGGTGATGATGCCCGGCAGCGCGATCGGCAGGACGAACAACACGGTCAGCGCGTCCTTCCCCGTGAAGCGGCTGCGCGCCAGCGCGAAGGCGGCCAGCGTTCCCAGGATCAGCGCGAGGGTGGTCGCGCAGGCGGCCACCGCGAGCGACAGCGACAGCGATTGCCAGATGTCGCTGCGCGCGAATGCGGCGTGGAACCAGCGCAGCGTGAGGCCGGGCGGCGGAAACTGGTAGGTGCGATCCTCGGTGGTGAAGGCATACAGGATGATGATGAGCACCGGGATGTGCATGAACGCGAGGCCGGCGAACGCGCCGCCGCGGATCAGCCACGACGGGCGGTCGGGGCGGTAGCGGGCCCTAGAGCGCATCGAAGGCCCCGAATCGTCGGGCGATGGATAGATAGACGAATATCAGCACGATGGGCACCACCGAGAACGCCGCGGCCAGCGGGATGTTTCCCGCGGTGCCCTGCTGCACGTACACCATCATGCCGATGAAATACCCGGGCGCGCCGACCACGCTCGGGATGATGTAGTCACCCAGCGTGAGCGAGAAGGTGAACACCGACCCCGCGGCGATGCCCGGCACGGCCAACGGCAGCACCACGTTGCGAAAGGTCTGCGCCGGCCGTGCGCCGAGGTCGGCCGACGCCTGCAGCAGCGAAGCGGGCACGCGCTCGAGCGCGGCGGCCATGGGCAGGATCATGAACGGCAGCCACATGTAGACGAACACCAGGAACATGCCGAGATAGGAAGACGACAGCGAGGGTCCGCCGATGGCGGGCATCGCCAGCGCGGCGTCGAGCACGCCAGCCAGTCCGAGCTTGCTGAAGAACCAGGCGATGATGCCTTCCTTCGCGAGCAGCTGGCGCCAGGCGTAGACCTTCACGAGGTAGCTGGTCCACATGGGCAGCATGACGCCCACATAGAAGAAGGCCTTGACCCGGCCGTGCGCGTAGCGCGCCATGTAGGTGGCGATGGGCAGCGCGATGATGGCGCATGCCAGCGTCACCGCGATGGCCATGGTGGCGGTGCGCACCACGACGTCGACGTTCGCGGGCTGCGTGACGAGTTGTCGGTAGGTAGCGAGTGTCGGCTCGCGCACCACCTGCGCGGTGAAGTCGTCGATGCTATAGAAGCTCTGCCACAGCAGCGCCAGCAGTGAGCCGAGGTACACCGTGCCGAACCACAGCAGCGGCGGCACCAGCAGCAGCGCCAGGTACCAGTACGGTCGACGCCAGAAGAACGTCGACAGCGTGCGCATGATTACGCCGCCCCGCCGGTCGACAAGGGCACCGCCGCGGCGCGCGGCCAGCAGAGCTGCACGCGCGCGCCCACCCCGAGCCCGGTGAGGCGCCGGGTTTCTTCCTCGGTGACCAGCGCGCTCCACACTTCGCCCGCGTCGAGCCGCACCTGCCAGCGGCTCGCGGCGCCGTGGAACTGCACGGCCAGCACCGAACCCGGCGCGCACACGCTGTCCGCCGGTGCGCCGGCGTTTTCCGCCTGCACCGCGACGTTCTCCGCGCGGATCGCGAAGGGCCGAGCGTCGGCGCCGGCGAGCCTGGCGGCCAGCGTTGCGTCGGCGACGTTGGCGCTGCCGACGAAGCGCGCGACGAACGCGGTGGCCGGGCGCGAATAGAGCTCGCGCGGCGCGGCCAGCTGCTCGATGCGCCCGCGGTTGAACACCGCGACGCGATCGGCCATCGACAGGGCCTCGCCCTGGTCGTGCGTGACGTACACGAAGGTGATGCCGAGCTTTTTCTGCAGGCTCTTGAGCTCGATCTGCATCTCCTCGCGCAGCTTGAGGTCGAGCGCGCCGAGGGGCTCGTCGAGCAACAGCACCTTGGGATGATTGATGAGCGCGCGCGCCAGAGCCACGCGCTGCCGCTGTCCACCGGAGAGTTGCGCCGGGCGCCGCTCGCCGTGCATGCCGAGCTGCACCAGCTCGAGCATCTCGCGCGCCTGCTGCGTGCGTGCCTCGAGGCTGACGCCGCGCACGCGTGGGCCGTAGGCCACGTTCTCCAGCACGGTCATGTGCGGGAACAGCGCATAGTCCTGGAAGACCGTGTTGACGTTGCGGTCGAACGGCGGCACGTGCGTGACGTCTTCGCCGTCGAGCAGCACCTGGCCGCTCGACGGCGCGTCGAACCCGGCGATCATCCGCAGGCAGGTGGTCTTGCCCGAGCCGGACGGACCGAGCATGGCGAAGAACTCGCCCGGCTCGATCGCGAACGACACGTCGTCGACCGCGCGCAGGTCGCCGAAGACGCGCGCGACCGTGCGGAACTCGATCGCGGCGTTCATCGGTTCAGCGCTGGGTCATTTCCCGCCGATGATGGCGACGTAATCGTTCAGCCACTGCGAGTACGGCACGCAGCCCTCGGGGTGCGACGCGCACTTGGCCTCCGGCGTACGCCAGAACTTGATCTTCTCGAAGTTCTCGTAGCCGTTGTTCTTGCAGCCTTCGGCGCCCAGCAGTTCGTTGCCTTCGCAGGCCTTCGGCACCGTGGGATTCGAGCCGAACCAGGCCGCCACGTCGCCCTGCACCTTCGGGTCGAGGGACCATTCGAGCCACGCGTAGGCGCAGTTCGGATGCCGGGCGCCCGCGGCCAGCATGGTGGTGTCGGCCCAGCCCGTCGCGCCTTCGGCCGGCACGGTGGAGGCGATCTTCTGCTTGTTGGCTAGCGCGGTATTCACCTGGTAGGGCCACGAGCTCGAAGCGACGATGCCTTCGTTCTGGAAGTCCTGCACCTGCGCCATGGCGTCGTGCCAGTACTTCGGCACCAGCTTGCGCTGGCCGCGCAGCAGCGTCAGCACGGCGTCGTACTGCGCCTGGTTGAGCTCGTAGGGATCCTTGATGCCGAGGTCGGGCTTCTTGCTCGCGAGATACAGCGCCGCGTCGGCGATGTAGATAGGCCCGTCGTAGGCCTGGACGCGGTTCTTGTTCGACTTGCCGTCGGGCAGCTTCTGCTCCTCGAACACCACCGACCAGGACGTCGGCGGCTGCTTGAAGGTCTCGGTGTTGTACATCAGCACGTTCGGGCCCCACTGGTAGGGCACGCCGTAGTGCTTGCCATCGACGTAGTGCCAGGCGGCTTCCTGCAGCCGTGGGTCGACGGTGTTGTAGCTGGGAATGCGCTCGAGCGACACCGGCTGCACGGTGCCGCCGCGGATCAGGCGCAGCGAGGCATCGCCGGAGGCGGTCACGAGGTCGTAGGGCGCGTTGCCCGGCGGCGGCCAGGACGCATCCCCGGGCGGGCTGGGCTGCGGGCCACCGGAGGCCATGAGCGCGACCATTTCGTCGGAGGTGGCCGCGGTCTTCACGTTGACCTTGCAACCCGTCTTCGCTTCGAAGCCGGTGACCCAGTCGTAGGCCTTGTCGGTTTCGCCACGTTCGATGTAGCCAGGCCAGGCAACGATGTCGAGTTGTCCTTCGGGCGCGGTCGAAGGCATGTCCGCTGCCATCTCCTTCGCCTCTTCCTTCTTTTCCGAGCAGGCTGCCAGCGTCATCAAGGCGCTGCAGGCAACGACTAATAGCGATCGCTTGGCGGATGCGACAGACATGGTGAGCCCCTTTCTTGTGTGCCCTTCTGACAGGCGATGGCCCCGGGCGGCCATGAGCCTTGCGGGCATTCTATTCCCTGCGCGCTCAGTTTGGCTTCTTCTGCGCCTGCGCCGCGCGCTCGGCCCTGCGCCTGGCCATCGCCGCTTCGCGCGCGGCCATGCCCGGGTCGTCCTTCGGATCGGGGATCACCGCGAGCGCCATGTCGAGACGCTGTTGCATCGGCCCGGAGAATTCCGCGTACGGGATGATGTACAGCTGGTTTTCCCGCACCGCACGCACCACGATCTCGCCCAGCTCGACCGGGTCGTAGCCGGGGGCGATGACCTCCTTGAGGCTCTTCATGACCGCCGGATCGGCGCCGTAGTAGCCGGTATTCGACAGGTGCTTGGGCCGCGTCAGCACCGCCTCGTGGATGTTGGTGTTGACCGCACCAGGACAGAGCACGGACACGCCGATGCCCTGGGGCGCCAGGTCGAGCTGCAGGCACTCGGAGAGCCCGCGCACCGCGAACTTGCTGGTGCAGTAGATAGCGCAGCCCGGCAGCGGCAGGAAGCCGGCCATCGAGGCGGTGTTGACGATGTGCGCACCGAGACCGTGCGCCAGCATGCGCGGGACGAAGGTCTGGATGCCGTTGATCATGCCGCCCAGGTTCACCGACAGCTGCCAGTCCCAGTCGTCGTAGGTGGCCTGCTGCACCGGGCCGAACTGGCTCACGCCCGCGGTGTTGCACAGGAGCTGGACCGGGCCGAACACCCTCTCCGCCTCGTCGGCGGCCGCGGCATAGGCCTTGCGATCGGTGATGTCGAGCTCGATGCCGTGGACCGGGAGATTGCGCTCGCGGAAATACGCGAGCGCGCCGTCGAGATGATCGCGGCGGATGTCGGCGATGACGATCTTCATGCCATGCGCGGCGAAGGCCTTGGCCTGGCCGAGCGCGACACCGCTGCCGCCGCCGGTGATGAACGCGGTTTTTCCAGCGAGCTCTTTCATGGCTTTTCCCTCCTGACCTGCCGCCCTTTTCAGCATGCAGTCGCGGCCGTTCGGCGGATCGACCGAGAGCGAAATCGGAGCCGGACGGACGGCCCACCCCGCCGGAACGTCGACGCCTCAGCGCTGCATGGCACGCGCCAGGAATTTCATCGCGGTGTCGTTGAGGCAGGTGGCCGCGGCCACGCGCATCCAGGTGCTCGGCAACTGCGTCGGCGAGAACAGGCTGCCCGGCGCGAGCAGCACGCCTTCGCGGCTGCCGGCGGTAGTCAGCTCGTTGGTGTCGCGCCCGAAGTCGGCCCACAGGTACATGCCGGCGGTCGGCGGCCCGGCGACCTTCGCGCCCATGCGCGTCAGCGCCTCGAGCGTGCGCGCCCGGCACTCGTCGAGCCGCGCGCGCACGCGCTCGAGCATGCGCTCGTAGGCGCGGTCGACGATGATGCGCGCCACCACGCGCTCGGACAGCTCGGCCGA
>DASSRK010000013.1:0-6171 GCA_035701825.1 Steroidobacteraceae bacterium
CGTGTTCGGCGAGGTCGCGGACGCACTTCATCACGCGAGGATCGGGGGACTCGAGCCGGCGGATGCGGCCTGGGCGGTGCAGTGCGCGCTCACGCGGCACCTGGAGACCATCTGGAACCAGCCGGACGAGGGCATCTGGGAAGTGCGCGGTCCGCGCCAGCATTTCACGCACTCGAAGATCATGGCCTGGGTGGCGCTGGACCGCGCGATCAAGGCGATCGAGAAGTTCAAGCTCGAAGGCCCGCTCGATCGCTGGCGCGCGCTGCGCACGCGCATCCACGACGACATCTGCGCGCGCGGCTACGACGCGCATCGCAACACGTTCACGCAGTTCTACGGTTCGAAGGCGCTGGACGCGAGCCTGCTGATGATGCCGCTGGTCGGCTTCCTGCCGCCGACCGACCCACGCGTGCGCGGCACGGTGGAAGCCATCGGCCGCGAGCTCATGGAAGACGGCTTCATCCTGCGCTACCAGACGCACCAGGTCGACGACGGGCAGGAAGGCCGCGAAGGCGCCTTCCTGCCCTGCAGCTTCTGGTACGCTGACAACCTGGCCTTGTTAGGCCGGCACCAGGAAGCCGTGGAGATGTTCGAGCGCCTGCTCGCCTGTCGCAACGACGTCGGGTTGCTGGCCGAGGAATACGACCCGCGCGCGCGGCGGCAGCTCGGCAACTTCCCGCAGGCGTTCTCGCACGTGGCGCTCGTATCGACCGCCTACAACCTCGAGCGGGCAGAAGCGAAGAAGCCGGCCGAGCAGCGCGCCGAGCAGGGGCAGGCCAGGCAAGGCAAGTCGCTTCACGATGCGTGACCAAACGAGAAACGCTTGCTATTCCACTGATATTCGCGTTGCTTGGGGCACGATGAGGGGCTATGGTCTGACCCCAGCGATGGCCTCCATTACCACCTGAGCCGGGCCGCATGCTTATTTCGACAACACGCGAAAAGCTCATCAATACGATCGTGTTCTTCGCTGCCAACACGAAGTACTGTGGCAAGGTGAAGCTGTTCAAGCTGCTTTACCTCCTGGACTTCGCTCACTTTCGGGAGACGGGGCGGAGCGTCACCGGTTTGGACTACCGCGCCTGGAAGATGGGCCCAGTGCCTTTGGAGCTTATGCAGGAGTGGGACCACCTCGAGCCGGACATGAGTGCCGCGGTCGTCATCGAACCCGAGAGAGTTGTGGATTACGTTCGGGACCAAGTGAAGCCCAAACGTGGCTTTGACGCTTCATTGTTCACCAAGCGCGAACTGCGGCTGATGCAGGACCTTGCTGAGAAATATCGCGAGGAAATGACAAAGCCCCTGATAGGCCTCACTCATTCCGAGCGCGGTCCCTGGGACAAGATCTGGGACGCTGGCCGGGGGAACAATGAGCGCATCCCGTACTCGCTCGCGATTGACGACAACGACCCCAATCGCGACGCGATTCTTACGGCGGCTCGCGACTACGAGGCGATTGCGGCTGCCGACACCAAGCGTCACTAGCGCCGCAGTGACCAATGGCTCCTGGCGATATCTACCGCCACGATTCTTTCTACCTGGATTTGGAAACCGGCGAATTGCTGCCCAAGTACTTTGTTGTGCTTGCGGTCCTGCCAGGTGGCGACCTGGTGATTCGGTTGCTGACAAGCCGACCACATGCGCGCCCCGAGAATCCCAGGTGCTTTCATGGCCACCCATATCCTTCCTATTTCCTCGGCGTGCCCGGTGGGCAACTGGGTACAAAGACCTGGGTTGACCTTCGATACTTGGCGGATGCCGATGCGTTGGACATTCAACGGCTGGAGCATCGCGGCACCATCAAACTGGCTATGACCCTCGATGCGAAGACCATGGCGGCCCTATTGGAATGCGGGGCCGGCGCGGAGGACACCACGCAGCTTCAGGAACGAGTGATGCGAGATCATCTGGCGAAGATGCGATAGGACGGAGCGACACCGCTTCGCCGGCGAGCGCGAGGCTCGCCGCGAATTGGCTCGAGCTACTTGCAGCCTTTTCCACGATGCCGTTGCGGCACCAGCAGGAACCCGCGCTGCGAATCCTCCCCCGGCACGAACCCCACCAGCGCGATCGACCCGCCATCGTTGATCCCGAGCGCCGCGCCGAGCACCGGTTGCACCGAGAGCGTGCTGCCATCCATCAGCTCATTGAGATCCCGCATCCCACCGCGACGGGTCCACACGAATCCATGCACCTCGCCCGACGCGCTCTGGCTACCGCCGACGACGGTGCCCCAGCGATTGATGGCCCGCGCCGTGGCGAAATGCGTGGGCACGCCTGTCAGCGTGCCGAGGAATTGCACGCCCTCGCCTCGCGTCCAGCGAAACGCGCGCTGCGGCTCGGTGCCGAGCATGTCGCCCACGACTTCGCCGCGCTCGTTGATGTCCGCCGGGAACGGAAACGCAGTGGCCGTCGAATCCGGGATCAGCGGCCGCATGCCGCGGCGCTCGTCCCAGATGAACCCATCCTGCACGTCACCGCTCACGCGCGTGCCGATCACCTGCCCGCGATCATTCAAGGCGGTGGCGCTGCTGAAGCCGCTGCCATCCGGGAACGCGCCGAGGTCGAACACGTCGCCGTTCCCATCGCGCAGGAAGGCGTGGAACGCGCCGCTCGCGGTCTCGCTGGCGCCGACGATCTGCCCGCGCCGATTGATGTCGGCGGCGAAGCTGGTGACGCCGCCGAGCGAGCTGTCGAAGGTGCGCGCGCCGCGGGCGCGGGTCCAGGCGAACGCCAGGCTCTCGCCGGTTTCGGAATCGGTCGCGCTGCCGACGACGGTGCCTGCCTCGTTGACGGCCGCGGCCACCAGGCTGGCGTGTCCCGGCACGACGCCGAGGTCGCGCATGCCGCGCCGGCGATCCCAGAGGAAGGCGCGCGTCGCATCGGCGCCCTCGACGCTCATCCAGCCGGCGATCTGGTCGCGCTCGTTGATGCCGGTCACCTCGACGGAGACTGCGCCGGCGGGCAGGCCGGGCACGCGGCCGAGCTCGTACGCGCAGTAGGTGGGCTGAGCCTCATCGCCGTGGTGGCCGCCATCGGCGAACACGGGCGCAGTAACGATCAGTAACGTTGCGAAAAAGTGACGACGAAGCATGTCTCCCTCCCTGGAGCAGGTTTTTGTTGTGTCGAGCGGGGCCCGGCGATGCATGCGATGACGCGCTTTATGTGGAGGCGTCGCAATCGGCCGCTCGAAGCGTCCTACGAGAAAGTGAGAACCAGTCGCCATCTCGTCGAGAGCGCGGTCGAAAAGAAAAGGCCCCGCCGACTCTCGCCGGCAGGGCCTTCGCACTCGCTCGTGTGCGGGCTAGTTGAAGTTGTCCGAGATCTTCCCGAACCCGATCACGCCGTTGCAGTTCATCCACTCGCTGTACTGCCCGCCGCCGCAGCGCCCGTTGGCGAACCGCGCGGTGTTGTACTGCATGTTCTCGGCCTGGCGCGGCACCTGGTCATCCACCTTGACCCAGTCGAGCACCACGTCCTTCGACCCACCGTCGTTGTCGTACTTGACGTTGATGTCGCCGTCGCCGGTCACGGTGGCGGTGAATTCCTGGAACGCGGTGGTCATCCACCAGCCGGTGTTCACCGAGACGCCGTTGATGAGCAGGTGGATGTGTTCGCCGCCCACGGTGCCGCGCGCGCGGATGCGGATGGTGTGCTCCTGCTTCAGCGGCCCGTAGTTCACGGCGCCCGCGCAATACAGCCACTCGCTGTAGCCGCCGCCGCCGCACTTGTTGTTGGCGAAGGAGCCGGTGTTCAACGCCTGCGCCTCGGTCTCGCGCTTCACGCCGTCCACGGACAGGTAGTCAACGCGCGCAGCCTTGCCGTTCGCGACTGCATCGTCGTTCACGAACTCGATGCCGATGTCGCCCTCGCCGTACACGGTCTGGCTGAAGGTCTGGAACGCGGTGGTCAGCGTGCGCGGCGCGCTCACGCGCTTGCCGGCGCGCACCAGATAGACCTGCTCGCCGCCCTTGTTGCCGAGCGCGCGGAACTGCACGCTGCGCGCCGTGGACGAGCCCTGCGACACGTTGACCGTCGCGGTCGCGGACTTGGTGCCGTCCGGGCTGAAGATGGTGAGCGTGCACGAGCCGGGCGCGACGCCTGACATCAGGTACTTGCCCTGGTACATGTCGAGCGCGATGACGCCATTGCAACTGCTGGAGTGAACCACCGAGGCGGTCCAGTCCGAGTAGTCAGAAGGCAGCGTCCAGTTGACAATGGTGCCGTCGTCCACGGCCAGGTTGTAGGTGGACGGGCTCGCGGTGATGGAGCTCGGCGCGGTCTGCTTGGTGAATGTCAGCGTCGGCACCTTCACGTTGCCGGTGCTCCCGTAGCCTTCCGCGAGGAAGGCGACTTCATACAGCTCACCGCTCATGTCGAGCCCGAGCTTCTCCCACGCGGCGAAGTGCTGCCCGACATTGATGCCGGCGGAGTACGTGCCGGCCGGGCTCGGTGTCTCGTTCTGGTTGCCGCGATTCTGTCGCACGCTCACGTACTGCGAGAAATTCATGTTCCCCCACGGCGTGGGCTGGTTGGTGCGCGTGGTCTTGATGACCTCGTAGACCGCGCCGTTCACCGCGATCTTCCCCAGGGATTGCGCGGTGCCCTCGAGCGAGTGATTCCACTGGTACCAGTTCTCGATGATGTAGAACTCCGCCGTGGAGCCGACATTGTTGTTGCCCCGGTGCACCCAGCCGTACACGCCGATGCTCGAGTTGCCGCCGGTGACGTACTTCGGCTGCCAGTCGGTGAGGTAGTAGATCTGGACGCCGCCGCGCTGCTTCCAGTTCTGGCCGGTATTCGAGCCGTAGAAGAACCCGCGCCTTGCCAGGTAGTCGGCCGCGTTGGTCCATCGGCCGTCGAACGTGGCCCCCGCGTTCACGCTCATGCATTCATCCTGCGGATTGGAAGCGCCTTCGGAGTTCCACAGTTCGTAGTGGTAACCGTTGGCGTCGCCGGTGATCTGGTTGGTGCTGGATGACAGGCAGTACTCCACCGCGTGGGCGACCTGCGCTCCGGACAGCAATGCGGCGAGTATCAGCCAGCCACTTGCGGTCCTCGTCCATGACGACAATGTCTTCATTCCCTGGTTCTCCTCGTTGAAAAGCTGCTGGCCTACTGCACGACCCAGCGCTGGCTCGCCCAGCTGGTGTTCAGCGACTGCGAATAGATAGGTGCGTAGTACGGGTCGGTACCGGTGTAGTTGCCCACCGTGAGGTAGCGGCCGCTGCCCACGTTGCGGAACCTCACTTCCGAACTGCCGGAGATGGTTTCCATCACCCACTGCTGGCGCATCTGCGACAGATCCGAGTTCTTCACCTGCACCACGGCCTGGTCGGTGTTGCTGCTCGCGGTCAGGTACTTGCCGGACCACACATCGGCGAGACGGATGGTGTTGCCGCCGGAAAGCGGCTCGATCATCCAGTCCTGGCTCGGATACTGGTAGTTGTTGCCCTGCGCGCGGGTCTCGGCGCCGTCCACGTTGTTGGTGGTCGTCAGATACCGGTCACCGAAGGTAGGCAGACTGGTCCACGCGTTCTTGATCTTCGCCAGCGAGGCGTCATCGCGGCAGCCGCGATAGCGCACCACGTAGTTGCTGCAGCTCTGGCCGCTGCCCTGGTCCGAGTTGCGGCACACGAGGCCGCTGCGCGAGAACTGCGCCAGGCGGTCCTGCGGACCGTTGGTCTCGTAGATCGACGCGCCGTTCTGCAGCGCCTGCATGCGTATGGCGATCGGCGCCTTGCCCCCGCAGAACGCCGTGGCCTCGGCGATGGACTTCGACCGTTCCTCGTGCTCGCCATCGTCGGTATTGCTCTTGTCCTTGTTGTACCAGGGCGTCCACACCGTCTTCGGACCTGCGGGGCACTTGTAACTCACCTGGTGATCCAGGCAGCGCGCGCCGCCCGGCTGGTCGGAGTTCAGGCACACCAGGCCATCTCGCAGGTTGAAGCTGCGCAGCTTGTTGGGTGCGAAGCCCAGGCCCAGTGACGAGAACACGGCATTGGTTTCGACCGCGCTCGCCTCGATCCAGCCCGGCATCGGGCAGTTGTAGGTGGTCACCGGAATCCTTGGTTTCGAGGACGTGAAGGTTTCCACTTCAACGTTGTCAGGCGTCGGCTGATCGATGTTGATCCAGCGCCAGTTGCTGTCCTCGTTGGCCGGCTCCATGAA
>DASSRK010000014.1:0-25214 GCA_035701825.1 Steroidobacteraceae bacterium
GGCGCGCGCCTTGATCCAGGCATAGCGCTCCCAGTCGCGCCCGTGTGCCTGCAGGTAGTCATCGAGGAAGGCGGCGCTCACCGCCAGCGGCCCGCTGTCGCCGAAGGGCCGCAGCCGCATGTCGACCCGGTGCACGATGCCGTCGCTGGTGCGCTCGCCCAGCAGACGGATGACCAGGCGGCCCAGGCGCGTGAAGAAATCCTCGTTGTCGATGCGCCGCGGGCCAGCGGTCTCGCCTCTTTCGGGAAATACGAAAATCAGGTCGATGTCGGAGGAAAAGTTGAGCTCGCCGCCGCCGAGCTTGCCCATGCCGAGCACGATCAGCGGCTGCGGCTCGCCGGCCGGGTTGCGCGCGGCGCCGTAGAGGCCTTCGAGCTCGCGCGTGGCGAAGGCCACGGCCGCCTCGATCGAGGCATCGGCGAAGGCGCTGGTCTCGGCCAGGGCCTCGGCTACCGGGGCGATGCCGGCCAGGTCGCGCCAGGCGATGCGCACCATCTCCCGCCGCCGCTGCCGGCGCAGGGCGGCCATGAAGGCCTCGGGGTCGCCGGCCGTCGCGGCCGCGGCCTCGATCCTGCGCGCCATGGCGGTGGCATCCAGCGCGAGGCCCAATTCGGCCTCCTCGATCAGCCACTTGCCGAGCCCCGCCTCGCGTTCCAGGGCTTCCCGCACGAAGTCGCTGGCCCCGACCACGCGTTTCAGCGCCGCGAGCAGCTGGGGCGGCGCGCCTTCGAAGGCGGCCAGCGCACCGGCGTCGCGCAGGCGTGTCAGCTGTTGCTCACGAAAAGTCTCGATGTCGGTCACGGGCGCGTGACTCTACTAGAAAGGGCTTGCGGACGGCGGGCAACGGCCCAGAATGATCGCCATGAAAACCCGCGACTTTCTCCTGGCCGGCGCGTTGCTGTTGACGCTCGCCGCCTGCAGCAAACAAGAACGGGTGAGCGAGACGGCGAACGAGATGGCCTGGGCCCGCGCCGCGCTCGCACGCAACCCGGACATCGAAATCGTCAACACGGATGAGCAGGCGCACGTCTTCACGGTGCGCGACACACGCAACGGCTCGATGTGGAAACTGACACCGGACGAGCTGGTGGCCGGTCCGCCGCCCCCCAAGGTGGCCGCGCAGCCCGCGCCGGCGCCGGCGCCGGCCGCGGCGGCTTCGCAGGCCAGTGACGCCGTCGAGGCCCCGGCGGTACCCGAAGAGGCTGCGCCCCAAACTACTGTCGCCGCGACGCGCAACCCCGCGGGAACGCCGCTCGCCGAGGGCCCGGGTTACAGCATCCATCGCGGCGAGGCCGCGGACGCGGTGCCGCCGCCCGCCATCGAAGGTCCGGGGTACAGCATCACTCGTGAAGCGCCGACCACGCGCTCGAGCGCACCGCGCGCCGAGGCGATGGCCGCGAACAACGTCGAGAAACGCAGCGATCCGATCATCTGCCAGGGCGACCGGCTGATGCACATCGACGGCGAGACCATGGAATTCACCGGTGACGCGGTCATCGCCGAGAACGGCTGCGACCTGTACATCAGCAACGCGAAGATCCGCGCCGGCGGCGTCGGCATCATCGCGCGCCAGGCGCGCGTGCACATCGTCAACAGCACCATCGGCGGCGCGGTGGGCTCGTACGAAGCCTCGAACGGCGGCGAGATCTACGTGGCGCGCTCCACGTTCTCCGGCGTCGGGCGCCGCTTCGACGGCGGCGTCATGACCGACCTCGGCGGCAACAGCTACCAGTCGCACTGAAGACGGCGCCGAGCCGGCACACCGGCAAAGCGGTGCAGGCCTTCGAGCGTTGTCAGATGCCATGCGGTTCCGGTCATAAGCCGATCGAATCCGGACCTGCCGCCGGCGGCGAGTTATGCCGGTTTGCCGGCCCGGCACCGCGCGGAACCGGCTGTTCCATAAGCCGCGGTGATGGGTCCCCGGAACTGGGACATCACACCGTGCGGCGCGCACGTTTTGGCGCACGGCGGTTTCTTTCCACCGGGATCAGGCGTAGGTTCGACCCTCATGAGGGAGCTGACAAACCGCCGGTTTGCGCTACAGGCGCTGCTCGCGCTCGGTGGAGGTTTTTGCTCTCGATCGCTGCTCGCCGAACCCAACATCGGCACGCGCCTGCCCGGCGGCGGTGACGATCCGCTCGGCGCGCTCAAGGATCCCGAACCGCTGTTCGCCGCGCCCACGCGGCTCGATCGCATCGGCCGCGTCATGACCCACGTGATGGTCAACGGCAAGGGCCCGTTCCGTTTCGTCATCGACACCGGCGCCAGCCGCTCGACGGTCGCGCCGCACCTGGCGCGCACCCTCGGCCTGAGCAACACACCGGGCCGCAACGTCATGCTCAACGGCGTGACCGGCGCCGCCGAGGTGGCCACCGTGACCGTCGACAGCATCGACATCGGCCAGCTCAGCTTCAAGGACCAGCACCTGCCGGTGATCTTCACCTCGATCATGGGCAACGCCGACGGCATCCTCGGCGTGGCCGGCTTCAAGGACCAGCGCATCGACGTCGACTTCCGTCGCGACCGCGTCAGCGTGCTCGCCTCGGACGGCCGGCGGCCTCACTACTCCATGGTGACCGCGCGCGCCGAGCGCAACCCCAACGGGCTCATGATCATCGACGTGCGCGTCGCGCGCGGCATCAAGTGCAAGGCGGTCATCGACACCGGCGCCGAGCGCACGCTCGGCAACCTCGCGCTGCAGAACGCGCTCAACCGCGGCAAGAAGAAGCGCGAGCCGGTGGAGGCCGTGGTGCACGGCGCCACGCCGGACATCGCCGACGGCCAGGTGCAGCAGATCAAGGAAGCGCGCATCGGCGACATGGTGTTGAGCAACCTGGAAGTCATCTTCGCCGACTTCCACGTCTTCAAGCTGTGGGGCCTCGACCAGCAACCGGCCCTGCTCATCGGCATGGACATGCTGGGCGTGCTCGACCGGCTGGTGATCGACTACCGCCGCAACGAAGTCAGCATGTTCGGCGATCGCACGCCGTCGCGCCTCGTCCTGCGCTGATCACAGAAAGTTGTTAGGCCAGATCATCGAGCGCCACATGTGCGCCACCGGTGATCCGTCGAATCCCAGTCCTTCCCGCGGCTCGCGGAAATTGCGGCCGATGATGTCCTCGAACACGCCGAGGTCGGGCTCGGGCCCGGGCTCGAAGGCATAGATGTCGAACAGCGTGATCATGCGCGACGACATGTACCAGCGGTGGTTGCGCGCCAGCTCGTGGTCGCGGCGGATGTACTCGGGCGGCTCGTAATCCGCGCCGAAATATTTCCGGTACGCCTCGGGATACTCGTAACCCACCGACTCGTCCGCGAAATAGCGCAGCGGCTGGTGATAGCGGATCGCCCAGGCGACTTCCTCGTCCACGTACGGCGCCACCAGCTGCGCGCTCCAGTACCCGTGGTCGCAGCGCACCAGCGCGCCGTTGGAAATGTCGTGCAGGAAGCACGCCATCACGATCTTCTCGCTCTGCCCCGAGTCCATCGCGAGCTTCGCCGACTGCGCGTGGTGGCGCCGCGCGATGGGTCCGAAGCGCAGGCGGTAGAAGTCGAGCAGCCGCGGCCTCTCGGGCATGCGCGGCAATGCCGGGTTGTCGCCCATCATGAACACCGCGCCGCGCGCCGCCTCGACGAACAATTCCGCCTCGATGTCCGGCACGTCGCGGCCGAGCGTGCCGATGGGCGATGGCAAGATGAGCCGCTTGCGGCCCGCCTGCGGCCAGTCGTCGTTCATTGCCGCGCAGTCGCGAGCCGCACGCCGAGCGCGATGAACATGCCGCCGGCGACCTTGTCGAGGATGGACGTCACCGACGGCCGGCGCGTCAACGCGCCGCGCAGGCTGGCCGCCGCGACCGCCAGCACCGTGCACCAGATGAGGCCGAGCGTCATGAACGACAGGCCGAGCACGAGGAAAGCCGCGACCTTGTGCGCGCTGCCCGCCGTGATGAACTGTGGCATCAGCGCGAGGAAGAACAGCGCCACCTTCGGGTTCAGCAGGTTCGTGACGACGCCCTGCCTGAAGGCCGGCCAATAGCCATCGTCACCGCGCGCCGCGTCCGCGCCCGGCAGTGCCTGCGTCCGCGACAGCAGCGCGCGCACGCCGATGTAGACCAGGTAGCCCGCGCCGGCGAGCTTGACCGCCATGAACGCATACGGCGACGTCGCCAGGAGCGCCGATAGGCCCAGCGCCGCGAGCAATGTGTGGATGACGCTGCCGCAGGTGATGCCGAGCGCGGCGGCGATGCCCGCCGAACGCCCGCTCGCAAGGCTGCGACCGAGGATGAAGAACGTGTCCTGTCCCGGTGTCAGGACCAGGACGATGGCCGTTGCGATGAACAGCGAGTAGTGGTGGATGCCGAGCATGGGCGGCACTTTGCAGCGCCGCCCACGCGATGGCAATCAACGAAAGCTAAGCCTCACGAAACGAATGCTGCGGGCACCGGCTCCTCGCCCACGGCGTTGCGCAACACCGCCCAGTGCATGGCCTCGTCGCCGAGGATGCTGGCCGCGGCCTTGGCGAGCTCGCGGTCCTTGAACATCGGCACCGCGCCGAGATAGGCACTGACCGCGCCCTTCTCGAGTCCCGCCGCGAAACGCAGCACGTCGTTCTGCGTCTTCAGCGTCTCGACCGGGAATTCGTATTTCGCCTTTGCTTCGGCGGGCTTGCCGCCCAGCTTCTTCACCGTTCCGGCCAGCACGTCCGCGTGTTGTTTGTGATGGCCCTGGAACGTGGTCGCGAGCGCGAGCACCGGGCCTTTCAGCAGTCCACTGCCGGCGCCCACGCCGTAGGCCGCGATGGCCTCCAGCTCGGCGGCGAGCGCGGAATTCAGGATGGCCACGTCATTGGCCGGAGCGGCCGCCTTGTCCGCCGCGGCGAGCGACTCGCGCCCGGACAGCAGGGCCACCGCGGTGGCCGACAGCGCCGTGCCGGATACACCCAGGAAGGATCGGCGCGACGTAATGAGGCCTTCGCGGCCCAGCACCAGGAATGACGACATCTGTGTTTCCTCTCGTAGGTTCTCTCCCGCACTGAAATGACTCAGGGGAGGGAAATGTTCCCGGGACGGGAACCGCCCCGCCGCCTCGCGCAACCCACACGCAGGACCGGCTCACGGAAGGGGCCGGGTTTTGTCCATGAGGAGTGATGCGGGCCCATGCTTTCCATACTCGTTTGCCACTCGTACTTCCTCGGCTTCGACCAGAAGCAGAAGGATCGCGCCAAGCCCTATCCACCCCTGGCCACGCTGCAGGTGGCCTCGATGCTGCGCGCCGCGGGCCACGAAGTGGCGCTGTTCGACGCCATGCTGGCCGACGACCTGACCCGCTTTGCGCGGCAGCTCGAGGTGCTGAAGCCACAGCTGGTGCTGGTCTACGAGGACAACTACAACTTCCTCAGCAAGATGTGCCTGGGCCGCATGCGCGAGGCCGCGCGGGAAATGCTCGGCATCGCCCGCGCGCACGGCACGCGCGTGCTGGTCGGCGGGTCGGACGCGTCCGACGCACCGTCTGTCTACCTGCAGGCCGGCGCCGATGCCGTGCTGCATGGCGAGGCGCTGGGCACGCTGCAGGCGCTGATCGACCGCCTGAACGCCGATCCCTCGCTCGAGCCGGCGCAGTTGGCGCACGGGCTTGCCGACGTGAGCATCGGCACCGCATCCGGGTTGCATCGCGAAAGCGCCGCGGCGCGCCTGCCCGATCCGAAGCTCGCGGAGCTTCCGGCCTGGGACCTGGTGGACATCGAGAAGTACCGACGCGCCTGGCGTCGCGCGCACGGCTACTTCAGCCTGAACATGGCCGCCTCGCGCGGTTGCTCGTTCCGCTGCAACTGGTGCGCCAAGCCCATCTGGGGCAACCAGTACCTGCAGCGCCCGGCGCGCGAAGTCGCCGCCGAGCTCAGCTACCTGCGCCGGCACTACCGCCCCGATCACATCTGGTTTGCCGACGACATCTTCGGGTTCCGCGTCGACTGGGTGCAGGAGTTCGCCGGCGCGCTGCGGGAAGGCGGCGGCGGCGTGCCATTCACCATCCAGACTCGCGCCGATCTCGTGAGCCCGCGCATGACCGAGGCGCTGCGCGCCGCGGGATGCCGCGAGGCGTGGATCGGCGCCGAGAGCGGCAGCCAGAAAATCCTCGACGCGATGAACAAGGGCACGCGTGTCGCGCAGATCCACGAGGCGCGCCGCATGCTCGGCGAAGGCGGCATCCGCGTGGGTTACTTCCTGCAGCTCGGCTACCTCGGCGAGGAGCTCGAGGACATCCTCGCGACGCGCCGCCTGGTCGAGGAATCACGGCCCGACGACGTCGGCGTCAGCGTCTCCTATCCACTGCCCGGCACGAAGTTCCACGAGGCGGTGAAGTCGCAGCTCGGCGCCAAGACCCACTGGGACGAGAGCAACGATCTCGACATGATGTTCGCCGGCACCTACCAGTCGGGCTTCTACCGCGCCGTGCGCAACCTGCTGCACGACGAGGTCACCAACCCGGGCGCGCCCGAGATCGCCGCGCGCTGGAACCACCTGTGCGCGCACGAGCGCGAGCATCGCCACGGCGCCCATTACACGCCGGCGCGCGACGCCGCGTACGGCACGCTGCGTCCCGCCACGGCCTTCAGCTGACCCATGGCCGACGTCCTGCTCACGCACGGGTACTTCCTCGCCGACGACGAGAAGGAGCGGCAGATCATGAAGCCGTACCCACCGCTCGGCATCCTGTACCTGTCGGCGTACCTCAAGCGCGCGGGGTTCTCGGTCGAGATCTTCGACAGCACCTTCGCCGAGCGTGCGGCGCTGGCCGCGCGCCTCGCGGCCACGCCCGGCGGCGTGCTCGGCCTGTACACCAACCTCATGACGCGCCGCTCGGTGCTCGAGATCGTGCGCACCGCGAAGCTGCATCGCTGGACCGTGGTGCTCGGCGGGCCGGAAAGCGCCAACTACACCGCCGAGTACCTCGGCGCGGGCGCCGACGTCGTCGTCGTGGGTGAAGGCGAGCTCACCATGAGCGAGCTGCTCGGCGCGCTGGCGCGCCGTGGCGCGCATCGCCTGCACGAGATCAACGGCATCGCGTTCCGCGACGAGCAGGGTGTCATCCTGCGCACGGCCGAGCGCGCCAAGGTCGCCGACCTCGACACCCTGCCCTGGCCGGACCGCGAAGCCATCGACCACCAGCTCTATCTCGACGCCTGGAAAACGCATCACGGCGCCAGCAGCATCAACCTGATCACCGCGCGCGGCTGCCCGTACCGCTGCAACTGGTGCTCGCATGCGGTGTACGGCTTCACCCACCGGCGACGCAGCCCGGCCCTGGTGGCCGACGAGGTGCAATGGATCGTCGAGCGCTACGCGCCCGACCAGGTGTGGTACGCGGACGACGTGTTCACCATCAGCCACCCATGGCTGGCTAACTACCTCGCCGAGCTGAAGCGGCGCGGCATCCACCGCCCGTTCGAGACCATCACGCGCGCCGACCGGCTGCAGAGCGAGACCGCCGCCGCGCAGCTGCGCGAGCTCGGCTGCTACCGCATCTGGATCGGCTCGGAGAGCGGCAGCCAGCGCATCCTCGACGCCATGCAGCGCGGCGTGAGCGTCGCGCAGGTGCGGCGCGCCTGCGAGCTCGCGCACCAGCACGGCATCCAGGTCGGCATGTTCCTGATGTGGGGCTACGAGGGCGAGGAGCTCGAGGACATCGCCGCGACGGTCGAGCACGTCAAGGCCACCAATCCCGACGTGTTCTTCACCACGGTGTCCTACCCGATCAAGGGCACCGGCTACTTCGACAAGGTGCGCGAGCGCGTGCGCGCGCCGCTGCCCTGGCACGAGTCCACCGACCGCGACTACCTGATCAGCGGCCGCCGCGGCAAGGATTACTACAGGCTCGCCGACCAGTGGCTGCGCAGCGAGGTGGAGGCGGCGCGGCTCGAATCTGCGAACCCGGCGCTGGCCGCCGAGCTCCTCGGCACCGCGCGTCGCGCGCGCGAGCAGATGTGCTCGATGTGAAGCCATGAGCGAGGTGCATCCAGACCTGCCACCCTTCGCCGCTGTCCAGTCGGCACTCGTCGCGGTTACCGATCGGCTCGCAGCCGAAATCGCGGCGCCCAGGCAATCGGCTCCCGGGTGGAGCGACTTCGAATGGGGCATCGGCCGATCGGTGGGGGTCATGCATGGCCTGGCCGGTGTGCTCGCGGAATGCCTGCAATGGCGCGGCCCGGATTGCTGGGCGAAGTTTCTCGCCGCGCAGCGCCACCACATTCGCCTGCGCGAGACGCGCGCCCGCGAAATCCTGCTGCGACTGGACGAGGCGACACGGGCGCGCGGCATCGCTGTCGTGCCACTCAAGGGGTCCGCGCTGCTCGGGCTCGGTGTGCACGGCGCGGGTGTGCGGCCGATGAGTGACATCGACCTGCTCGTCAGGCCCGTGGACGAGGCGAAGCTCGCGGAAGTCCTGCAGTCGCTGGGCTATCGCCCCTGCTTTGCCACACGGCGCCATGCCGTCTTCGTCCCGCTCGGGCAAGCGCCGCCGCAGGTCTTCGGCGAACACCTGGACAATTCCTTCAAGATCGAGGTCCACCGGGCGCTCGCGGAGCCGCTACCGGTCTCCCAGGTCGAGATCACCGCCCTCGCGTGGCCCCGCGATGCGCATCCCGGCGCGAACGCCTACGCGAGCAACGCCGCGCTTTTCTGCCACCTGATGCTGCACGCCACGGGCGGCATGTGCACGCACACCCTGCGTTTCATGCAGCTCATCGATCTCGCGCGCCTCGCACCTCGGCTGACCCGCGCGGAATGGGCCGCACTCACCCACGACGGCCCGCGCGGCTGGTGGATGTACCCGGCGCTGCGCATGGTCGCGCAATTTTTGCCGCAAGCGGTCCCCACCGACGTGTTGGCCGCGACGCGCGCAGCGTGTCCCCGGTTGCTCCGGCACGCGCGTCACGACCTGGCCACGGTTTCCTGGACCAACCTCGGCATCCCGGCACTGCCGGGGTACCCGTGGGCGCGCACTCCCTTCGAGCTGCTGCGATACGCGCGCAGCCGCCTGTTGCCGAAGCGCCAAGCGCTGGAGGAAATCGCGGATGCGGTCGCTCACCAGCCGGCGCTCCGGCACGTCCCCTGGTACGACCAGACGCATCTCACGCGCATCCTCCGCTGGCTCACCTCGCGGCCGCCGCGGGTGCAAACGCTGGCGACGGTGCTCGCCGGGCAGAACTGGCAATGACGGGCGCGGCAGCGGAGCCCATCCGCGCGCGCCCCTGGCGGCACGCAACCCCGCCGCGGCGCATTCTCGCGATCCGGTTGCAGGCGCTCGGCGACACCATCATCACCTTGCCCTACCTGTTGGGCGTCAGGCGCCGCTACCCGGACGCCGAGCTGCACTTCCTCACCCGCGAAGAGGTCGCGGCCGTGCCGCGCGCGATGGGCCACTTCGACCGCGTCGTCGCGCTCGCCGGCGATCGCAACCGCGTGCGGACCTGGCTCTCGGCGGCACGCCACATGCCCACGCTGGTCGGCGCGCGCTACGACGTGGTGCTCGACCTGCAGAACAGCCGCCTCAGCAATTTCGTGCGTCGCATGGTCCGTCCCGCGGCCTGGTCTTCGTTCGACCGCTTCTCGCCGCGCTCGGCGGGCGAGCGCACGCGACGAACCATCGAGGCGGCGCTCGGCGTGGACGCCCGCATGCAGCCCGCGTTCGAGCTGCGCGGCGGAGGTCCCGACACCGATGCGCTGCTGCGGCGGCACGGTTGGAAGCACGGTTTCGATCTCGTCGTGTTGAACCCCGCGGGCTTTGCGCCGTCGCGCGCCTGGCCCACCGCGAGCTATATCGAGTTCGCGCGACTGTGGCTCGAACGCCATCCGCGCAGCCAGATCGTGCTGCTCCTCCTGCCTGCGAAACGCGCCAAGGCCACGGAGATCGCCGCTGCATTGGGTGAGCACTGCGTCGATCTCACGGGGCGCGCGGACCAGCTCGCGGCGTTCACCATCGTCGGGCGCGCACGCCTGGTGCTGTCAGAGGATGGCGGCCTCATGCACATGGCCTGGACCCAGGGAACACCCACGCTCGCGCTCTTCAGCGACAGCCGGCGCGACTGGTCCGCGCCGCAGGGGAGCTGGAGCGACTGCCTGGATTCCTCGGACCTGCCCTGCGGGCAGTGCGGGCTCGCAGTCTGCAAGTTCGGCGACAACCGCTGCCTCACGCGATACTCGGCGGCGGAGGTCCTCGAACGCGCGGAGAGGCTCGTGCGCCCGCGTCTCACCTGATGCGCGTGGATACCGCCAAGCTGTTCATGCAGCTGCTGCCGCACGTCGCTCCCGGCGTGATCTGCGACGTCGGCTCCATGAACGGCGCGGATGCCATGCGATGCGCGCGCGCTGTTCCGGGCGCGCGGGTCTTCGCGTTCGAGCCGAATCCCTACAATCTCGCCCCGATGCTCGCCGACGAGACGCTGCGCGAGCTGGGCGTGGAGGTGATCGGCCGGGCGGTGGCCGAGCAGGGACACGTGGCGTCCTTCCACGTGTTGCGCGCCGACTACGCCACGCCCAACTACCAGCGCGGGCGCAGCTCGATGTATCCGGCCGTGGTCGCCGCCGAACACCTCGAAGTGGTGGAGGTGCCCACCGTGAGACTCGATGCGTTTCTCGCCGGCCGGATGGCGGCGGGGGCGCGCCTCGCCTTCTGGGTGGACGCCGAAGGCATGGGCTACGAAGTCCTCGCGGGCGCCTCAGGCATGCGGGGAAATCTCGATCTCGTGCACGTCGAAGTGGAACGCGTGCCGCTCATCAACCCGGCGCAGAAGCTCTACGCCGACGTCAGGAGCCTGCTCGAATCCTGGGGCCTCGCGGAAGTCGCGACCGACGCGAATGCGCATTCGACCCAGTTCAATGCGATCTACGTGCGCACCGCGCGGAATCCCGCACTTGCGCTGCGTATCGCCACATTCAAGGTCCGGGCAGCCATGTCACACCTCTTCTTCGGCAGCGGCCGGCGCCTGCGGCGCCTGTTCCTCGCCGGCCTGGCGCGCATCTCGTGAACGAACGACGCAGGCATCTCGCGGTCGTCGGTGTCGGGCCGTGCGGCACAGGTCGACTGGGCGAGGGCATCCCGGCATTGACGCAATGTCTCGAAGTCGTGGCGCAGGACTTCGACGTCACCGTCTATTCGCTGCTGAAGCCCGCCAGGGCCGGCGGACACTCCGCGGTCAGGCTGTGCTCACTGCCCTTTCGAACGCCATTCCTGAAGCTGGACTTGTTCATCCTCGCTTCGATGATCGTGCTCGATGCGTGCCGCCGGAAGATAGACCTGCTGCACGCAATCGATGCATTCCCCGCCGGGTGGCTCGGTGTCCGACTCGCACGCCTGTTTCGCATTCCCTGTGTCGTGTCGTTGCTGGGGGAGGAAACAGCAAATGCCCCGCGAGCCGCGAGGAGACGCATCATCGCCCGGGTGTGCAACGAAGCGGCGCGATTGACGGTGTTGACCCGGTACCAGGCGGCCGGACTCGCCGCGTTCGGGATCGGACCCGAGCGGGCACGAGTGCTGCCGCTGGGTGTCGATCGATCGCGCTTTCCATTTTCGACGAAGCCGTTGGCGGCACCGTACGTCTTCCTGCACGTCGCCTGCGCGAATCCGGTCAAGGATGTCGATACCCTGCTCCGGACGTTCGAGCGGATCTCGGCGAAGCTCGACGCGAAGCTGCTGATCGTCGGCGAGCGACACGTGGGTGGCGAAACCGCGGATCGGATCAGCCGGCTCGGCCTGTCGTCGTGCGTGGAATTGGTTGGCGTGGTACCCAATGCACGCCTGCATGAATACTATTCCCGGGCACATTTCCTGCTGCATACGTCGCGCTACGAATCGCAAGCGGTGGTCGTCAACGAAGCCATGGCGAGCGGCGTGGTCGTGTGCGCGACCGACGTCGGGTTGGTGCACGACCTGGGCGGTCAGTTCTTCGTCGTGGCAATGCCGGGTGACATCGAGCATCTCGCGCAACAGGTACTGGAGATCGCCGCGAATCCCGCCCGCTATGCCGCATTGCAGGCACGCGGCGTCGAATGGGCCGCGGCGCACGACGTTCTTTGGACGGCAGCCGAATTTCGCCGCGTCTACGCGGATGTCATGGCCTCGACAGCGAGTCGAAACATCCGTCGATACTCGGCGCCACCCGCTCCGCGCCCGCCACGGTGAGATGGTTGTCGTCCCTGTAGTAGGAAATCCTGCCGTCGCCGATCTCGCAGCGCCCCGAGGCGCAGAGCACGTCCTTCGGGTCGACGATGTCGACGGGATATTGGGCCGCGAGCGCACGCACATCCCGTTCCACGCCGGCCTGGCGGGCCCTCGCCTCATCGCGCGTGGGCCTGAGGATTCCCGGATCCAGTCCGCGCTGCCGCACCGTGAGTAGCGCGTTCGGATAGGGAAACTCGAGCTCAGGCACGTCGAGCACCACGCACACGCGGGCCCCGGTCTTCGTGACGCGCGCCAGGGTGCGCTCGAGCCCCACGCTGAAAATCGACACTCCCGGCGGCGCGCGCTCGGAGCTCGACAGGAACCGGTCGCCCGGCTCGCTCCAGTGCGCGGCCAGGATCACGAGCTCGGGCCTGAGCCGCTCGACGACACCGAACATGGCGTCGTTGAATTCCACGCAGGTGTGCACGTAACGATCGTGCCTCATCGCGCTGGACACGCCGGGCAGCGGGCGGCACGAGGAGCGTGCGGCGAAGCCCAGCGCCACGCCGTGCCTGCGGGCCGCCTGGTCGAACGCGGGCAGCAGCGTGGCGGCGTGGCTGTCGCCCCAGACGATGACGCGCGGGCGCGCCTCCGTGGCGGGGCCAAAGCGGCACAGTTCATCCTGGTCGAGCGCCGAGGTCGCAAGAGAGGTGCAGCGTACGAGGTCGGGGTGCAAGTCGAGGACCTCGACCAGCCGGCGCATCGGCGGGTCGAACCGCTGCGGCAGGCCATTCGTGCGAATCAGCACCTCGCCGATCACCACGAGCAGCACGATGGCAGACGCGAGCACCGCAAGCAGGCGGCGATTCGACACGAGTACGCGCCGACGGCGCACCGGTTGCTCGATGCAGAAGTAGCTCAGGACCGAGACCGCGTAAACGCCCGCCAACAGCACCGCGATCTGCAATGCCGTCGGTGGCACGAGGTTGTAGCGCTCGAAGAGCGTGAGCGCCGGCGCGTGCCATAGATACAGCGAGTAGGACACGAGGCCCGTGAACACCACCGGGCGCGATTCGAGCGGGCCCAGGCAACGCGTGCGGCCGCCGCGGCCGGCCGCCAGCAGACCTGCCGCGGCGAGACAGGGCGCCAGGGCCCACGCGTTGGGGTAGCTGTCGTCCTGGCGCAGCCACACGAAGCTCGCCGCCAGCACCACCAGGCTGGACGCGGCGACTGCTTCGCGCAGCCCGGGGCGCGCCAGGGGCGGCAGTGGCACCAGGGCCAGGCAGGCCCCGACCAGGAGCTGCCAGCCACGCATCGGCGTGAGGTAGTAGTTGGCCGCCATGAGCTGACTCGAGCAGTAGAGGCAGAGCGCCAGCGAAGCCAGCAGGCACAAACCCAGCGCGGCGCGCAGGTGCCGCGGCGCGAAGCGCGCCACCGCCAGCAGCAGCCACGGGTAGACCAGGTAGAACTGCTCCTCGACGCCCACCGACCACAGATGGAGCAGCGGCAGTTGCGACGCCATCGCGTCGAAGTAATTGCCACCGCGCCAACCGGCGACGTTGGCGAGCATCACGCTCGCGATCTTGAGGTAGTAGCCGTAACCCGCGAGTTCGGCCGGCACGAAGAGCATGGCCGCGGCCAGCGTCACGACCAGCATCATCACCAACAGCGCCGGCAGGATGCGCCGCGCGCGACGCAGGAAAAATTCTCCCAGCGCGCGCCACGAATGATCGCGCGTGGCCGGAACCAGCAACTGCGTGATCAGGAATCCCGAGATCACGAAGAACACGTCGACGCCGGCGAAGCCGCCGTGCATGAATGGAACGCCGGCGTGGCACAGGATCACGGCCACCACCGCAACCGCGCGCAAGCCATCGATGTCGGGGCGGTACGGCAGGTGTGGGAGGTCGTTCACCCGCCGCCGCCGTCGCAACGGGCTGCCGCGCGATACTGCGCCTCGAACCGTCGGGCGGTGCAGTCGGCATCGTCGGCGAGCGCGCGCCGCTGGGCTTCGACCGCGAGCGCGAGGCGCAACGAGTCATCATCGATGAGGCGGACCAGGTTGGCCGCCAGCGCCGCCGCATCGCCGGGCGGCCCGGCCAGCGCCGCCTGCGGCGCCCATTCGCTGACGTGTCCCACCCGCGTGCCCACCGTCGGGACTCCCAGCATCGCGGCCTCCAGCACGGCGAGCGGACCTGCCTCGTGCAGCGAAGACAGGACGTAGATGTCCGCGCGTTCCACGAGCTCACGCACCCGCGCGGAGTCGACAAGGCCGTGAAAACGCACGCGCGCTGCAATTCCGAGCGCCCCGGCCAACGCGTGGATCTCACCGTTCATGCCGTCCATGCCCGCGATGTCGAGCTCGACATCCCGCCCGGCGGCCACCAATCGCGCGACCGCGCGCAGCAACATCCCCTGGTCCTTGATGAGGTTCAGGCTGGCGACCTGCACGAGGCGCACCGGACGGGACCGGGTGCGCGCGACCGGATCGCGCGGCGGGAAGGTGCCGCGGTCGACGCCCAACGGGATGCGCGCCACGCTCACACCGTACGCCCGCGCCGACTCGATGATCGGCGCGCTCGCGGCACTCACCACCGCCGCGCGCCTGAAGACCCATCGATTGGTCCAGCGCTGGCGCAGGCTGAGGCCCCCGCCATAACCGATGTCGTGAAGAGTGGCCAGCTCGCCGCCCGCGATGTGCACGAGATGCGGCCGTCCGATTCGCCGCGCGGCCAGGCCGCCGACGAGCCCGACGGTGCCGGCCCAGATGGAATGCACGACATCGAACGGCGCGCGACGGTGCTCGGCCTCGATCGACTGGATGGTGCGCAGGTGGCGGAACGTCCCGCCATCGTTGACCACTTCGGCCCCGAGCACGTTCTCGTGCGTGGGAGCCGCGGCCCGATGCACCAGGTACACCTTCACGGTGTGGCGCGCCGCGAGGCGCTCCACCAGCCACATGAGCGCGGGAATGGCATGGCCCGGGTAGTTGCTGACTCCCGCGGGCGCGACCAACGCGATCTTCATGTGACCGTCGTCAGCAGGCCCGCGAGGGCCGTTGCCGTGTCGGCCGCGGTCGCACCGCGCTCGAGCCGGTATGACGGCAGCCGCCGCAGGCGGGTGCGAAGCTCGCGCCACAGCGGACGCGACCGCGCATACGGCTGGTCGCGGTCGAGGGCGCGCAGCAGCTCCCGCGCCGGCAGCTCGCGCAGCAGCGATGCGCCGCGCGCCGACTTGCGGCGCGACAGCAGCACGGCGGCGACCAGCCTGGCGGACGAGCCCACTCCGCCGTTCGCCGTACCGCGCAGATCCACCTCGTACTTGCGCACCCCGCTGTTGCGCCTCTGGATCACGGGCGCGCGCCGGACGCGCCGCGCCATCGCCCCTGGCAGCAGGCGTGGTGTCTCGAGCCGCAGGTGTATGTAGTTAGGCACCCCGGTCACCGCGAGGTTGCGCGGCTCGACGAACACCACGTCTTCGGACAACACGCCCAGTCCCGCGATCATGCAGTGCAGCGTCGCGGTGGATTTGCCCGCGCCACTCTCGCCGAGCAGCAGCACCGCGCGGTCGCGGACTCCCACGCAGGCCGCGTGCAGCGGCAGCACCGGCTGGTGGCGCGCCACCAGCGTGAACACCGCGAACTCCAGCAGTTCGCAACGCAGGATGTAGGGTTGCGCCAGCAGGCCGGATGAAGCCACGACCAGCGCACTGCGTGCCGCGGGCGCCACCACTGAGTAGTTCGACGCGTCGATGGTCGCGCTGATGAGCCCGCCGCCCGAGGAGTACCTGGGCCGCGGCGCACCGCGCAAGGCCGGCGAGTCATCCCGCATGAGGCGCAGGTGGATGCGGTATGCCGGCGCGCGGCGCCGCGCGCGACCGGCGGGCAGCCCGCCGTAGGCCGCGTCGACCACGGCCGCGAGCGCCGCCGTCTGGCACTCGAATTCGATGCATGCGCCCAGCACGAGATGGCGGCGGCGCCAGGCGCGTCGCGGACGCTCGCCGAACGGATCGACGCGGCTCACGCGCATTCGACGTTCCCGTGGGTGAAGCGGCCGCCGTGCAAGTGGAACACCCGGTCGCATCCGGCGAACGCGCTACGCCGATGCGCGATGATCACGAGGGTCATGGATCGCGCATGTTCGTGCAGGGCGCTGGTGATCTCGCGCTCGGCCGCCAGGTCGAGCGAAGCGGTCGCCTCGTCCATCACCAGCAGCCGGGCGCGGCGATACAGCGCGCGTGCAATGCCGAGCCGCTGCCGCTGACCGCCCGACAATTGCACACCGTGCTCGCCGAGCAGCGTGCGATAGCCTTGCGGCAGTGTCGCGACGAATTCATCGACGCGCGCGACGCGGCCCGCGGCCTCCAGCCGGTCCGGGTCCACGTCCGCGGCCGCGAGCCCCAAGGCGATGTTCTCCATGACGGTGCCGTCGATGAGCGCCACGTGCTGCGGCACGTATGCGACCGACGCCTGCCACGCTGCGCGATTCGGCCCGCCGATGTCGACGCCATCCACCAGGATGCGGCCGCTCGTCGGCGCGAGCAGCCCGAGCAGCAGATCGGCGAACGAGGACTTTCCCGAGCCGTTCGGACCGGCCACGCCGATTACCTCGCCGGCACGGATGCGCAGGTCCAGGTGCTCGAAGATGGCAGGCGCCCCGGGCCGGTATCGAAACGCGACGTCCTCGAACACCACGTCGCGCTTGGGCGCGGCGGAGAAATGCAGCGTGCGGGCTTCGTCGCCGGATGCCTTCTCGGCTTGCACGCTTTGCAACAGCCTGAACAGCACCTCGCGATGCATGCGCACCGTCACGAGGCCCGCGAAGAGTTGCTGCAGGCTCGGCAGGAGCCGATAGGCCGACAGCGCGAGGAACGTCAGCTGCGGCATCCACACTGCGCCGCCCTGCACGTGCAAGGCCAGGGCGACCGACACCAGCGCGAATGCCGCGAGGCATTCGAGCACATACCTGGGCCGCAGTCCGATGGCGTGCGTATGGTTCTGCGATCGCGACACCCGCGCCGTGGCATCGCCGAACTGGCGCTGGAACGGCGCATCGAGCCGCATGACGAGCAGTTCCTTGATGGCCGCGAATGCCTGCCTCACCACGGTGGCCCGGCGCGCCGACGCGCGCGTGAGCTCGGTGCTGTTCACCCGCAGCTGGCGCCGCGAACGCGCGAAGATGAGTGCGTAGGCCGATCCGAACACGAGCAGTGCGCCGACCGAGACCAAGGGATTCATGACGATCAGCGTGGCCGTGATCAACAACACCACGCCGCTTGCGGTGACCGCCTGGAAGCCGACGTTCGCCAGGGCAGCGATGCGGTCCGACTCGTGCAGCACGTCGTTGCCGAGTCGCGCGCCGTCGTGGCGGGCGTGGAACAGATAGTCGCTGCGCAGGTAGACGCCGAACAGCCGCACGCGGATGGCGTCGGCAGCCGCCAGCGCGAACGCGTGCATGCTGCGCGCACCGAAGTAATTGATGAGGTTGGCGACGACCAGGATGAGCACGAAGGCGGCGCCCGTCGCGCCGAGGAACACCCGCTCGTCGGCGATGCCGAGCGTGGCGCGCACGCCTTGCAGCCAGCGCATCGCGGGGGTGTCGGCCGAAGCGGACAGCAACTGGAAGAACGGCATCACCGAGACGAGACCGACGACGGTGGTGGCCGCCATGACCGCCGCCAGGCCGAGCAGGGCCAGACAGCGGCGCCGCAGTGGTGGCGACAACAACACCCAGAATGCGTGGACCGTCTTCACGAGTTCGACTCAGGGTGGCGTGGCCACCCGGAGGATGGTCACGGTCTCGTTGAGGTGATAGCGCCGCGCCGCGACAACCTGACTGAAGCCGCGGCGGGCCAGCTCGTCGACGAACAACGGGCAGGCATCCCCCCAGGACGACAACAACAGCATGGCCACGCCGCCCGGCCGCAGGTGTGCGCCCAACTCCGTCGCAAATCGCTCGGCGATTCCGCTGCCGCGCCACGCCGCATCACGGGCATCGCGCGGTTCGCCCACCAGGAATGGCGGATTGAAGAACACCCAGTCGTAACGCCGGCCCTGCACCGGACCGAACAGATCACCGTGACGGGCATCAACCTGCAGCCCGTTCACGAGCGCGTTCGCCTCGAGGCAACGCACCGCGGCCGGATTGATGTCTACCGCCGTGACCTGTGCGCCACGCCGCGCGGCCGCCAGGGCGCAGATTCCCGAACCGGTACCCAGATCGAGCACGCGCGTATCCGCGCCGATGACCAGCGAGTCGATGAACTCGGCGAAGAACACCCCGGTGCGCAGCAGGCGCGGATTCGACACCGTCGGCAGAATCACCAGATGCAGGTCGCGCCATCGCTCGAAGCGCCAGTCGTCGTAACGATGGTGGCCGCGCAGGCGTGCCCAGCGATGCAACAGGCGCCCGACGAACCTGCCGATGGGACGGCGCCGGCCGGTTTCCAGCAGCTCTCCCGCCAGGAGATGTGGGGACGCCGGCATCATGCGGCACGGCGTGCTTCGAGCACGTAGTGATCACCCAGCGCCGCCCCGCGCGCCCGCTCGAACGTCGAGCGCTCGAGCCGCGACAACCATGCACGCATGCGCGGCGCCCGTTCCAGCCAGCGAGCGGCATAGCTCGGCGGCAGGAGCAGTCCCAGGGGTCGCGCGCCGCTGAAGATGAAATGCGGTTCCAGCAGGCGCGCGCAACGCGCCGGAGTGGGGTAATGGATCGTCAGGCCGCGCCACTCGCTCCCGGCGCGGCGCAGCCGGCGAAAAGCGCGGCGCGCGTCGCCGCGCACCAGGTACCAGGCCATTTCCCACGGGACGAAGCGACCCATGATCACCCAGACGAGCGCCGCGTGCGGCTTGAGCCGCGGCGCCAGTGAGCGGGCGAGAGCCGCCAGGTCCGGCACACAATTCACGGCGCCGAAATTCGAATAGACGCCATCGAAGACCTCGCCGCCGAGCACCGCGGACAGCGAGTCCATCGATGCCACCTGGAAACGGATGCGATCGGCGACTCCCGACGCCTCGGCCTTGCGGCGCGCGCAGTCGATCATGCGAGGCGACACGTCGGTGGCCAGCACGCGGTGGCCGGCCCTGGCGAGGTGCATGGCGTCTTCACCCGTGCCACATCCGAGCTCGAGCAACGACGAGCCGGGCACGAAACACGCGGCATAGCGCTGCCACACCATGGCTCTCAGTACGCGGCCGAGAGCAGACGTGGTGAACTCAGCGTCGTAGCCCTCGGCGATGTGATCGAAAGCAGGCATCCCGTCTTGCTCGCTGTGGACCAGGTCAGCGTGCAGCCAGCTCCCGCCCGGAAAATGGTCGCACAGCCGGTGTGTACCCCGACGACTGGAGGCGGTTCCACGCATCGAGGGATTTATTTGCCAGCCACCCAGCCGTGCGGGAGCGCAATCAGGCTGCAGCAGAAAGTACTATGCGCCACGACATCCGCAGACGCGTAGTGCGAGGACTGGCGTGGAAATCAGCGTGGTCATACCCACACGGAACCGGCCCGACCGGGTTCGCAAGGCGCTCGCGTCACTGACCCGACAAAGCACGCCCGCTGCCGAAGTCATCGTCGTGGATGCCAGCGACGAGGGGATCCCCGGCCTGAAAGAGCTGACGCAAGAGTTTCCGTCGCTACCCTTGGTCGGGCTGTCGTCGACGCCCTCGGTCTGCATCCAGCGGAACCAGGGAATCCTGGCGGCGCGGAGCGACTGGATCTTTCTTTGCGATGACGACATCGAACTACCCGAGGACCATTTCGAGCAACTGGCGAAGCACGTCGCGGCGCGCCCCGGGTGCTCGGCAGTCGCGGGAAAACTGCGGCAGCTCGAGAGCGGTGGCTGGGTCGACCAGTACCCGCCCCGGAAATTTTCCACCGTGCTGTATCACTTCATCTTCCAGCTCTCGGTCTGGGGGCCGGTCGATGGCGTGAAGACCAATCGGGTCACGCGGCCTTTGCTCACGTGGATGATGGGTTGGTACCGGAAACGGGGTAACCGGGAGAGCCTTGCCGGTTGGCCACTCATCACGCAGTGGCCATCGCCGGGTTTCAATGCGCGGTTCTATTCCCTGGGCGCCAACCTCGTCCGAAGAGAGTTCCTCCTTTCGAATCCGTACGACCCGGTGCTGGATCCGGGCGGTATCGGCGACAACTACGGCGTTGCACTGGGCTTGCCCAATGGCATCGACGTGATCGACAGCACCTACGCCCTGCATCACCGCGAGCAGGAAAACCGGGTCGACCGGAAAGTCGCCTACTACCGACGCATACTGGCGCTGCACTACTTCGTGAAGACCCGCTTCGCGAATGCCTCCCTGACCACACTGTGGTTGTGCTGGTCGATCATCGGGCTGTCCTTGCTGCAACTGCGCCGGATGGACCTGACTCTCTTGCGGTTCAGCGCCAGGGCGCTGTTCTCGATCGTCGCTGGTCGAAATCCCTACGTGATCGCCAAACGCGAGGGGAGAACCGTCGTCTCCCCGGGGTAGCCGCGGTGATCTAGAAGAATCCGTGCAGCTGCACGAACGCCTGCTTGCGATTCTGGTTGTCGTTCTGCGGAATGCCGTCGTACACACGCACGCCGGCGCGCAGCTGGACGAACTGGATCGGCGACCACTCGTACAGCAGGCTGTAGCGGATCTGCTCGTCCTCATCGATCGAATCGTCCGGCTCCAACCACTCGTAGGTGAGCTTGAGGTTGTGGCCCTGGCGCAGCTTCCAGTCGGCCTCGGCGAGCGTGGCCAGGAACGTGGTGCCGTCGCCGATGGTGTCGTCGTCGAAGGCGTCGACCTCGCCGAGCAATACGAGCGGCCCGATTGCATACGCGCCGAACACGCCCGCGCCGCTGCGCGCGCCGAGATCGGTGTCGTTGTAGAGCAGGCTCGCGCCGGCGCGCCACTTCTGCTTGACGAACTCCGCGCGCGTCGCGACCTGTTTGCCGGTGTCGAGCTCGGCGCCCCCGCCGGCGCCGTTGCTGAACGCCACCTGCGCCGTCCAGCTGCCGAGCTCGAGCCCGAATTCCACGCCCTCGTCCGGCGCCTGCATGTTGATGCCCGAGGCCTGGCGCACGAAGGCGTTGTCATCCTCGAAGCGGTAGCCGAACGGCAGGTACATGCGGCCGGCTTTCACGTAGTACGCGCCTTCCTTGAGCCAGTAGCGCACGTTGGCTTCCATGTTGGCGGAGTTGCCCGGCGCGAAGCGCTGGTCGATGTACACCGACAGCCGGTTCGGGATGACGCCGAAGTCGAGGTAGGCACGCGCCTCCTCGACCTCGAATTCGTTGGTGGCATCCTGGTTGGGCACGTCCTGGTAGTTGAAGTTGGCGCGCGCATTCCCGCCCACCGACAGGAACTTCATGACCTGGCCGGTCCACAGATCCTCCGCGGCGCCTATCTTCTTTTGCGCCAGCGCGGTCTGCGCAAAGGTATTGCCATAGAGATTGCGCATGCCGCCGCCGGTGGGGTTCACGTGGCACATGGCGCACTTGAGTCCCATCTGCGCCGCGAGGTACGGCTCGGCATGGGCCTGCGCGCCCAGCGCGAGCAACACGGCGGCGCCCATCCACCGGGCGAGGATCTTGCGGGCATTCATCGGGAAGCTCCATTGCGTGCATCGGGACTGACGTCGAAGGACATGAGGTAGTCGCCGCCCGCGCGGCCGTCGGCGTCGCCGTCGAGCACGTGGCCGGCGGTGTCGGCCAGGGCCACGGGGCCCTGGCCACGCACCGTGAGCTGGTAGCTGCCCGTGGGCAGCGCATGCGCGGCCACGATCTCGACCACGTTGGGCCGGCCGGCGGGCACGCGTACCTGCGCGAGCGCCACCGGCTGGTCGAAGCCGTCGCGCAGTTCAACGGTGTTGGCGACCAGCGAGGCATCGACGTTGCCCGCGAATATCACGGTGAGCGTGTCGAGGCCCTGCGCGGCCTGCTCGCCCGGCGCCGGGATGCTGCTCGCCACGGTGAGTTTGTCGGCCGCCGCCGCGGGCGCGGGCGCGCCGGCCGCGATCCAGCCGCGGATCAGGTCGATGCGATCCTGCGGCAATTGCGCCTGCCCGAGCGGCATGCGGCCACCGACCGCGGCGTTGCCCTGGATCTTCTGCACGATGTAGCTCTGGTCGGGGTTGCCGGGATCCACGCGCTTCAAGGTCCCGACCTCGTTGCTGGCCACGTTGACCAGCATCGCGTAGCTGTTGGCCGCGTCGAGCCGCAGGCCCTGCGGCGCGCCGGCGCCGATATGGCACTGCGTGCAGATGGGCGTGAACACCGTGTCCTGGATTTCCTGGAAGTCGGAATTTTCTGGCGGACCGCCCGTGATCGGCTGCCCGTTGGCATCGAGGCCTTCGCCGTTTCCGGCCGTGCACGCGGCCAGCAGCAACAGGGCCGGTGCCAGGAAAAATTCTTTCATGGCCAGAAAGTTGGTCCGGGTCACAGGCATGCTGGCACTCCCCGAAATGCTGGACGACAGCGTTGGGTAACTCCGCTTCCGGATCCGGTTCCGTGGGCAGGAAAAAACTCCGGCCGCGCACTCGGCTAGACTTGCGCGCCGGAATGTCAGCAACCGCCTAAGGACGACACATGAGCAACCCGCGCCGCCAGTTCCTCGCCTCTTCCGCCGCGCTCGCCGCCGCACCACTTTTCACGGGAGCCGCATCCAGCGCCTTCGGTGAGTCACCGCAGAAGAAACTCGGCGTGGCGCTGGTGGGACTCGGGCGCCTGTCCACCTACCAGATCGCGCCGGCTTTACAGAAGACGCGCAATTGCCGTCTCGCGGCGATCGTCACGGGCACGCCGTCCAAGGCCGCCGAGTGGAAGGCGAAGTACAACATCCCGGACAAGAACATCTACGACTACAAGTCGATGGATCGCATGAAGAACAACAAGGACATCGACATCGTCTATGTCGTGACGCCCAATGCACTGCACCTCGAGCACGCGCTCGCCGCGGCGAACGCCGGCAAGCACGTGTACTGCGAGAAGCCCATGGAGATCTCCGTCGATCGCTGCCAGCAGATGATCGACGGCGTGAAGAAGGCCGGGAAGATGCTCGGCGTCGGCTACCGCTGCCAGTTCGATCCCAACCACCTCGAGTGCGTGCGCCTCGCGAAGGAAAAGGTGCTGGGCGACGTCAAGGCCATCAACGCGAACTTCGGCTTCGCGATCGGCGCTCCGTCGGAGTGGCGCCTGAAGCGCGACCTCGCCGGCGGCGGACCGCTCATGGACGTGGGCATCTACTGCCTGCAGACCGCGCGCATGCTCACCGGCGAGGACCCGGTGTGGATCAGCGCCAACACGATCACCACCGACCCGGTGAAGTTCAAGGAAGTCGAGGAGACCATCGCCTGGCAGGCGAAATTCCCCTCGGGCGTGATGGTCAGCAGCATGAGCACCTACGGCGCCAACGGGCTCAACGGCTTCCGCGCCGCGACGACCAAGGGCTGGTTCGGCATGGAACCCGCGTACAACTACACCGGCAATCGCGGCCGCCGCAGCGACAACACCGAGATCAACATCCCGGTGCCCGACCAGTTCCAGATCGAGCTCGAGGATTTCGCGGACTGCATCCTCAACAAGAGGCAGACCAAGGTGTCGGGGGAGATGGGGTTGTCGGACGTGAAGTACCTGATGGCGATTTACGAGTCGGTGAAGAAGGGGCAGCCCGTATCACTTTGAAACGGGGACATTCCTCATTTCCTGACAATCGGGGACAGTCATCATCTGCGGCGGTCGCCGCGGCGCTCCGGCTTCCTTTTTTCGGCCGCATGGAAATCGGCGAGGAGGAGCGGCCACGCGCCGCGGTCAGCGCCTGTCTGGTGCGCCCTATCCGCATGCGAAAGGCGCGTAGCGACGACGAGCGAACGCCAAAAGCTTCCGTCCTCGGAAGCTTTTGAAGCGCGATTTCCCTGCGGCCGAAAAAAGGAAGCCGGAGCGCCGCGACGTCCACCGTCGCATTTCAAAACTGTCCTCGTTTGTCAGCAAACGAGGTCAGTCTTCATTTCGTGTAACCGTGGACTGCTAACGCGGCGCTTCGGACGGGCGCTTGTCCAGCGCGTTCTGCAGGCGCTCGCGGGCGGCGTCGATGTTTTCCAGCCTTTCCGCGGCCCAGAACATGGCTACTTCCGGCAGGTCGACCAGGAGCCTCGCGTCGGTCTCCAGGGCTGCCTTGCCATTGCCGTCGAGGAGCTTAAAGTCGCGGCACGGTTTTTCCGGGTTGGCGTCGAAGATGTGCGGCTTCGAAGTGGATAGCGACTCGCAATTGCCATCCAGCAGCACCAGGTAGTCCCGCGCGGGCTCGCCCTGGATGGGTTTCCGGGGCCCGCGGTACCAGCGGTCCGAGCCGTCCGAAAACCAGTTCAGCAGGTCCACGGCGGCCACGGGCGTGGCGCGGATGACGTAGAGCTGCTGCGCGGACAGTTCCACCAGTCGTCGCTGTGAGTCCGAATAGCCTTTTCCCTCGATGGCCGCTTGCACCCGCGCTGCAGCGCTGGCGCACGATTCGACGCGCATCTCCAGGTAGCGCGGAGTCTGGCCCATGCAATCGGCAGCGGCTGTCGAAACCAGCGACAGGCAGCCGACGAGTGCCAGCACGGCGAGACGGCCTTTCATCATCGCTCCTATTGAATCGGGATTTCGAACGGTCCGACGGGCAATCCGCCGGTATCGAACAAGTTGCAGAGTGGCGCATCGGCCCAGCAGAAGCGCACGCGCGTGGCCTTCTCCGGCGCGGCATCCTCGAGATGCACCAGGCCGCTGTCGCCCAACTGCGCGCGCACGAAGTGACAGGTCGCCTGCGTCTCGCCGCACAGCTCGAAGCCCGCCGGGTCGCGCGCGCCGATGACGCGCAGCGCGCCGTCGAAATCGCCGAGCGTCACGTCGACGCCGCCCACCGCGCGCTTCGCGTCTTTGGGCGCGGCGCCCGAGGCCGAGGCCTTGTCGCCGAACACCACGTGCCGCGCGGCCCGCGCCAGGCGCTTGCCCACGTCGAGCTTGTTGGTCGGATGGATGTCGTCGCGGTTGCCGATGTCGATGGTCACCGCGAGGCCGGCGTTGCCGTCCGCGGCCAC
>DASSRK010000015.1:0-4505 GCA_035701825.1 Steroidobacteraceae bacterium
TGAATTCACCCGCTCGGGCGGTGATCCGGAAGGGCTGTTCCCGGTCATCTTCGGCCATGAAGGCGCGGGCATCGTGGTCGACGTGGGACCGGGCGTGACCACGCTGAAGAAAGGCGATCACGTCATCCCGCTGTACACGCCGGAATGCCGGCAGTGCAAATCCTGCCTGTCGCGCAAGACCAACTTGTGCACGGCCATCCGCTCGACGCAGGGCCAGGGCGTGATGCCGGACGGCACCAGCCGCTTTTCCATCGGCAACGAAAAGATCCACCACTACATGGGCTGCAGCACCTTCTCCAACTACACGGTTCTGCCGGAGATCGCGCTCGCCAAGGTTCGCGAGGACGCGCCCTTCGAGAAGATCTGCTACATCGGCTGCGGCGTGACCACGGGCATTGGCGCGGTCATCAACACGGCCAAGGTCGAGCCGGGCGCCAATGTCGTGGTGTTCGGCCTCGGCGGCATCGGCCTCAACGTGATCCAGGGCGCGCGCCTGGCGGGCGCCAACAAGATCATTGGCGTCGACATCAATCCGAAGCGCAAGGCCATGGCCGAGAAGTTCGGCATGACGCACTTCGTGAACCCGAAGGAAGTGCAGGGTGACCTCGTGCCCTATCTCGTCTCGCTCACCGATGGTGGCGCGGACTACAGCTTCGAGTGCGTGGGGCACGTCGATCTCATGCGCCAGGCGCTCGAGTGCTGCCATCGCGGCTGGGGCGTCTCGGTCATCATCGGCGTCGCCGGCGCCGGCCAGGAAATCAGGACGCGCCCGTTCCAGCTGGTGACCGGGCGCGTGTGGAAGGGCACGGCCTTCGGCGGCGCGCGCGGCCGCACCGACGTGCCGAGGATCGTCGACTGGTACATGGACAGGAAGATAAACATCGACGATCTCATCACGCACGTGATGCCGCTCGACAGGATCAACGACGCTTTCGATCTCATGCACAAGGGTGAATCCATCAGGTCAGTAGTCACGTTCTAACTACAAGAGGGGATGTTCCATGGCGATCAAGCTCCATCCGTCGATAGACAAGGGCGTCAAGGCGGGCAACAAGAAGTTCAAGGGCGGCACGCTCACCTGCCATTGCGCCACGGATCCCGTCACCGTCTCCATCAAGGGCAACGTTTCGCACAACCACGCCTGCGGCTGCACCAAGTGCTGGAAGCCCGCGGGCGCAATATTCTCCGTGGTCGCGGTGGTGCCGAAGGACAACCTCAGCGTCACCAGCAATGCGGGCAAGCTCAACATCGTCGACACCAATGCCGCGATCCAGCGGCATGCCTGCAGCGGCTGCGGCGTGCACATGTACGGCCGCATCGAGAACACCAACCATCCTTTCTATGGCCTCGATTTCGTGCACGTGGAGCTGTCGAAGGACAAGGGCTGGAACAAGCCGGAGTTCGCGGCCTTCGTGTCCTCGATCATCGAAGCCGGCGCGGTTCGGCCCAAGGACATGAAGAAGGTGCGTGACCGGCTGAAGAAGCTGCGCCTGCCGCCGTACGACGCGTTGTCGCCGGTGTTGATGGATGCAATCGCGACGCACGTCGCGAAGCAGAAGGGCACGCTCAAGACGTGATCGAAGTCATTTCGCGGCATTTCTGTCACGGCGGCGATGTCGGGTACTTCCGGCATCGTGCCGCGACCACCGACTGCGAAATGCGCTTCGCGGTGTTCACGCCGCCGCAGGTGTCGAAGGGCCCGGTGCCGGTGCTGTACTACCTCGCCGGGCTGACCTGCACCGAAGAGACCTTCATGACCAAGGCCTGCGCGCTGTCGCACGCGGCGCGCCTCGGCATCATGGTGGTCGCGCCCGACACCAGCCCGCGGGCCGAACTACCCGGGGACCGCGACAGCTGGGACTTCGGCATCGCCGCGGGCTTCTACCTCGATGCCACCCGCGAGCCGTGGTCGCGGCACTACCGCATGTACAGCTACGTGGTGGACGAGCTGCCGCAGGTCGTCGGCGCGAACTTCCGAGCCGACCGCGCCCGCAGCGGCATTTTCGGCCATTCGATGGGTGGGCACGGGGCGCTCACGATCGGGCTCAAGAATCCGGGCAAGTACAAGTCACTGTCCGCGTTCGCGCCGATATCCGCGCCATCGCGCGTGCCGTGGGGCGACAAGGCGTTCAAGGGCTATCTCGGCGAGGATCAGGCGGCGTGGGAGCAGTACGACGCGTCGCTGCTGCTGGCCAGCGGGCGCACTTTCCCCGACACCATCCTCGTGGACCAGGGGACGTCGGACAAATTTCTCGAGGCGCAGCTCAAGCCGGGGTTGTTGGAGGAGGCGGCTCGCGCCGCCGGGCAGAAGCTCGAGCTGCGCATGCACCCGGGTTATGACCACGGGTATTTCTTCATCCAGAGCTTCATCGCCGATCACATGGCGTGGCACGCGAAGCGGCTCGCTGGCTAGCCGCGCAGCCGCCCGAAACTAACCACGCAATCGGGGCCCGCCGCTCCGGCGCTCGCTCACTCTCCGGTGCGCACCGGCGCATTCTTCAACTGGTACTTGCGCCACATCGCCGGTAGATAGCACAGGGCCAGCACGACGACGCACACCGCCGTAGCCTCGAGGGTCCTGGGTTCCGTCCAGGCGATGGCGCAGATGCAGAATGTGCCGCCAATCGCCGCGAGCGCGTACACGCCGGGCAGGCGGTACTTGATGGCCGCCGCGCAACTGGCGAGGTACAGCAGCAGGGAGAAGATGGTCGCGGCTTCGATGAGCAGCGCGAACTGCTCGCCGAGCGTCGGCGAAATCGTGAGGAAGGCGCTGGCGGTGCCGACCAGTCCCGCGGTGATCAATCCCGCCACCGGCGTATCGCCCGCGCGGGTGCGCGCGAAGATCTTCGGCAGCAGCCCGCGATCCGCGGCCGCGCGGCTGCAATGGGCAGTCATGAGCACCCACCCGGTGAGCGTGCCGAGCGCCTTGAGCATTCCGGCCAGCGCCACCAACGGCACCGCGATCGGCCCCAGCATCTTTCCGGCGACCAGCGCGAACGGCGCCGATGACTTCGCGAGGTCACTGGCGGGTGCCAGGCCCATGATGCAGGCACTGACGGACATGTAGATGAGCGCGGCGAGCAGCACGCCCGCGACGGTCGCGATCGGAACGTTGCGCTCGGGCTCGTCGACCACCGCCGCGGCCACCGATGCGCTCTCGAGACCGAGGTACGCCCAGAAGACCAGCACCAGCGATTTCTTGATGGCTTGCGTGTTCGACAGGTCGCTCACGTTCCAGCTGGCCTGGAACTGCGCGGCGTCGAACATGAACCAGCCGAAGGTGCCGACCAGCACCAGCGGGACCAGCCCTGCGACCAGCAAGGGACCGTTGAAGAGGCCGGCGAATCGCGGGCTCACCATGTTCACCGCGGTACTCACCCAGAGCAGCACGATGGTGAGGAGCGCGATACCCGTGGGACCTGGGGCGACACCGAGGACGGCGGCGAGGTAGCCCGCTGCGGCCGCGGCGATGGCGACGTTGCCGATGAGGCACGACGTCCAGTACCACAGGCTCGCCTGCATGCCGGCGAACGGCCCGAACGCATCGAACACGTAACTGGCGGGCCCGCCCCCCATGGCCTGTCGTCGCGCGAGCTTGCCGTACATGAGCGCCAGCGCCACGGCGCCGATCGTGGCCGCGAGCCAGCCGAGGATCGTGACACTGCCGACGCTCGCGACGCTCGCGGGCAGCAGGAAGATGCCGGAGCCGATCATGTTGCCGGCCACCACGACGGTGGCCAGTACCGGGCCCAGCTTGCGGCGACCGCTCACTAACTACCCGCGCTCGCCCGGGACCAGCCGGGCGCCGGCGCCACCGGCTGGCCGCTTTCGGGGATCAGCGCGCGCATGCGTTTGCCGAAACTGCGCAAGGCGACCTCGCCGGCCGCAAGGGGGCCGACACGATAGCTGCCCGAAGCCATGCCGTCCTGCACGCGCTGGATCAGCACGGTGTCCTCGGCGTTCACCTGGCGGTTGATGCGCCAGTTGCAGTACCGGGCCACGCGCATCTCGCGGCGCGGATCCGGGCGCGCGTAGCCGATTTCGCGGATCAGGCAGGTGGTCGGCGAGATCGGCAGCCACTGCATGATGTCGACCTGGTCGGGATACACGTCGAACGCGAAGTTGGGCCACAGCTTGAAGTAAACCCAGGTGCGCCGCTTGTCCGCCGGCAGGTTCTCCGCCACCGGCAGGAATTTCTGGTACGCGCGCTCGGCCCAGTTGCGCGAGGGCTTGTCGGACAGATCGCCCTTCATGCGATCCACCCACTCGCGCGATTCGACGCCATAGCTCGCACCGAACAGGCGCGTGAGGCCGGGATGCGCGACCGGGATGTGCAGGGCATCGGAATAGTTGTCGCCGACGTTCTTCCAGTTGACGGTGCGCGGCCGCAGCGTTACGCGGCCCATGGGCTCGAGCTTCTCGAACTCGTGCGTCGCGATTTCGTCGGCGTACGGCGCGAGCATCTGCTTGACGCTCGGGCCGCCGCCCTGCAGGCGCGCGAACAC
>DASSRK010000016.1:0-7322 GCA_035701825.1 Steroidobacteraceae bacterium
GCCAGCGCCTTCACCTGCCTGGCCATCATCGGCGCCATAAACGCCTTCAACATGCTCGACGGCATGGACGGGCTCGCGGGCTCGATGGCCTTCGTCGCGTTGACCGCGCTCGCCGTGCTCTCGGCCTTCAACGGTGACCTGACGCTCACGGGCGTCAGCATGGTGAGCTCGGGCGCGGTGCTCGCCTTCCTGATCTTCAACATTCCCGCCGCCTACAATCGCCGCTTCCGCTGCTTCATGGGCGACTCGGGCAGCACCTTGTTAGGGTTCCTGCTCGCCTGCCTGTGCATCAGCGCCTCGCAGGGGGAGGGGCCGAGGATCTCGCCGACCACCACCTTGTGGTTCGTAGCGATTCCGCTGTACGAGCTCCTCTGGACGACGTTGCGACGTCTGCTCAAGGGCAAGTCGCCCTTCTACCCTGACCGCGCGCATTTCCATCACAAACTACTGGACGCGGGTTTCGGCGTGCGCGGCGCGTTCGCCGTGCTCATCTGCATCGGCCTGGTGTTCGCCGCCGTGGGCGTGGTGATCCACGGTTTCGGGGTCACCGATCGGGTCTCCTTCCTGTCATGGTTGGGCACAGGCGTCGGCACGGTGGTCCTGATGCACAACGCCCGGGTGCTGTGGCTGTTCGTACCCGAGCGTTTTCGCCGGCCAAAAGTCGTAGGACCGGAACTCGGCTGACGCGCCCGCCGCGGCGGGCCAGCTCCTACGGCCGATCACGGCCGCTGCCGACAAAGCGGTTTGGTTAGAATCCGCGCCACTGTCAGTCGATACGGGCGCGTCAAACAAACATGCGAGTCACCATCTTTGGGTCGGGGTACGTGGGTCTGGTCACCGGGGCCTGCCTCGCCGACGTGGGCAATGACGTGGTCTGCGTCGACGTCGACGCCAGGAAGATCGAGGGCCTGAAGCAAGGCATCGTCCCCATCCACGAGCCCGGGCTCGACACGCTCATCAAGGCCAACATCGAGGCCGAGCGCCTCAAGTTCACCACCTCGGCCGAGGAGGGCGTGGCCCACGGCCTGTTCCAGCTCATCGCGGTCGGCACGCCGCCCGACGAGGACGGTTCGGCCGACCTGCGGTACGTGCTGACGGTGGCACGCACCATCGGCCAGCACATGAACGAGTACAAGGTGGTGATCACCAAGTCGACGGTGCCGGTGGGTACCAGCGACAAGGTGCGCAACGCGGTGGCCGAGACCCTGCAGAAGCGCGGCGTCGAAGTCGAATACGACGTGGTCTCGAACCCGGAATTCCTCAAGGAAGGCGCGGCCATCGAGGACTTCATGCGCCCGGACCGCGTGGTGGTCGGCACCGACAACCCGCGCGTCACGGAATTGCTGCGCGCGCTGTACGACCCGTTCACGCGCAGCCGCGAGCGCCTGGTGATCATGGACCTGCGCTCCGCGGAGCTCACCAAGTACGCCGCCAATGCGATGCTCGCGACCAAGATCAGCTTCATGAACGAGCTCGCGAACCTCGCGGAGCGCTTTGGCGCGGACATCGAGAAGGTGCGCGTCGGCATCGGCTCCGACCCGCGCATCGGCTATCACTTCATCTACCCGGGCGTGGGCTACGGCGGCTCGTGCTTCCCGAAGGACGTGCAGGCGCTGGCGCGCTCGGCGCGCAGCGTGGGCTACGAACCGCGACTGCTCGACTCGGTCGAGGCGGTGAACGCGGCGCAGAAGCGCACGCTGTTCGAGAAGATCTCGCGCCACTTCGAGGGCAACCTGCGCGGCCGCACCTTCGCGCTGTGGGGCCTGGCGTTCAAGCCCGGCACCGACGACATGCGCGAGGCGCCGAGCCGCGTGCTGCTGGAACAGCTGTGGAGCGCGGGCGCCAGCGTGCGCGCCTTCGATCCGGCGGCCATGAACGAGACGCGCCGCATCTTCGGCGAGCGGCCGGACCTGGTACTGTGCAAGCGCGCGCGCGAGACGCTCGAGGGCGCCGATGCGCTGATCATCGTCACGGAGTGGAAGGAGTTCCGCAGCCCGGACTTCGACAACCTGAAGAAGCAGCTCAAGTCGCCGGTGGTGTTCGACGGCCGCAACCTTTATGACCCGTCGATGATGAAGAAGCAGGGGTTCAGCTATTACGCGGTCGGGCGCGGCGAGGGCGCAAAGCCATAGTCAGGGCGGCAGACCGGGCGGAGGCTTTTTGCCGGAAAGCTTCCGATTGCGCTCAAACTGTTGCCTGATCATCTCCTCGATCATTGCGGAGGCCGACTTCTTTTCTGCAGCGGCAATGCAATCGAGCCAATCTGCGGTCTCGTCGTCGAGTTCGATGATGAACTCTTCCATGTGAGCGCCTCTATAGAGGAAGTCTAGCTGGATGTGGTCTCTGCGTGCGGACGCAGGCGAGGTCGGCCGCGCCCGCGATGGCGAGTGGCGAGTTTCGGAATTGGCGCGTACGAGCTTGCTTCCTCAGCAACACCGAGCGTGAAGGGGTTGCGCACGATGATTCCATCGTAGTCCATGCCATCTTGCATATCCTCGCTGAGCAGCAAGACACAGCCTTGAGCATGAGCCGCTGCGACGACAAGGCAATCCCACCAGCTCAACAAGTGGCGACGTTCGATCTCGTGTGCGCGAAGCAGTACTTCGGTGTTCACCGGTTGTGGATTCCACGCAAGATACGATTGCACTTCTTCCCAGGCGTCCTCCCGAGACACGGCCGTCTTGAACTTTCGCGTCACGACCTCGTAAAACTCGCTCAAGACCTGTGCGCTAGTGCGACCGCGCTGGCCATCCCAGAGAAACTTGATCCAGTTACGAGCCTTCGCCTGCTTCACCGAATCGCGTGAATCGCGCGCATAAACGAAGACATTCGTGTCAACGAAGACGAGTCCGGTCATGGATTTCCTCCCTCGAAGGATATTTTTCGGGGTCGCCGGTCAGGTTGAAGGAGGGTCGCGCCAGCCACCTCCGGTACGCTCGCTGGTATTCGCGTCGATCCTTCATTGAGGCCTGCAAGTGCTCCCCGACAAATCGCGAAACACTCTTGTTCTGCTCTGCTGCCTGCGCCCGAACCCACGCGGCCGTCTCGTCATCGAGCGTAATAGTCATGTTCTTCATAGGCGCGGATATTACACGAACTTGGTGTATTTATGACCCATTCTATTAATACAGGTACGATTCCAAGCCCATGACCCTGGTCCCCGTGATCCTCTCCGGCGGCTCCGGCACGCGGCTCTGGCCGCTGTCGCGCGAGCTCCTGCCCAAACAGCTTCTCGCGCTCACCGGCGAGCGCACGATGCTGCAGGAGACCGTGGCGCGCCTCACGCACTTCCCCGGCGCCGTGGCCCCCATGGTCGTCTGCAACGAGGCGCACCGCTTCCTGGTGGCCGAACAACTGCGCGAGATGCAGGTGGTGCCCTCCGGGATCCTGCTCGAACCCGAGGGTCGCAACACCGCGCCGGCCATCGCGCTGGCGGCGCACGCCGCGCTCGCCGCGGTGGGGGAGGACGCGCTGCTGCTGGTGCTGCCGGCCGACCACACGCTGCGCGACCAGGTCGCCTTCGACGAGGCCATCCGGCAGGCGGTGCAGGCGGGCGAGGCCGGCCAGCTGGTGGCCTTCGGCATCGTGGCCCGCGCACCGGAAACGGGTTACGGCTATCTACGCACGGAACCCGGGCGCGGCGGCGGCGTGGCGCGGCCCATCATCCGTTTCGTGGAAAAGCCCGACGCCGCGCGGGCGCGAGAATTCATCGCCTCGGGCGAATACTTCTGGAACTCCGGCATGTTCCTGTTCGGTGCGCGTCGTTACCTCGACGAGCTCGCGCGCCACGCGCCCGACATCGCCGACGTCTGCGCGCGCACCAGCGCCACGGCGGTGCGCGACGCCGATTTCACGCGCGTCGACGGGGCGCTGTTCGCCACCTGCCGCAGCGAGTCGATCGACTACGCGGTCATGGAAAAAACCCGCGACGCGGTCAGGGTGCCGCTCGATGCCGGCTGGAACGACGTCGGTTCCTGGGCCGCGCTGCACGACGTACTGCCCGCGGACGAACAAGGCAACGTGGCGCGCGGCGACGTGCTGCTCGAGGATGCCTCGGGCTGCTACGTGCACGCCGACAGCCGCCTGGTGGCGGCATTGGGCCTGCATGACATGGTGATCGTGGAAACCGCCGACGCCGTGCTGGTGGCGCCCAAGGCTAAAGTGCAGGACGTCAAGAAGCTGGTGGCGCGCATCAAGGCGGCGGGGCGCATGGAACATGTGCGTCACACCGGCGCAGTCGCACCTGGCATGGCCGGGGACAACAAAGGAAAGACCGAGTGATCAACCTCTCTGCATTCAAAGCCTACGACGTCCGCGGCCGCATCCCGGACGAGATCAACGCCGATTTCATCTACCAGATCGCGCGCGCGTACGCCGCGTTCCTCAAGCCGAGGAAGATCTGCGTCGGCCACGACATCCGCCTGACCAGCCGCGAGTTCGCCGAGGCGGCCATGCGCGGCCTCACGGACTCCGGCGTCGACGTGCTCGACATCGGCCTGTGCGGCACCGAAGGCACGTACTTCGCCACGTTCCACTACAAGCTCGACGGCGGACTCATGATCACCGCCAGCCACAATCCGCCCGATTACAACGGGCTCAAGCTGGTGCGCGAGCAGAGCAAGCCCATCGGCTCGGACACCGGCCTCAAGGACATCGCCGCGATGATCTCGAGCGGCAAACTACCCGCGCCGGCCGCGGCCAAGGGCAAGGTGGAGAAACTCGACACCAGCGCCGCGTACATCCAGCACCTGCTGGGCTACGTGAACCTCAAGGCGCTGCGCAAGCTCAAGGTGGTGGTGGATGCCGGCAACGGCGGCGCCGGGCTGAGCGTGGACAAACTCGAGCCGCACCTGCCGTTCGAATTCATCAAGGTGCGCCACAAGCCCGACGGGCATTTCCCGCAAGGCGTTCCGAACCCGATGCTCGAGGAGAATCGCGGCCCGACGTTAACGGCGCTCCAGAAATCCGGCGCCGACGTCGGCATCGCCTGGGACGGCGACTACGACCGCTGCTTCTTCTACGACTCGAAGGGCTCGTTCATCGAGGGCTACTACCTCGTCGGCCTGCTGGCGGAGAGTTTCCTCGCCAAGCAGCCGGGCGCGCGCATCGTCTACGACCCGCGCCTCACCTGGAACACCATCGACACGGTGAAGCGGCTCGGCGGCGTGCCGGTGATGAGCAAGTCCGGCCACGCGTTCATCAAGCAGAAGATGCGCGAAGTGGACGGCGCCTACGGCGGCGAAATGAGCGCGCATCACTACTTCCGCGACTTCTCGTACTGCGACAGCGGCATGATCCCGTGGCTGCTGGTGCTGGAGCGCGTGTGCGAGTCCGGCAAGTCGCTCGACGAGTTGGTCGCGGCGCGCATCAAGGCGTTCCCGTCGAGCGGGGAGATCAACCGCAAGCTGCCCGATGCGAAGAAGGTGCTGGCCGAGGCGGAGAAGAAGTACGGCCCGGGCGCGGCGCACATCGACCATACCGACGGCCTGTCGGTGGAGTTCAAGGACTGGCGCTTCAACGTGCGCGCCTCGAACACGGAACCGCTGGTGCGGCTCAATGTCGAATCCCGCGGCAACGAGGCGCTGATGCACGAGAAGACGGCCGACCTGCTGGCATTCCTCGATTCACTCGGCGCCGAGAAAGCAAATCACTAAGGGGACAGGCCTCCTTTGCCTTGGCAAGGAGGAACAGTCCGCCGTCCGCAGTTCCCGAAAGGAAGTTCCATGAAAATGCTCGACCGTTCCGTGCCCGCCATCCTCGCCATCCTCGCCATCGTCGCGTTCACAACCGCGCAGGCGGCGACGTCCTCGTACGACATTCCCGCCGAGGTCGCCAAGGTCGCCAAGGCGCAGATCACCGCCGGCGCGTTGCGCGCGCCGATCCGCTTCCTCGCCTCCGACGAGCTCGAGGGCCGCGCGCCCGCGTCGCGCGGCGACCAGCTGGCACGGCTGTACCTCTCCACCGAGCTCGAGTCGCTCGGCTTCCAGCCGGGCGGCGAGCACGGCACCTGGGAGCAGACGGTCGACGTGGTGAGCGTCACGGCCAAACTACCGGCGGCCTGGAACTTCAAGGCGAAGAACGGCAGCGATGTCTCGCTCAAGCTCGGTGACGAGTACATCGCCGGCAGCGGCGTGCAGACGCCGAGCGCCGAGATCAAGGACGCGCCGCTGGTGTTCGTCGGCTACGGCATCGAGGCGCCCGAGTTCAAGTGGAACGACTTCAAGGGCGTCGACGTCAAGGGCAAGGTGCTGGTGATGCTGAACAACGATCCCGATTGGGATCCGAAGTTGTTCGGCGGCAATACCCGCCTGTACTACGGCCGCTGGACCTACAAGTTCGAGAGCGCCGCGCGCCATGGCGCCGCGGGCGTGATCATCGTGCACACCACGCCGTCGGCGGGATATCCGTGGCAGGTGGTGCAGTCGTCCTGGGGCGGGGCGCAATTCGAACTGCCCGCCGAGGACGAGCCGCGCATCCAGATGAAGGGCTGGGCCACCGAGGACGCGGTGCGGCGCCTGCTCAAGGCGGGCGGCGCCGACCTCGACAAGCTGGTCGCGGCGGCCCGGAGCCCGAAGTTCAAGCCGGTGCCGTTGAACCTCAAGACTTCGATCAAGTTCGAAAACGACGTGTCGCGCGTGCGCACCGCCAACGTCGCGGGGCTGCTGCCGGGCAGCGATCCGAAGCTCAAGGACGAGGTGGTGATCTACTCGGCGCACCACGATCACTTCGGCATCGGCGATCCGGACAGCACCGGCGACAAGATCTACAACGGCGCCGAGGACAATGCCTCGGGTTGTGCGCAGCTGCTGGCGATTGCCCGGGCGCTGGCGGCGCTGCCCGAGCGGCCGCGGCGCTCGGTGCTGATGCTGTTCGTCGCGGGCGAGGAACAGGGGTTGTTAGGCAGCAAGTACTACGCGCAACACCCGACCTTCGCCCCCGGCAAGATTGCCGCCAACATCAACTATGACGGCGGCAACTTCCTCGGCCGCACGCACGATCTCACGCAGATCGGCATGGGCAAGTCCTCGCTCGACGCGCTCGCCAAGGCGCTGGTGGAGAAGCAGGGGCGCGTGCTGGTGCCCGACCAGAACGCCGACAAGGGCTACTACTACCGCTCGGACCAGTTCTCGTTCGCCAAGATCGGCGTGCCGGCGCTGTACTTCGACCAAGGCACGGACTACATCGGCAAGCCGGCGGGCTGGGGCAAGAAGCAGCACGACGAATGGACCGAGCACGTGTACCACCAGCCGAGCGACGAGCTCGAGGACAGCTGGGTGTTCGACGGCATGATCGAAGACGCGACGATCGGCTTCGAGGCCGGC
>DASSRK010000017.1:0-15077 GCA_035701825.1 Steroidobacteraceae bacterium
AACCGTGGTGCCCGGCGCAATGCGCGCAGCAGAAGAACTCGCCGTTGGCCTCCATGCCGTGGCCGACGATGTGGCAGCCGCAATGACTGCACCTCGGCGCCACCGCGTGGATGGCGCACTCGAAGCTGTCGAACACGTGCCGTTCGCCGTTGGCCAGCCTCACCTCGAACGCCTTGTCGTACTGGTTGCCGCAGACTTCACAGGTACCCATGGCTCATCTCCTCGTGTGCATTGCGTTGATCCCTGGAAAGCGGGGTGCAGGTTCCATGCCACGGCGCGCGCCAGCGGGCATCGTTCGGCTGCACTGACAGTCGCGCGCGGAATCCTCCTATGCAGCACGCGCGGTGCGCGCCCGTACGCTGGGCGTCCAGTCAAAGACAGAAAGGAGCTCTCATGACAACCGCATCCGGCCATACCTCCGCGATCCGTGCGAAGAAGGTGATTGGCACCGCCGTGAAGAATTCGGCGGGCCAGAAGATCGGCCAGGTCGAGGACATCGTGCTCGACAAGACTTCGAACAACATCATCTTCGCCGTGGTCGGCTTCGGCGGGTTCCTCGGCATGAACGAGAAGTTCCACCCGGTACCGTGGTCGGCGCTCGACTACGTCGAGAGCGAAGACAGCTACGTCGTGCCGTTCACCAAGGAACAGCTGCAAGCCGCGCCCGCGGACTCCATCGACAAGCTGACGCGCAGCGATGGCGCCGCCACCTACGCCACGCGCGCCAACGACTATTACAAGATGAGCCATTGAGCAGGCGGGGCGCGCCGTCGCGCGACGGCGCGCCCACTTTCACACGTACTGCAGCCGGTCGAGCGCCGAGAAGTGCTCGTTCAGGCCGTTGAGCCTCAGCATGTCCTGGCTGCTGATCTCGAAATCGAACACGTGCAGGTTGTCGCGCAGGTGCTCGGGCAGGTTCGCCTTGGGCAGCGGCACCGCGCCGAGCTGCAGGTTCCAGCGCAGCAGCAGCTGCGCGGGCGTCTTGCCGTAGCGCGCCGCCATCGTGCCGATCTTGTCGTCGTTGAGCCGCGCGCCGCGGGTCAGCGGGCTCGAGGACTGGATGACGATGCCGTTGTCGCGGCAGAAATCCAGCATGCGCGGACTGTGCCCGAAGGGGCTCCACTCGATCTGGTTCACCGCCGGCATCTCGCCGGTGCGATACACCAGCTCCTCGACGTGCTCGATCGAGTAGTTCGATACGCCGATGTCGTGCGCCAGGCCATCACGCTTGGCGCGGCGCAGGCCGTGCCAGGCCAGCTCGCCGGAGTCGTGCGTCGAGGCCGAGTTGACCAGCACCAGGTCGATGTACTCGAGCCGCAGCTGCCCGAGACTGCGATGGACGGCCGCGTACGCATCGTCGTTCGGCTCGATCCTGGTGATCACGAAGATGTCGTCGCGATCGAACCCGCAGGCGCGGATGGCGTCCCCGATGCCGCGCTGCGTGTGGTACTCGGGTGCGGTGTCGACCATCCGGAACCCCGCCTCGAAGGCGTGGCAGATGGTCGCGACGGTGTGGTGCGTGAGCTTGAGCGTTCCCAGGCCGAGCAGCGGCATGCGGTTCCCCGACGGCAGGACGCGGCTGCTTTCAGGTGAGAGCGATTCGTCCGTGAACCATCCGCCGCGCAGCGCCTGCTGGAGAACCGCGTTCATGCGGCAAAGCTACGAGGGGCCGGCGCGCGAAGCCATAGGCCCCAGGTCCCCCCGGCCTGTCAGCCTGCGCCCCCAACTCGCGCGCGGCTTCGGTAAGTGCGGATTGAAAAAGGCGCCGGCGGCTTCCCTGCCGCCGGCACCGCCGGGGTCTAACTAGTCTGTCAGTAGTCGCCGTTGCCGTTGCCGTGGCCGCCGTCGCCATGGTGCTTGTCTTCGAGCAGGCCGGCGGCGAACCAGGCACCCGGCGTGGCCGGCGCACCCGTGGTCGGGTTGGCGGGCGTCACCGCGCGGATCAGCAGCACCGGGCGATTGTCGATGGTGTCGCCGCAGGTCAGCGGCGGGGTCGCGCCGTTGGCGTCGGTCAGCTTGCCGCGCACGTCGAAATCGCCATCCTCGTCGAGATCCACGGGATCGGAGTTGAACGGCGTGGTCTGCAGCGAGCCGGACACGGCCGGCGGCACCGCCGCGTTACGGCAGAACAACGAGATGATCACCTGGCGCGGGCCGCCACGCGTTCCCAGGCCGTCGGCGCCCGCCAGCAGCACGCCCTCCCCGTGGGCGCGGATGTCGCCGTTCTTCCGGATCACGGCATCGAAGGAACGGATCAGCCAGGGTGCGCCGCCCGGATTGACTCCGGCGACCACGTTCAACGTCGGGACACCGCCGGCGCTGCGGAACACCTGCACGCCGGTTCCGCCGTCGAACTTGAACAGGACGCTGCCCTGGCCGTGGGCGAAAGCCGTGCCCGCGGCGACCAGTCCGGCGGCCGCGAGGAAATGTCTTACCTTCATTTGAAATGCTCCCGAGTTGTTATGGAGTGGGCGGTGCGTGAGTAGCCGCCCGACGCGCGGAGGTTCCCCATGCCTACGTGTCGCAGTGCCGCACGCTGGCCGTCGCGCGCGGGAACACGCCCGATACTGGCAACATGAAACTCGGCGCCGCACTCCACGCGCATCCCGGTCGCGTGAGCCGCCTGCGCGAACGTGTCGTTCGGTTGCTCGCGCTCGGCGGTGTCACGGTCGATGGACCCAACGCCTGGGATATCCAGGTGCACGATCCGCGTTTCTTTGCCCGCGTGCTCGCGGACGGCTCGCTCGGACTGGGCGACTCGTACATGGATGGCTGGTGGGATGCGCGCGATCTCGACGGATTCCTCTATCGCGTGCTCACGGCGGACCTCGAATCGCGGGTATCCCATTGGCGGAATGCGCTGGCCTGGCTGATCGCCGTCATCGCCAACCAGCAGCGCGGCGCGCGCGCGTTCCAGGTCGGTGAGCAGCACTACGACCTGGGCAACGACCTCTACGAGTGCATGCTCGACCGCCGGATGATGTACAGCTGCGCGTACTGGCAAAACGCCCACACCCTCGACGACGCGCAGGAGTCCAAGCTCGAGCTCACGCTCGGCAAGCTCGGCTCACGCCCCGGCCAACACGTGCTCGACCTCGGCTGTGGCTGGGGTGGCGCCCTCAAGTTCGCGGCCGAGCGCTTCGGGCTCGCCGGCGAAGGCGTCACGGTGTCCCGGGAACAGGCCGAGTACGCGCGCGCGAACTGCCGCGGCCTCCCCGTCGAGATCCGCCTGCAGGACTATCGCGAGACGCACGGCGATTTCGACCACGTGTTCTCGATCGGCATGTTCGAGCACGTCGGCGTGCGCAACTACCGGAAGTTCATGCGAGTCGCGCGCCGCTGCATGCGCCAGCCCGGGCGCTTCCTGCTGCACACGATCGGCCACCGGCATTCGACCAATCACACCGATCCGTGGATCGACCGCCATATCTTCCCGAACTCGATGATCCCGTCGCGGCCGCAGATCGAGCGCGCGATCCAGGGCATTTTCTCGATCCGCGGTTGGCAGAACATCGGCATGCACTACGAGCGCACGCTGCTCGCCTGGCGCGCGAACTTCGAGCGGTCGTGGTGGCGGCTGGCCGCGCGCTACGGAGAACGCTTCCAACGCATGTGGCTCTACTACCTGAGTGTCAGCGCCGCCGCGTTCCGCGCGCGCAAGCTCGAAGTGTGGCAGGTGCTGCTCGCACCCTGCCGCTGACAGGACTCACGCGAAACGAGTGCGCGGTCATTTGCCGCGCGCGGCGCGGCGCCTGGCGGCCTTGCGGCGTGGCGCCGCGCGCTTCTTTTTCTTCCCCGGCGCTTTCGCCACCGCGACGGGCCGGGCGCCATTGCGGGCGTCTTCCAGCGTCACGTCGGTGGGCTCGATGTGCGTCGGATCCCACCCGAGCTTCAGGCGGGCATTCCACTCGCGACGGTCGATGGCGCTGCGCACCGCCTCGCGCAACGCCGGCGGCAAGCCCCAGAGGATTCCGGTCCGGCAGGTGTGTTCGAGCGCGATCGCCGCCAGCCGCAGCAGGTAGTCGCCGCGTGAATTCAGCGGGAAATCATCGTCCAGAAGGTCGACGGCCAGCGACTGCTTCTCGCCGCCTGGGCCGGTCACGTTGTGAAAGCCGAAACGCAGCAGGCTGTGCCCGCTACTGAATGCCAGCAGCTGGCTTTCCGGGGAACGCCACGCGTCCTGGATGCGCGGCCGATACCCTTCCTTTTCGAGCTTGCCGATGATCGTGGCCACGCGCCCGGCGAACACCGGGTCGAGCTCCTCGAGGCGCTGGGAGTTGCGGGCGCGGCGCGCGGCTTCGTCCATGATGGTGAATGTGTCGCGTCGGGGCGTTTTCTCCCACTAACGGCGCTCGCGCCCGCTATCCCGCAGGCAAAGTAACCACGAACCGGCTGCCGCTGGCTTCGCGCGGCGAATACGCGACCTCGCCGCCGTGCATGCGTGCAATCTGGCGCACGATGGAAAGCCCGAGCCCGGCGCCCGTCGAGCCGCTGGACTCGCGCCGATAGAAGGGCTCGAAGATCTTCTCGCGATCTTCCGGTGGTATCCCGGGCCCATGGTCTTCGACGACGAGCTGCGCGGTCGCGCCGACTGGGTTGACCTGGATTTCGCTGGCCCCGCCGGCGTGCGCCCGCGCATTCTCGAGCAGGTTGCGGACCAGTCGGCGCAGCAGCAGCGGGTCGCCCTGGACGGTAACCGGCTCGCCCGAAGCTTCGCGATCGAAGTGCGCCGCCTCCTCCGCGGCCAAGGCGAGCAGTTCGACGGGCTCCTTGCGTTCCAGCTGCCTGGCGACGTCGAGCCGGCTCGACAGCAGCAGCTCGCCGATGAGCACGTCGAGCTCGCCGATGTTGCGGGTCAGCTCGGCCAGTGCCCCGCGGTCACCGCCGCCGACGCGTTCCGCGGCCAGGCGCAGGCGCGCCAGCGGGGTGCGCAGCTCGTGCGAGCAATTGGCCAGCAGCATCTGGTTGGCGCGCACCAGTTGTTCCACGCGCGCGGCGGAATCATTGAAGCTGTTGGCGAGCGCCGCGACTTCATCGTGCCCCTCGACCGCGACGCGCGCGGTGAGGTCGCCGGCGCCGAAGTTCAGCACGCCCTGCTGCAGACGGCCGAGGCGCGCCGTGATGCCACGGGCGATCGGATAGGTGAGCAGCGCGAGCACCGCGGCCACGGCCGTCAGGATCAGCACCACGTGCAGCCCGTGCAGCAGGAAGCGATGGCGCGGATGGACCGCGAGCATGCGGCCATCTTCCAGCCGCACTCCGAAGGTAGGTTGACGCTGGAGCTGCCAGCCTTCGAAGTTGCGCCGGGCCTGCAGCGAGTCGAAGGCGTGGCCGTGGCTCGGTCCCGCGGGCGCGCCATCGCCGCCGAGCACCGCCACGTCGGCGTGCAGCTGGCCGGCCAGCGCATCGACGATGCGCTGCTCGGCGGCGCGGTCATGAGCGTTCTTCATGAGGTTAGCGCTCATGTAAGTCGCCGACTCGACGCCCCACACCGCCCCCATCGGCGTCGACACGATGTGCCACACGACCGCGATGGAGCCGAGGAATACCAGCAACGTGCCGACGATGGCGAGGTAGAGCCTGAGGTGCAGGCGGCGCATCTAGCGATCCTGCTCCCGCGCGAACACGTAACCCGCGCCGCGCAGCGTCAGGATGCGGCGTGGGCGCCTGGGGTCGTCCTCGATGGCGGCACGCAGCCGCGAGATGTGCACGTCGATCGAGCGGTCGAAGTCGTCGAGCGCCGCGCCCCGGGTGAGATCCATCAGCGCCTCGCGCGACAACACGCGGCCCGCGCGCTCGGCCAGCGCCAGCAGCAGCGCGAACTGGTGACCGGTGAGCGTCTTGCGCTGCCCGTCGAGGCGCACCTCGCGCGCGCCCTTGTCGATCTCCAGCCGGCCGAAGCGCAGCAGCTGCGGATCGCCGGGCGCGTTGCGGCGCCGCAGGATCGCGCGCAGCCGCGCCAGCAGCTCGCGCGGCTCGAAGGGCTTGGGTAGATAGTCGTCCGCGCCGAGCTCGAGACCCACCACCCGGTCGAGCGGATCGCCGCGCGCGGTGAGCATCAGCACCGGGAGGTCGGATTTCGCACGCAGTTTGCGGCAGATGTCGAGGCCATCCGCGTCCGGCAGCATCAGGTCGAGGATCATCGCGTCGAAGGCTTCCGCGCCGGCGAGCTGCATCGCCGCCGCACCGGTCGCGGCGCGCGTGACGCGAAAACCCGCCTCACCCAGATAGTCCGAGACCATCGTGGCGAGGCGGGCGTCGTCTTCGACCAGCAGGACGCGGTGCGCGCTCATCCGGCGCGCATCATGCGACAGGCGCGGCCCCGGCTGCTAGCCGCCGTGGTGCTTGCGGATCTCCTCGGCGAGCGCGGCGCGCTGCTCCGGGCTCAGCACCTCGGCGGCATCCGCGATGGCGGTCACCAGGCGCTGCGAGGCCGCGTCGAGCGACTTGATCTGCTCGGCGCGCAGCGACTCGAGCCTGGCGCGATCGATGGTCGGCGCCGTCAGCAGCTCGTGCGCCTGCTCGAAGGCCTGGTGATGCGCTTCGTGCGCGGCCTTCAGGTCGGTGAATCCTGCGCGCAGGATGCCGTCGATCTGCTTTTTCTGCGCGTCGTTCGCGCCGATCTTGCCGAGCATGGCCTGCACGTGGTCGAGGTGCATTTCCATGCCCTGCTCGCTCATCATGCCGCCGTGCATGCCGTGGTGCATGCCCTGGGCCTGGTGGGCGTAGGCGATGGCGCCACCGATGGCGAGCAGTGCCGTGGCGGCGATGGCGATCAACTTGTAGGGACGGGTCTTGCGGATCTCGGACATGGCGTGACTCCTCGGGGGTTGCGATGGAGTCATGCTGGGCGCGCGGCGTTGCCCGCGTTTCGCGGCCGTGTAAAGTTTTGTAAAGACGGCGACCGGGGCCGCTCCGCCCGATGGCGGAACGGCCCCGATCGATGGATCAGTACAGCCAGACCGCTCCCGATCCCGGCCGGTCGTTGTTGTGCCAGTCGCCGCCGACGCCGATCGCCCGGCTGCCGTCGCCGGGGCTGCCGATGATGAGCGTCTTGCCGTTGTTGCTGAGCCTCGGCCGCGGCGTGAGCAGCAGGTAGTTAGGCTTGACCATGTTGGCCAGCTTCCACGTGCCGCTGAGGCGATAGATGTACGCCGCGCCGCCGGTGCCGCTGTCGGTCGGATTCAGCGGCGCCGCCCGCACACCCTTCCCCCAACCATTGTCGGCGTCGTCGGCGACCGCGATGGTCGAGCCGTCGCCGCTGACCGAGAGCTCGAGGCCATAGTGGAACAGGTGGGCCGGATCATTGCGCCACGCGCCTGGTTGCAGCGAAGCCGCCTTGCTCCAGGCACTGCCGCTGCGATGGAACACCTGCACTTCCGACCAGTCCGCCTCGTTGCCGATGAGGCCCGGCGGGATGGCCACCTGCTCGGCGATCGTCGAGCCGCTGCGATCGATGCCGATGCTCGCATGCGAGTAGGACCCCGAGCCGCTCTTCACCGGCAGGGTCACCGGGATCTCGGCGCGCGTTTGCCAGTTGGCGCCCGAAAACACGCGGATGAAGTCGCGCGCCGGCAGCGTCGAGGTCTTGGGCTGGATGCACGCCTGGGCGATGGTGGAACCATCCAGGCTGAGCGCGGTGGCGCCGCACGAGTCGGGACGGCCATTGGGGTCCGAGCTGTCGATGGTGTGCACGTGCTGCCAGCTACCGCTGACCAGTCGGTAGAGCTCCACTTCGCTGCCGCCATAGGTCACGGCCAGCAGGTCGCCGGCATCATTGAGACTCACCGTGGATCCGAATGCGAAGCCGGTAGCCGGGCGCGCCAGGCGCGTGCGCACCCAGGCCGATCCGTTGTACCGGAAGATCCACACCTCGCCCGCGGTGTTGTCGAATTCCTCCTTGAAGTAGTAAGGCTTGCCGAGCGCCACCATGTTGCCGTCACCGCTGATGCTGACGGCCATTTGCTGGTGGTCTTCCGGGTCGCTCGCGTAGCCAGGCCACGGGGCGATGGTCGGCTGCAGGCGCGCGCGCCGTTGCCAGCCGCTGCCGGGGACCTTGCCGTAGACATAGATCACGCCGCCGACATTCTGGGTCGTGCCCGCGTAGATGGTTTCGCCCGGGGCGGTCGCGACGAAGTTGAGGCCATCGGAAGAAATGTCGGCATCCTTGCCGAACTGATGATTGCTCGCCGTCAGGTAGGTCTTGAAATATCCGACCGCGTCGAGGCGCAGATCGGATACCGACACCTCGGGTGAGTACGAACAACCGTCGCTGTTGCACGCGGCCAGGCGGTAGCGTGCGTAGGTCCAGTCGAACAGGTGCAGCGGGAAGGTGATGCGCGCCGACGTGGTCGACGCCGGGAAGTCATCGCCCTGCTGCACGAAGGCGCCGGTCCGGTGTGCGCGCAACTCCAGCTGGTACCAGCTCGCGCCGGAAACGGCATCCCAGTCGAATTGCAGTCCCTTGAACTGCGCGCCCGCCGTGAGGCTGGGCGCGGTGGGGACGGCCGCCTGCGTGAAGGAAGGCGCCGACGCGGCGAGCGCGGCGACACACAAATATAGGACTTTCATGGAGCTCCCGACGGGATCGCACGGAATGTGCGGGTCAGGGGACAGGAGCAATTTCCGGGCCAAGGGCAATCGTCGCTTCCGCCCGCCCGGATGAACCCAACGGATCGCAACGGTCTGCTTTTTACAATCTAACTAGTCCGTTTTCCTCGTGCGGGTGCGGCGCCGAAAAGAGAACGCCCCTCGCGGGGCGTTCTCGATGCCGGATTCGGCCGACAAATCAATACATCCAGACGGCTCCCGAAAACGGGGAATCCGTATTCGTCCAGTCGCCGCCGATGCCATGCGCGTTGCTGTTCTCGGATTCCTGGCCGAGGATCAGCGTCTTGCCGGTTCCGTCGAGCGACACGTCGCGGCCAAAGGCGAGCTCCCCGGCGACCGGCTTGTTAGGCTTGACCATGTTCGCGAGCACCCAGGCGGAGTCCTTCAACCGGTAGACGTACGCGGCGCCGGTGGGCGTGGTCGTGGGATTGAGCGGCGCCGCCCGCGGGCCCGTCCCGAAGCCGTTGTCGGTGACGTCGCCGACCACGAGGGTGCTGCCGTCGCCGCTCACGGAAATGGCGAGCCCGTATCTCCATTTCTGGTTGCCGTCACGCCATGCCCCCGGCTTGAGCTCGGCCACCTGCGTGTAACCCGAGCTGCCGCGTTTGAAGACGTTCACCTGCGACGGTCCGCCGGTGGTCTCGACGTCATCCTCGTAGATCTGCGCCGCGATCGTGGACCCGTTGCTGTCGATGCCGATGCCCTGCATGCCGATGTACGCGCCGGGGCTCGCGTCCGGCAACGTCATCGGCAGCTCGGTGAGCGTGGTCCAGTTGGGACCCGAGAAGACGCGCACCGCCGTGTAGGTGGGGCTGCTGGACGAGACACGTATGAAGCACGATTCCGCGACGGTCGAGCCGTCGCGGCTGAGGACCCCCTTGCGGCAGTCCTGCCCGCCCCTGGGGATATTGCGAACGTTCTGCCATGCGCCGCTGACGAGCCTGTAGATGGCGACCCGCGTGGTGTTGCTGTACTGCACGCCGACCGCGAGCGTATTGCCCGCGTCATTGATTCCGACCCAGTCGCCAAACGTGCCGACTTCGGGCCGTGGAATCCGCGTGCGGATCCACTTCGAGGTGCCGTCGAAATGGAACACGAAGACCTCGCCGGGATTCTCGTCGTTCTGCACGTGGGCGAAGTTGGGCTGGGCGTAGGCCACGGTGTCTCCATCGGCACTGATAGCCACGCGCGTGTCGCCGAGTCCTTCGAGGTGGGGAGGAACCGTGGGCACCAGGCGTGCGCGCTGACCCCACACCCCGTTCGCCTTCCGCCGGAACACCGATATCGATCCAGTGTGATAGGTCGTGCCATTGATGACGGAGTCATCGAGCGGCGCCGCGACGACGAAATTCCTGCCATCGGGCGAAAGGTCCGTGTCGTTGCCAAAACGCGAGTTGGTCTTGTTCGTCAGTGCCTTGAAGTAACCCACCGCGAGTGTGCGCAGATCGGAAACCGACACCTCGTCCGAGTAGGTGCAGCCCGCGCTGTTGCAGGCGCCGAGCCGGTAGCGAGCGTAAGTCCAGTCGAACAGGTGCAGGGGCAACGTCCACGTGAGCGAGGTGACGCTCGACGGCAGGTCATCACCCTGCTGGACGAAGGCGCCGGTACGGTGCGCGCGTAGCTCGAGCTGATACCAGCTCGCGCCCGCCACGGGATCCCAGTCGAATTGCAGACCCTTGAAAGCCGCGCCCGCGGTCAGGCTGGGCGCCGCCGGGGCGGTCTGCGCGATTGTCGAAGCCGACGCCGCGAGCGCGGCGAGGCCGAAGAAAAGCAGCTTCATGGAATTTCCTTGTTTGGATTTGAATTGACCAGTGAAACGAACCGCGCCGCGACGCTCGTGTCGTCGGAATCGCCGTCCGGGTGAAGGACGGCGCCGACGCCGCGACGGCGCCGAGGCAGAACTATCGGGCATTCATGGGGGCTCCCTGCCGGGACGCGCGAGCACGCCTGTGTCACGCGCGGGAAGGAGCAATTTCCGGGCCACGTGTCGCCGCCCGGGCGCGCGCCCGGCTAACAAACTTCCGGCGAGTGCGAATCGGAATTACAAGCTAACTAGCCGGGATTTACCAAGCGGCGATGCCGGCAAGCGGCGTGTCGGAAAGCTTTACCTGGGCCATTGGCGCCAAAAACGAAGCCGCGGACGAGCGCAGTGCGCGCTGCCTCGTCCGCGGCTTACGATCGTCCGGAGTCAGCGATTCGTACGCACCCGTGGCTCGAAGGTCATGTTGCTCGACATCACGCCGGTCCCGAACTGGCCGAAGTCGTTCATGCCCCAGCACCAGATGTCGTGCTGGTCCGTGACCGCGCAGGCGTGAGTCTGGCCCACGTCCACCTGCGTGTAGTCGACGCCGAAGTCCGGCCACGGCTTGATCATCTTGCCGAGCTGGCCCGGGGTCACGTTGCGCACCCAGTTGCGGCAGAACAGGTCGCCGCCGGAATCGGTGAGGCAGGTGTGCGAGCAATTCTGGAAACCCAGGCCGCAGTCGTGGACCTCGGTCGCGAGGCTGGTCGACGAGGATCCGGCCAACGCGATGAAGCCGGGGTTGCTCAGTGAGCTCGAGCCACCGAACGTCGGCTTGCCCCAGCACACCGTGTTGTCGTCCGAGTTCTCCGCGCAGGTGGCGGCTTGCCCCGCGGCGACGCGCCGCACCGTCTTGCCGGTGAGCAGCGGGATCTTGGAATTCACCGTGATGAAGATGGCCGAGTTTGCATTGCCGGTGAGCTGGAACTGGCTGTTGTCGCCCCAGCAGTCGAGCAGGCCGTTCACCTGGATCGCGCAGCTGTGCATGTCGCCGGTGACGATCGACTGGTACTTGTTGCCGTTGGCGATCATCGTCGCCGTGGGCGTGCCCTGGACGATGGTGTTGGGCCAGCCCAGCTCGCCGCGGCTGTTGTCACCCCAGCAGAACAGGTCCTGCGCGGAGGTGAGTGCGCAGGTGTGGCCGATGTTGGTGTCGATCGCGACGAAGTTGGCCGTGGCTCCGAGGAACGTCCGCGCCGGTATCTGGCGCAGTGCGTGCTTCGGCAGCTTGCCCTGGGACCATTCGCCGGTGGCGAAATTGCCATCCTCGCCCCAGCACCAGGCCTTGCCATTGGTGTCCACCGCGCAGGTGTGATTCCAGCCCGCGGCCAGCGCGCGCCACTTGCACGCCTCGCCCGCCGGGCACTGGATGGCGATCGGCACCAGGCTGCAGTCGCTGAACTGGCAGGTCTGGGTGGTCGGCGCACCGAGCTGGCCGTCCTGGTTGTCGCCCCAGCAGAAGATGTCATCGTGCTTGGTGATCGCGCAGGTGTGCGCCCGGCCCGTGGCCACGTAGCGATACGGACCGGTGAGGTCGGGAATGTGCTTGACGCAGGGCTGCGGCTTCAGCTTCAGGCAGAAGTAGATAGTCTGCTGCTCGAGCGTCGGCTTCCACTCGAGGATGCAGGCCGCTTCGCCGAAGCAGGAGTACTTGATCTCGGGGAAGCCTTCCGGCAGCTCCCAGAAGATGTCATCGGGCTTGTACGGCAGGTTGGTGCCGAGCGGGTCCTTGAGCGTGAGCTGGACCTTGGTCAGCTCGTCCGTTGACGCGACGATGCCGGCGGTCAGGAGCTGCGAACCGAAGCGCGCCTCCAGCGGATCCTCGAGATCGCCGCCTTTGAGCGGCACGTCGAACTCGGCCGTCAGCTCCTTGCCGATGTTGACGACGGTATCGCCCCGGTAGATAGCCTCGCCTTTCTCATCGAAGGCGACGACCGTCACCTGGCGTGCGTCGCCCGGTGGCGCGTAGACGCCGCCCGTGATCAGGCCGTGCCCGTCGGGCGTGAGCTCGAATTTCAGGCCCTCGCCCAGGTCCTTGGCATACACCTGCACGTTGGCGCGCACCGCGCCCGGCGCGTCCAGTTCGAAGGCCAGGTTCTTTTCGAGCGGAAGGTAGTCGGATTTGTAGGCCACGGGCCCTGCCGAGGCAGGCCCCGCGAGCGAAGCAGCGCCCGCGAGCGCCAGCAAGTACAGGAGCGGATTCCGGTTCACGACAGTTCTCCATGAGGAAATTGGGGGTCTCATGGGGTTGAGCGGAATTCGGGGCCGGCGCGGATCAGGTGTTTGCGATAGATTGCGGCCCGAGACAGGACTCAGAAGAAGAAATGGTCATCGGGCGCTCTTTTATATGGTTGGTGGCGTGCGCCTTGGTGGGTTGCGGACGCCACGGCGGCAACTACGACCCGGACCTGGTGCTCGAAAGCACCGTGCCCGCGGCGGAGCTCCAGGCCGGAAAGACGCTGGACCTGCCCTTCGACGCGCGCGGTTACCGCTTCATCGAAGTGTCACAGGACACCGCGGACGTGCGGATCGCGCTGGCTGCCGATGGCAAGTCGTTAGGCGAATGGGATGGCCCGGCGCGACGCGCGGCGCCCGAACGGGTGTGCGTGTACACCGAACCGGGCACGCTCTCGATCACGATCTCGAGCACGGACGCGTCAACCAAGCCCGGTGCACGGGTCGACGTGCACGTGCGCTCGCTCGACGGCAGTCGCTCGTTGGGCGACGAGAACTGGGTGCGCGCCGAGTGCACGCAGAGCGAGGGGGCACTGGCGCTGCCGCAGGCGGGCAATGGCATGTCCACGGCGCAGGTGCAGGAACAGGCGGAGCAACAGGCCGAGAAGTATCGGCATGCCGCGGAAATCTGGGCGCAGCTCGGGAACCACAATCGCGCGGGCGAGAGCTTCCTGCAGGCCGGGTGGATGCTGGTGCGACAGACCTCGCGATACACCGACGCGGTGGCGATGGGACTCAAGGCGCGCGAGCATTTCATGGCGACGGGCGACAGCTTTGGCGCGGCGCTGGCTTCGATGCAGGTCTCCGTGCCGCGTTGGGAGCTCGTGGATGCCGGTCTGGATGACCAGGGCGGCAAGCTCGGCGACCGCCTCGCGGCGCTCGCGGTCATGGACAAGGACCTGGAAAAGGCAGTCGCCACCTTCGACGCCGCGGGCGAACCCTACTTCTCCGCCGAGGCGCGCGGGCACATCGGCTATAACTACTTCCTGTTAGGCCGCTTCCAGGAGGCGCTGCAGTCGTTTTCGGCTGCCAGGCAATTCTACGAGAGCGAAGGCGAGGCCGCCGGCGTCACGCGCGCCGAGGCCAACCTCGCCTTCGTGCGGAACCAGGCGACGGACTACAAGACGGCGGCCGCGGCCTTTGCGCGCACGATCGCACAATATCCGCCGGATGCGGCGACGCCGGCGCTGGCGGACATCCTCGACAACAGCGGCGCGATGCATAGCGCGGCGGGTGACTTCAACAATGCGATCCCGCAGCTGCTGCGCGCGTGGAAGATCCACGAGCAGTTCGCGGATTTCGGCGGGATGGCGCACAGCCTCAATGCGCTGTCGATGACTTACATGCGCATCGGCGTGCCGGCGGCGTCGCTCGATTACGCCAGGCAATCGGCATCGATGCTGCGGAAGCGCGCGGGAGACGCGGGACCGGGTGGTGAAGCCGTGGAGCTCACCAGCCTGCTGCTCGCCGGCAATGCACAGCGCGCGCTCGGCGATCCGATTGCCGCCACTGCGTCGCATCGCGAAGCGTTGCAGCGTTCCAGCAACGACACCATGCGCCTGCGCGCTCATCTCGAATTGGCGCGCGACGCGTTGGCGGCCGGCGATGCGAAGGGTGCGCGCGTCGAAGTCGAGTCGGCACGCAAGCTGATCGGCGGCGCTTCGGAGATCCAGCAGCTGCTCGTGGAGCTCGAGTCGATTCGCACGGCGATCGCGGCGGGTGAATTGGAGAACGCACGCGAGCGACTGCAGGGGTTGAAGGGCGTATTCGCGGCGGTGGGCGCGCCCGAGTTCGAGATCGAACGCATCGACGCGCTCGCGCGCGTTGAATATCTCCGCGGGAAGCTCGACGAAGCGCTCGCGTTGAACGGCCAGGCGCTCGACCAGCTGAGGTCGTTGCGGCTCGCCGTCGCCAATCCCTCGCTGCGCACCAGCCTGACCGCGGCTTACCGCGCCGCGTATGAGCTGCGCGTGGATCTCCTGGACGAAATTCGCAGCAGGGCCGCCGATGCCAAGCGTCGCGCCGCGTTGCTGAACGAGATCTTCGCCGCGGCGGATGAGGCGCGTGCGGGCCTGGTCCACGAGACGGCGGAGGCGCGAGTGTTGGCGGGTGATGGCGATGCCGGTTCACCGCTGCGCACCGTCGCCGCCGAAATCGCGGTGCGCGAGAACATGCTGGCCGCGGCCGATCTCGGCGGTGCGCCGGGCGCCGACGCCGCGACCGTGCGTGCCGAGCTCACGCGGTTGCGCAGCGAGTACGACGCGCTCAAGCCGCCGTCCGCAAATTACCAGCGCTTTGGACCCCGTGACTACGGCACCGCGGGCATTCGCGCCGACAGCGCCGTGCTCGTGTTGCTCGATTCGTCCAAGGTGCTGCGGCGGTTCCTCGTGACGCGCGGGCATGTCCGCGAGCTCGAGGCGCTCGATTGGGC
>DASSRK010000018.1:0-19478 GCA_035701825.1 Steroidobacteraceae bacterium
CGGTTCTCGGCCATCATGTCGAGGAAGGCTTCCCAGAACTCGAGGTCGCGCACCGTGGCGTAGTGCTGGTCGAGCGCCGAGCTCGGGCGATACGAGTCCCACGGCGTGTTGAACTTGATGCCGCGGAAGGCGAGCGCGGGCCGGTGGGTTCCCGCGTGGACTCGCGTGAGCGGCGTGCCCTGCAGCAATTGCTCGCGCACGTCGAGCGCGCCATAGATGAGCCCGCGCGCGTCGCCGCCGCTGACCACGCAGCGCTTGCCGGTCCGCGTGAGGCTGAACGCTTCCGCGCCCAGCCCTGGATCGAGCCGCAGCTCGATCTCGGCGCCCTGGTCGCGGGCCGCGGCGGCGGGATCCGCCCATGCCTCACGCAGCCGACGTGCGGCGTACTGGCTCTGCGCCGATTGCACCGTGTCGAGGATGCTGATGCCGGTCGCATGCGCGACCGTCCCCGGTATCGCGAGCAGCGCGAGTGCAGCCAGCGCCCGCAGGTACTCGCGCAGCGATCTCATCAGTTCGGCGCGGGGCCCAGTGATTGTTGCAGGCGGACCAGGCTGTCCTGGCTGGCCTTGACGAAGCCGACGCGTGGCGAGTCGATGTCCAGGATGATGATCAATACCAGCGCGATCAGGAACGAGAACGTGAAGTTCGCCATGGCGCGCCGGCGGCCGCTCAGGCCGCAGCTGTATGCGACCATCCCCAGTGCCGCCATGGAGACCGCGAACAACATGATCGTGACCGCCCATGGCACGCGATCGTCGAGTGCGAAGCGCCGCTTTTCCCGGATGTCGAACATGTCGTTCAATGCCTGGGCGTACAGGCTGCCTGGCTGCGAGCGCGCATCCTCCGCCAGCACGGCCCTTGAGATGGCCCACAATTCGTTCTCGATCTGCGTGGCGCGGGCCTCGGCTTGGTCGATGCCGGCCGAACCGCGTACCGATGCGTTGTACAGGAACCGGCTCTGGACATAGTCGCGGAACAGCGGGGCGGCGCGTTCGGCATGCGGCGCGGGCAGGAGGCTGGCACGCAGCGAGGCGCTGCCGATGGCGTTCGCCTGGTCGACCATCAGGGTCTTGCGATTCTCGTAGCGGGACACGGCCATCGCGAACGTGAAGCCGAGGAGCAGGGCCAGCAGGCCCAGCACGGCGCCGTGCAGGGCGTTGGCATGTGTCCTGTCGGGTTCGTCCGATTGCGCCTGCCTGCGGGCGCCGAGCCGGTAGCCCACCTCGAGCGCGGCGTTGAAGATGCCGATCGCCAGCAGCAGCGTCGCGAGTTCCAGCACGATCCAGATCATGAGATCCCTCAAGTCGTTCATCCGGAGCATACCTCCTGGGCCGGGCACGCATGGCGTGCGACGCGCGGGACTGCGCGGCGAAGCATGGTAGCAGTGACCCGTGCGTCCTCCCATGTTAGAAAACCGCCCATGACAGCAGCCAACAAGGAGCGCTGTGCGCTCATCACCGGCGCCTCCGCGGGCATCGGCGCCGGCCTGGCGCGGGAGTTCGCGGGCCGCGGCATGCGCGTGGCGCTGGTCGCCCGCCGGCGCGAAGCGCTCGAGGCACTGGCCGCCGAGCTGGTGGCGGCGGGAGGCATGGCAACCGCGCATCGTGGCGACGTGACCGTCGACGGCGACATCGCACGCGTCATCGCCGAGCTCGGCGCGCAGGGCATCGTCCCCGACATCGTCATCGCCAACGCCGGCTTCGGCGTCGTCGGCAAGGCGCAGACCTTGACTCTGGCCGACTACCGGCGGCAGTTCGAGACCAATGTGTTCGGCGTGCTGCGCACGCTGTTGGAATCGGTGGACGCCCTGCGCCGCACGCGCGGTCGATTCGTCATCGTGGGCTCGGTGGCCGGCTATGTGCCGACGCCGGGCGGCTCGCCCTACGCCATGAGCAAGTTCGCGGTGCGCGCGCTGGCGGAATCGCTGCATGGCGACCTGGATGCCATCGGCGCGACGTGCACGCTCGTCTCGCCCGGTTTCGTCGACTCCGACATCCGGCGCGTCGACAACCGCGGCGGCTTCCACCCGGACGCGAAGGATCCGATCCCGGCCTGGTTGCGCATGCCCACCGCGCGGGCGGCGCGCATCATGGTCAACGGCATCCTGCGCGGCAAACGCGAGGTCATCGTCACCTTCCACGGCAGGGTGTTCATCTTCCTGGCGCGGCACTTCCCGCGCTTCACGCGCTATCTACTGCTGCGCTCGAGCAACCGCCAGCGGCCGGAGCCGGGCGCGCAGCCGGCGAAGAGCTAGACCTCGATCTTCACTTGCGCCATGCGGATGGCTCAGGGTGTGGCGGGCGTGACTTCGTGCCCCGCGAAGAACACGCGCGTGGGAAGCGTGCGGCGCACCTCGTCGGCGGGCGTGGCGGCGGTGAGCGTGCGATCCAGCAGGATGAAATCGGCCGCCTTGCCCGTGGCCAGCGAACCGATCTCGGCGTCGCGGCCGATGAGCCGCGCGGCGTTCAGGGTGTAGGCCGCCAGCATCTCGTCGAGAGTCAGCGCTTCGCCCGGGACCAGCGCACCGCGCTGCGGCTGATCCGGGTTGATGCGCGACATGGCGGTGGCGATGGCTTCGAACGGGTTGAAGCTCGAGACATCCCAGTCACTGCCTCCAGCAATCGTGGCGCCGGCCCTGGCCAGCGAACGCGCCGGGTACTGGCGATCCATGCGTTCCTTGCCGAGCCAGGGGGTCACGGCATCGATGCTGTAGTTGTCGGGCAGCGCCCAGAGCAGCTGCATCGAGGCGATCACGTCGAGCGCCTTGAAGCGCGGCAGGTCCGCGGGATCCACCAGCTGCAGGTGGGCGATGCTCAAGAGCTGCCGGCTGCCGGCGGCGCGCGCCGCGGCGAAGGCGTCGAGCGTTTCGCGCACCGCGCCGTCGCCGATGGCATGCACGTGGATGTTGAAGCCGTGGTTGCCTGCTTCGGCGACGAAGCCGGTCATCTCGTCGGGGGTGAGATAGAGCTTGCCGGTGGACTTGCCCGGCTTGCCCTGGGCGTCGTTGTAGGGGGCGAGCAGCGCGGCGGTCTGCGTCGGGTACTCGACCACGCCGTCGGCGAATAGCTTGATGAAGTCGGCGCGGAACAGTGGCTCGGACGCGAGCCTGGCGCGCAGTGCCGCGAGGCGCGCGAATTCCTCCGGCGTGTTCTTGCCGCTGCTCTCGAAGGCGACGGTGACCCGCGCATCGAGCTCATGGCGCCTCGCCAGCTCCACGTAGGCGTCGACCGTGGGCTCGTCGGTGTTGGCCTCGAGGTAGCTGGTGATGCCGACGGCGTGCATCCTCGGCAATACCAGGCGCAACGCCTCGAGGCGCTTGTCGAGCGTGGGCTTCTCCATGGCGTTGAGCGCCAGGCTGGTGGCGCCGTCGACCAGGAACCCCGTGGCCTGGCCGCGGCCGTCGCGCTCGATGCGGCCATCGGGCGGATCGGGCGTGGTGCGCGTGATGCCGGCGTATTCGAGCCCGCGTGTATTGACCCACGCGGTATGGCCATCGGCGCCCCACAGGAACAGTGCGCGTTTCGACTCGATGGCGTCGAGGTCCCGGTGGGTGGCCTTGAAGCCGGCCGGGTTGACCTCGTTGACCACCAGCCAGGTGGAATCCGGGTCGGCCGCGAGACAGGCGCGGATGGGCTCCGCGGCCTGCTCGATGGTGAGCTGCGCGCCGTGCAGCGTGCAGCCGCCGAGCGCCAGCGCGCCCTCGGCCGCATGGATGTGGCTGTCGATGAGGCCCGGCAGCACGGTGAGCCCGCCGGCGTGGATCACGCGCGTGTTGTTGCCTATCCACTCGTCCAGGCCCGCGTCGTCGCCGACGTACACCAGCTTGCCGTCGCGCGCTGCGAGGCCCGTGGCGTGGGGCCGTGCGGGGTCCATGGTGTGGATGTCGGCATTGCGGATGGCGACTTCGGCCGGCGGATGCACCGGCGCGCGGCTGCAGCCCGCGAGCAGGGCGAGGAGTGCGAGGATCGAGGTGCGTGCCTTCATGGCACGCACGTTAGCACGCGGATCCGGCCGGATGTCCGCCTCGGCCCGCGGCGTCAGGCGGGGCAGGGTGCCATCGCGCAGTCCTTGCACGGCAGCAGCGCCAGCACCAGGCCGATGAGGGTGAACTGCAGCGTGTGGTAGCCGCCGTTGATGAGGAACAGCTTCAGGCTCCTGCGCTCGAATAGATAGTTGATGCCGAAGCTGCCGGCGACCCACAGCAATCCGGCCGAGGCGCCGACGCCGGCGCCGAACACCACGTTGGGCCGGGGCCCGAGGAAATTCGCGAAGTTCCAGGCGGCGAGCAACCCGAGGACGAAGGACAGGCCGAAGATCTTCGCCATGCTGCCTTGCTTGAGCTGCTCGTCGGTCAGGCCGGCTTCACGCTGCCAGGCCTTGCCGAACAGCACCGGCGAATACCACAGCCCCCCGAGCAGGAAACTCGCCAGCGCCGCGACGACCACCGCCACCCAGTTCAATTCAGGCATGACGCCTCCTCTTGTTGTTGTGGCGGGATTCTGCGCCGCGGCCGGGCGCGCGTCTTGGAGAAATGGGAAATGGGGAATGTCCCCTGGCGCCCTAGCGCAGGACAATGCTGCCGGAGTCCGGCCGGTCGCGGCGCGCGAGTTCGGTGGGCGAGAGGCCCGTGAAGCGGCGGAATTCGTTGCTGAGGTGCGCCTGGTCGTAGAAGCCGCATTGCTCGGCGAGCTCGGTCCACGGCACCTGGCCCTGCGCGCCATGCAGCAGCTGCATCGCGCCGCGGAACCGATGCACGCGCGCCAGTGCCTTGGGCGAGAGGCCGACCTGCTGCCGGAACAGGTTGCCGAGATGCTTGCGCGTGAAGCCGGACTCCGCCGCCAGGGTTTCAACGGGCACGCGCCCGCCGGTGGCTGCGATGCGGTCCACCGCCCAGCTCACCGCGGAATGCACGCGGCCCCGCGGCTCGAGCCGTGCGATCAGCCAGCGCTCCACGCAGCGGAAGCGCGCCTCGAGCGATGCCGTGTTCAACAGCCGCTCGTGCAGGCGCAGCGCGCCGTCACCGAGCGCGTCGGCCAGCGCGATGATGCGATCGGACAGCGGGTCCATCGGCTGGCCCAGCCACGGGAAGGTGCCGCGCGCCGTGAATGCCACGCCTAACAAGGCATTGCCGTGCGGTGCCTCGGTGTCGATCGGCCCCTGGTGCAGGCCCGAGTACCAGACATCGCGAAAAGGCACGCGCGCTTCGGGTGGGCCATGCTCGATGCGGTATTGCGGGGGCCCGAGGTTGATGAGCAACTGGCTCTGCCCGGAAGGCAGGATGCGGTCGCGCTGATAGGCGGTCTTGCCCTCGCCGAACCACATGCTGGAGACGAGTCCTTCGAGGCGCGGGTCCGGCCTCCAGACGCTCACGCTCCACTGCCCGATGGGCGAGGAATGCGTGAAGGCCTGGAGGCGCTTTTCTTTCATGCGGGCGCGCTGATTCTCGACCGGCCCGGCGATGTCCGCATCGCCATTGGCCGCAATGCGAACTCCACTCGTCTCATCAGGGCCAGGCTCAGTCGTTGGTCCAGATCCATTTCAGGATCTCCGGCAGCAGCACGCCGCCGTGCTGGTCGGAATGCGCGCCGTCCCCCCAGGAATGCCGCACCTCGTAGCGCGCGCCGAGCTTGCCGGTCTTGTCGGCCGTGGCGTTGGCGTACTCGAAGGCCGACAGCATCTGCTGGTTGGCGAGGAACCAGTTGCCGTGCTCGTTCGACAGGTCGTGCTCGCCATCCTGCAGGTAGATGCGGATCGGCTTGATCGGATTCTTGCGGATCAGCGTGGGGTAGAGATCGCCGCCAGGGACCATCGGCTTGCCGTCCGCCGCCGGTGCGTAGCCGATCGAGGTGTAGCTGCCGATCATGCTGATCACGCGGCGGAAGTAGTCAGGCCGGTTCCAGGCCACGGTGAACGCGCAGATGGCGCCGCTCGAGGTGCCGCCGATGACGCGCTTCTCGGGATCGTCGGTGAGCTTGTACTTGCTACCCACCTCGGGCAGCAGCTCCTCGATGAGGAAGCGCGCGTAGGTGTCGTTGAGCGCGTCGTACTCCTCCTTGCGGTGATCCGGATTGTTCATGCCGAGATCGTCGGGATAGGTCCCGCTGAGGTTGCCCGGCGTGATGAACACGCCGATGGTCACCGGCATCTTGCCCTGGCCAATCAGGTTCTCCATGACCTGCGGCACGCGCAGCGAGCCGTTCGGGTTGGTGGCGCGCTGGCCGTCCTGGAACACCAGCAGGTTGGCGGGCTTCGGCTTCTTGCGGTCGTACTGCGCGGGCACGTAGATCCAGTAGCGCCGCACCGTATTCGGGATGATCCTGCTGTGGAATTCGAACGGGCCCTCGAGCGCGCCCTTCGGGATGCCTTCCTGCGGCAGTGAATCGGCCATCAGCGCGTACTCGCCGGCGCGACGCATCGCGGGCTTCACGCCGTCGGCGAACTTGCAGTCACCCGGCACGTGCCTGAGGTAGTAGCTCTTGTAGTTGGTTGCCGCCTTGTCCATGCAGCCGGCGAGATTCAGCAGCTCCACCTTGCGGAAGTCGATCGGGTGCGACTCGCTCTGCAGCGAGATGTAGCCGGCGTCGATGAGTTTTCCGTCGAGCTTGGTGGTGGTGTTGTAGTGGTCGACCGCGCCGCCGCCGTATTGCGGCTGCTCGTACTCCAGCACCTTCTGGCCGTTCACGTAGTGCGTGATGGTGCCGGAGCCGTGCACTTCGAACTCGGCGCGCACCCACTGCTCGCCGTCGAAGGTGGGCGACGCGGAATTGAGGCAGTGATCCGGGTAGAGCCTTCCCTGGAACACGATCTCCGTGCCCGGGCTGCACATGTTGGCGGTGGGGCGCGGCTTGCCGTCGCTGTTCCCGCCCAACAACTGTCCCTCGATGGAGATCGGGAAGTCCTGGTCGCGCGGCATGGTGCGCGGATCGGGCGAATGCAGCATGGCGCCGGAATTGCGCAGCGCCCACGCGGGCGCGCCCGGCACCTGCTTGCCGACGAAGCGGTATTCCACCACCAGCCTGTAATAGGAGTACGGGTCCTTCCAGAAGAGGTGGCCGAAGCGGTTGTCGAAGGCCGGGTACTTGTCCTTGTCGTAGCGCACCTCGAGCAGGCCGTCCGCGACGCGGAAGGTGTTGCCGTAGTTGTCGCCGAGCTCGTGCCCGGCGATCTTCGGCGTCCAGCCGCTGAGATCCTTGCCGTTGAACAGCACGATCCAGTCCTGCTTGTCGGCGTTGGGATTCGCCGGGAGCGCCTGCTGCCCCATCGCGGCTTCGCAAAGGAGCAGGGCGGCGACCGCGGCGAGAATGTTCAAGCGCATGTTCATTCCTGTCGTTCGTAGCGGGCGTAGGGACCTAATACCGTACCGACGAATCCGCCGGCTTTTTCCGTGGACAGGAAACTGCCGTCGTCGTTTTCGAGCAGTGGCTGCCAGCCGTTGCCGGCGTCATAGAAGAAGGAGTAGTTGGCGCCGTCGCCGCTGATGCGCAGGCGCAGGCGGTGCTTCGCCGGGTGGGCCACGGCTGTCCTGGCGATGACGGTGGCGTCGCCGCCGTCGGCGCGCTCCACGAACAACTCGATTTGCGGATCGCGGCCGCGCACGCCGAGGAAGTACCAGTGCGATTCATTCTGGAAGGCGGCGAGGCCGGCCTCGACGTGCACGAGGCCGGGCGACAGCTCGGTGCTCGCGTCGAAGTGCTGGTGCTGCTGGCGGCGCGCGAGGAAACCGGCATTGCGCTTGTCGGCGAGCGTCGCGCCCTTCACCGGCGCGACGAACAGGCCGGTGTCAGTGATGAGCACGGGATCGGTCCTGGGGACGTGCACCCGGATCCACTCGGGGCCGAGCTTCCCCCTGAACTCGTCGCGGCGCGTGAAGTTTCCCGAGAGCGCATCCGCGGTGGAACCGCTCTTCATGGCCTTCGGGCCGGGCAGCGTGGTGGGAATGGGCTTTCCCTGCTCGAGGATCACCGGCCAGCCGTCTTTCCAGGTCACCGGCAGCAGGAAGGTCTCGCGGCCGGTGTTGAATAGATAGTCCTTGTACGGCTGCGATGCGAGGAACACGGCCCACCAGCTGCCGTCCTTCATCTGGACGAGATCGGCGTGACCCGCGTTGGTCACCGGATCCGGCCGATCCGCGGGCAGGTCACGCTGCGTGAGTATCGGGTTGCCGGCATAGGGTTCGAAGGGTCCCCACGGCGACTTGCCGCGGAATATCACCTCCGAGTGGTTGCGCTCGGTGCCGCCTTCGGCGCACATCAGGAAGTAGGCGCCGTTGATGCGATACAGGTGCGGCCCTTCGATCCAGATCGGCTGCTTCGCGAGGTCGGTGCCCCCGTTGACGATGACCTTGCGCGGTCCCACCAGCTTCTGCGCCTTTGCGTCGAACTCCTGGATCCAGATGGCGCGATGACCCTGGTAGAGTGGCGTGCCTTCGGGTGGCCCGTTGTTGACGATGTAGGCCTTGCCGTCCGCATCGAAGAAGAACGACGGATCGATGCCGTCGATTTCCCTGAGCCAGACCGGGTCCGACCACGGCCCGCGCGGATTCTTCGCCGTCACGAAGAAATTGCCGCCGGCATCGACCAGGGTGTTGATCACGTAGAACGTGCCCTCGTGGTACTCGATCGCCGGCGCGAAGACGCCGCGCGAGGTGCCGAGCCCGTCGAAGCTCACCTTGGACGGATCGCCGAGCGCATGGCCGATGAGCTTCCAGTGCACCAGGTCCGTGCTCTCGTGGATCGGGATCCCCGGCCAGTGCGCGAACGTCGAGTTCACCAGGTAATACCTGTCGCCGACGCGCGTGACGCTGGGGTCCGGGTAGTAGCCCGCGAGAATGGGATTGTGGAACGAGCCCGCGGGCAGCGGCGCCGAGTAGACAGGATCGCGCCCGGTGTACTCGAACCAGAAGAACTGCGCGGCGTCCGTGGCGAATGCGTGGGTCGCCATTGTCGACAGGCAGGCGAGCAGCGACCAGGCCAGTGTTTTCACTCGAACCCCCTCGATGTTGTCAGCCATCCACCGGCGCGGCCGGTGTCTTCAGGATCAGCTGGTAGAACGCCAGGTCCAGCCAGCGCCCGAATTTGAATCCCGCGTGGCGCACGATGCCGCAGGACTGGAACCCGAGGCTCTGGTGCAGGCGGATGCTCACGGCGTTCGCCGCGTCGATGCCGCCCACCATCACGTGGTAGTCCTGTTGTTCCGCGGCCGCGATGATCGCCTTCAACAGCGCGCGGCCCACGCCCTGGCCGCGAAATCGGGCGTCGACATACACGGAGTGCTCGACCGTGTACTTGTACGCCGGCCAGCCGCGGAACGAGCCATAGCTCGCGAAGCCCATGAGTTCGCCGGAATCGTTCTCGACGCCGATGACGGGGTAACGACCGTTCGCCTTGCCTTCGAACCAGTTCACCATGTTCTGCGGCGTGCGCGGCTGGTAGTCGTACAGCGCGGTGGAATTGACGATGGCGTCGTTGAGGATCGCGAGGATGGCGCCCGAGTGGCGCGCCGCTTCGCAGGACACGAGCTTCACGCCGGGATACCCGCGATGGCGGTGGGGCGGCGCGGCGGCGCGGCACGAAACGCCGCGGCGATGGCCTCGCGCAGCGGCTTGGGTTTGTAGTGGTTGTCGTAGGGTGTCGGCCGTTTTGGCAGCCCGTCGGTGCGCGGATTGCGCCACTGCAACCAGCTGTGCGTGTCCATGAGGCCCCAGCACAGCACCGCGTTCACCTGCGTGAACGACAGCGTCACGTCGAGGAACGCGCGGCCGAGCGCGGCCACCGCCTGGTCGCGCGGCTCGAAGTCCGCGGGCAGCGGTGCATCGTGCACGTCGAACTCGGTGATGAGCAGTGAATAGCCCATGCCGGTCACGTCCTCGAGGAATTTGCGCCAGGCCTTCTCGTCGCGCACATCGAAGCTGCGATTCGCATTGCCGTCCTGGTTGCCCGAGCCGATGTGTGCCTGGATGCCGAGCGCGTTGACCGGCACCTTGTTCTTGCGGAAGCGCTCGAGCAGCCGCAGTACGCCGTCGCGATGCGGCCCGTCCTCCGGCTCCCAGCCCATGTAGTCGTTGTAGACGAGTTCGGCCTCGGGAAGATCGTCGCGCGCGGCGTGGAAGGCGATCTCGAGCACGGCGTCGGGTGAGCCGATCGCCTTGGACAGCGGCGTCTCGCGCATCTCGCCGGTGATGTTGTCGACCGCCTCGTTGACGACGTCCCAGGAGCCGATGCGCCGCCCGTAGTGCGTCGCGGTGTGCGCGATGTGGTCCACCAGCAACTTCCCGGCGGACTTCGCCGCTTCGGCGCCGAAGTCGTAGTCGTCCATCCACCGCGGCAGCCAGCGTGGGTGATGCCACAGCAGACAATGGCCGCGCATCGCCATGGAGTTGGCGTCGGCGAAGCCGAGCAGCGCGTCGGCGCGCTCGAAGTGGAACTCCCCGGGCTTCGGCTGGACGAATGGCATCTTGAGCTCGTTCTCGGGCACCAGCACGCCACACTCGGCGCGGACCAGGTCGAGATAGCCGGGGTCGGAGAGCGCGCGCGAGCCGAGTGCCGTGCCGAAATGCATGCCCTTGGCGTGTGCCAGTCCCTCGAGCGAATCCGGGTCCCGCCCGGCGGCGGGCAGTCCCGGGGCGGCCGCCAGCGTGGCGCCCGCGAGTCCACCTTGCAGCACCTGGCGCCGGTTCCAGCCGCTCATGCCTTGCCCTCGAGGTAGTCAGCGAATTCGGCGGAGGGCACGGACTCGTCCAGGTAGCCGAACGTGCCGGTGGCGCGCACTTCCCTGGCGGCGTCGATGAGCCCGGTCATGGCCGCGCGGTACAGCGAGCCGGCGAGGCTCACGCGGCGCACGCCGGCGGCGGCGAGCTCGGCCACGGAGAAGGATTTGCCGCGGATGCCCGCCATGAAGTTCACCGGCTTGCCGACCGAGGCGCACACCGTGCGCACCGCCGCGAGGTCGGGCAGTGCCGGCGCGAACAGGACATCGGCGCCGGCGCGTTCGTAGGCCTGCAGGCGGCGGATGGTGTCGTCGAGATCGGGACGGCCGTTGAGGTAGTTCTCGGCGCGCGCGGTGAGCGTGAAGGGGAATGGCAACGAGCGCGCGGCGTCGGCGGCCGCGGCCACGCGCTCGGCGGCGAGCGTGAGATCGAAGATGGGCGCGTCGGCGCGGCCGGTGGCGTCTTCGATGGAGCCGCCGACCAGGCCGACCTCGGCGGCGCGCACGATGGCGCGCGCCGTGTCGGCGGGCGTGTCGCCGAAGCCTTTCTCCAGGTCGGCCGACACCGGCAAGTGGGTCGATTCGCAGATCAGGCGCGCATTCGCCAGTGACTCTTCCAGCGTGATGCCGTGGTCGAGGCGGCCGAACGTGGCGGCCGCGGCGCCGCTGGAAGTGGCCAGCGCGGGGAAGCCGAGCGAGCCGAGGATGCGCGCCGAACCGCCGTCCCAGGCATTGGCGATGACGAAACTGCCGCTGGCGTGCAATTCGCGAAAACGCGTGGCGCGTGACGACTGGTCCGTGGCGTTCATGCGGGCCCCCGTGGAGAGGGGCACAGTCTAGCGATTGTCGGCGGCCAAGGTTATGCCGGAATGCATGCTCCGGCACCGTCTTCAATCCAGGCGCTTTTTGAAGCGGGAGACGGCGATCAGCATCATCACGCTGATGAAGAGCACGAGCTTGCCGATCTGCAGCCACAGCTCCGGCAGCACGGCGCCGCGCAGCATGACGCCGCGGATGATCACGTTGAAGTGGGTGAGCGGCAGGACCTGCGCGATCCACTGCGCGACGCGCGGCATGCCCTCGAAGGGGAACATGAAGCCGGACAGCAGGATGGACGGCAGCATGGTCACGAAGGCGAGCTGGAAGGCCTGGAACTGCGTGTGCGCGAGTGTCGAGACGAACAGGCCGAGGCCGAGCGAGGCGATGATGAACAGCAGCGCCGCGGCGTACAGGTCGAGCAGGTGGCCGACCACCGGCACCTGGAACAGCGCCGAGCCCACGATGAGGATGATGGTGGTCTGGATCAGGCCGATGCCGACGTACGGCAGTAGTTTGCCCACCATGAGCTCGAGCGAGCTCAGCGGCGTCGCGATCAGCAGCTCGAGGTTGCCGCGCTCGCGTTCGCGCACGATGGCGCCGGAGGTGAACAGCACCATGGTCATGGAGAGGATCACGCCGATCAGTGCCGGCACGATCTGCACGGCGGTGCGTTTCTCCGGGTTGTAGAGCGTGCGCACCTCGATGCGCCGCGGCAGCATGCGTTCGCCGCCCGAGTAGGGCCCGAGGCCGTGGCGCGTGAGCAGCGGCAACGTGGCAATACCGGCCGCGACGCCCGACAGGCTGGGCTGCGAGCCGTCGACCAGGATCTGCACCACCGGGCGCGAGTTCGACTGCAGCCGCCGCTCGAAGTCGTGCGGGATCACCACGGCCATGCTGACGCGTCCTTCGCGCATCAGCTGGTCGAGCTCCGCGGAGGAGTCGGTGGTGTACTTCACGTGCACCACCTGGGTCGCGGTGAGCTGGGCGATCAACTCGCGCGACATCGCGGTGTGCGCCTGGTCGTGCACCACGGTGGCGAGGTTCCGCACGTCGAAGTTGATGGCGTAGCCGAACAGCATGATCTGCATCAGCGGCACGCCCACGATCATGCCGAAGGTCACCCGGTCGCGGGACAGCTGCCGCACTTCCTTGAGCGCGACGGCGCGCATGCGCCGCAGCGCGGCGGTGAAGCGCTCAGCCGCCATGGTTGCGCCTCGTGGCCACGACGAACACGTCCTCGAGGCTGGCGTGCGTGCGCGTGAGTTGCGCGTCTATGCCGTGCTCCTTCAACAGCGCACGCAGGCGTTGCTCGGCCTGCGCATCGCCGCGCGCCACCAGCACGCGCAGTCGCAGGCCCAGCTGCGCGGCGCCCTGCACCCAGGGCAGCTCGCGGATCAGGCGCGGCGCATCCGTGCCATCCGCGCCTTCGATTTCGTAGACGTCGGCATCGACGCCCGCCATGAGATCGCGCGGGGTGCCCTCGGCAACGAGCCGGCCCTCGGCGAGGATCGCGAGGCCATGGCAACGCTCGGCCTCGTCCATGTAGTGCGTGGACACCAGGATGGTGGCGCCTTCGTCGGCGAGCTGGAACAGGCGCTCCCAGAAATCGCGGCGGCTCTGCGGATCGACCGCGCTGGTCGGTTCGTCCAGCAGCAGCAGCTCGGGCGAATGCAGCGTGGCCGCGGCCAGCGCCAGGCGCTGCTTCTGTCCGCCGCTCATGGTGCCGGCGCGCTGCTTGCGCAGGTCCTCGAGATCGTAGGTCTTGCGCTGCCCGGCGATGCGCCCGGCGACGTCGCCCTTCAGGCCATTCAGCTCGGAAATGAATTGCAGGTTCTCGTCGACCGTCAGGTCTTCCCACAGCGAGAATTTCTGCGGCATGTAGCCGAGGCGGCGGCGGATCGCCTCGGCATCCTTGACCACCGACAGGCCGAATACTTCGGCGTGGCCATCGCTCGGCAACAGCATGCCGCACAGCATGCGCAGCGTGGTCGACTTGCCGGAGCCGTTGGGACCGAGGAATCCGTAGATGCGCCCCGAGGGCACGTCGAGGTCGATGTGATCGACCGCGACCTTGGCGCCGAACTTGCGGGTGAGCTGCCGCGCGGAAATCGCGGGCCCGCCGTGGGCGCTCACGGCGCGCCGAGCTCCAGGTCCACGTCCACCGGCAGGCCGGCGGCCAGCGAGGTGGCGTCGGTCTCGTCGAAGGCCACCTCGGCGCGGAAGCTCAGCTTCGAGCGGTCGGCGGCGGTGAGCGCGTAGTAGGGCGTGAACTCCGCCTCGCTCGAGATGAAACGCACCTGCCCGGTGTATTCCTTCGCCACGCCGTCGACGCGGATGATGGCGGTGGTGCCGACTTTCACGCGCGCGCGCAGCGGCTCGGGCACGTGGATGCGCACGAACGGCGCTGTCGCCTTGAGCAGCACCGCGACCGTCGCGCCCTTGGCCGGCTTCTCGCCGACGTTGTAGGGCAGCGCGTCGATGGTGGCGTCGATGGGCGCGCGCACCTCGAGTCGCGAAGACGTGGTCTCGAGGCCCGCGAGGTTGGCGCGCGCGCTGTCGGCGGCCTGGCGCGCCTGCGCGAGTTGTTCGGCGCGCGTGCCTTCCTGCAGCTCGCGCAGGTCGGCCTCGGCCTCGCGCAGCGCAGCTTCGGCGGAATCGGCGACGGTGACCTGGCGGTCGGCCTCGGACTGGCTCACCAGCTTGCGCTTGACCAGGTCGAGCAGGCGCTCGCGCTCGCGCACCGCGTTGTCGCGCTGCGCGAGCGCCGCATCGCGGCGCGCCACCGCGGCGCGGATGGTGGTCGGGCGCGGACCGTTCTTGAGCTCCTCGACGCGCGCTTCGGCCTCGGCGAGCTGCGCGCGCGCCGCTTCGACCTCGGCGGCCGTGAGCGCGCGATCCTGCACCACGACCACGTCGCCGGGCTTGACGCGCGCGCCCTCGGAGAACGGCAGGCCGACGATGAATTCGTTGGCGTCGGCGGCGAGCTCGATGCGATCGCGCTCGACGGTGCCGGGCAGGGTGCTCTCGTCGTGGCGCGCGCAGGCCGCGAGCGCCAGCGACGCACCGAGGAGCGCGAGCCGTGAGGGCCTCATGCCGCGAACTCGAAGCGCATGGAAAGGTCCACGGCCAGCACGTGCTTGGTGATGCCCCCGATGGAGATGAAATCGACGCCGGTCCCGGCGATCTCGCGCACGTTCTGCAGCGTGACGCCGCCGGAGGCCTCGAGCTTCGCCTTCGCGCCCTGCCCGCGATTGCGCGCCACCGCGGTGCGCATGTCGGCGAGCGACAGCTCGTCGAGCAGGATGATGTCCGCGCCCGCGGCGAGCGCCTGGTCGAATTCCTGCAGGGTCTCCACTTCGACCTCGACCGGAATGCCGGGCGAGGTCCGGCGCGCGGTGGCGATGGCGCCCGCGATCGAACCGGCGGCGATGATGTGGTTTTCCTTGATGAGCACCATGTCGTAGAGGCCGATGCGATGGTTCTGCGCGCCCCCGCAGCGCGTCGCGTATTTTTGCGCGAGACGCAATCCCGGGACCGTCTTGCGCGTGTCGAGGATGCGGCAGCCGGTGCCGGCGACCGCGGCCACGTAACGGCTCGCGGCAGTCGCGGTACCGGAGAGGATCTGCAGGAAGTTGAGCGCCGTACGCTCGCCCGTGAGGATCGGGCGCGCCTTGCCGGTGACGCGCAGCACGGTCATGTCGGCGGCGACGCGCTCGCCGTCGCCGGCAAACCACTCGAGGTGCAACGCGGGGTCGAGCTGGCGGAAGGTTTCGGCGACCCACTGCGTGCCGCAGAGGATCGCAGGTTCGCGCGCGATGATCTGCGCGCGAACCTGCTGGTCGGGAGGGACGAGGGCGGCGGTGACGTCGCCCGTGCCCAAGTCTTCGGAAAGCGCGGCCGCGACCTGCCGCGCGATGATTTCCTTGTCTAACTTCCCGGTCAGATGGGCAGGCCGTGCGTCGTGGCGGCCATGCACATCAGCATGGGGATGGACAGGATGAAGTTGGTGCGCGAGGCGTACAGGGCGACCTTGCGCGCCTTGGCCTTCTCTTCGTCCGTCGCCGGCTTGAAGCCGAGGATCTTCTTCTGGTTCGGCCAGATCACGCCCCACACGTTCAGGAACATGATGGTGCCGAGCCACACGCCGATGCCGATGACGATGGTGTTGTAGTCGTGCGAACCGTTCGAGTAGCCGAAGGTGAACGCAGGCAGGAAGCGCTCCGACAACAGCCAGGCGCCGGCCACCCAGGTGGCGAGCGCCGACCAGCGGAACCAGAACATGGCGCGTGGCGCGACATACTTGCCGATGGCGGCGGGGCCGGGCCCGCCCTTGTCTTCGGTGGCGGCCGCCTGCGCGGGCACTTGCACCGCGTTCAGGTAATAGAGGAGACCGATCCAGAAGACGCCGCTGACGATGTGCACCCAGCGGGCGAGCGCGAGGTGGTTGAAACCGGCCTCGGGCGTCAGCGACTTGTGCAGCAGGAAGGCCAGCACGAACGCGAGCACGATTCCGGTGATGAGGGCGAAGCGATGATTCGTGAATATTTTCATTGTCTTAATCTCCCCGGTAAGCGGTTTGAAGAATAGGGGACGTGCCCCCATAATTCAACGCGCTCCGCGCGGCTCACCATGGAACGCCCGCCATCTCCCTGCATCAAAGTCTGCGTGCTCGTACCGGGCAACCGATGTGCGGGATGTTTGCGCACCATCGACGAGATCGCCGGGTGGGGCACGATGAGCGCCGAGCAGCAATGGGCTGTGATCCGGGCGCTCGAGGACAGGAGAAAGATCGTGGCAGAAGACGTCGTCAATCGAATCAAGACTCATATCTCGACCCGCCCCGCGGTGCTGTTCATGAAGGGCACGCCGGACTTCCCGCAGTGCGGATTCTCGGCCCAGGCGGTCGCCGCACTGCGCGCTTCGGGCGCGGAATTCCACTCGGTGAACATCTTCGAGGACCCGGAGCTGCGCGAGGCGCTCAAGAAGTTTTCGAACTGGCCCACCTATCCGCAGCTGTACGTGAACGGCGAGCTGGTCGGCGGCTGCGACATCGTGCTCGACATGCACCGCAGCGGCGAGTTGAAGAAGCTGCTGAGCGAAGCGGGCGCGTAGTGGTGTCAGGCGGGGAAAGCCGGGATAACCCGGCTGGTCCCGCCTGATCGTGCGCTCACCTTTCGTTATCCCGGCTTTCCCCGCCTGACACCGCTTCGCTGCTCCACAGCGATTGGGCGCGGACTTCGGCGCGGCGCCACACATCGTCGAGCGCGTTGCAGACCTCGCAGAAGATGTCCGCGCTGCGCTCGGCGTCGTACTTGGCGGAGTGCGCATTGCTCGAATCCCACTCCAGGCCGCACACCTGCGCGGCCTTGGCCAGCACGGTCTGGCCGAACGCGGCGCCCGCGAGCGTCGCGGTGTCGAAGCACGAGAAGGGATGGAAGGGGTTGCGCTTGATTTCGGCGCGCGTCACCGCGGCGTTGATGAAGCCGAGATCGAAGGCCGCGTTGTGCCCCACGAGAATCGCACGCCGGCAGTCCTGCGCCTTCATGGCGGCGCGCACCTCGGTGAAGATGCGCCCGAGCGCGTCTTTCTCCGGCAGCGCGGGACGCAGCGGATGCCAGGGGTCGATGCCGTTCACGGCCAGCGACGCGGGCTCGATGTTGGAGCCCTCGAAGGGACGCACGTGGAAGCCGTGGGTGGCGCCGCGATGCAGCCGGCCATCGGGGCCGAACTCGATCATCACCGCGGCGATCTCCAGCAGCGCATCGGTGGCGCAGTTGAAGCCCCCGGTCTCGACGTCGATGACCACCGGCAGGAAGGCGCGGAAGCGCCGGCTCATGTGCGGCGGCCCGCCGTAGCCACCGCCCGGGGGTGCCAGGAACTGGTCCATCACGAGGCGAGCTGCCAGGCGACGGGTTCGCCGGCGCGCATGGGTACCAGCCGGTCCGTGCCGGCCATCGGGTAGTTAGCCGGCGGCGTCCAGCTGCGCTTCACCAGGCGCACGCGCTCCTGGTTGCGCGGCAGGCCGTAGAAGTCCGCGCCGAAGTCCGACGCGAAACCCTCGAGCCGCGCGAGCCTGCCGGCATTGTCGAAGGCCTCGGCGTACAGCTCGATGCCGGCGTGCGCCGAGAACATGCCGGCGCAGCCGCAGGCGTTCTCCTTGGTGTGCTGCGCGTGCGGCGCGCTGTCGGTACCGAGGAAGAAGCGCGGATCGCCGCTGGTCGCGGCCTCGAGCAGTGCGGCCCGATCGGGCTCGGTCTTGAGGATGGGCAGGCAGTAGTAGTGCGGGCGGATGCCACCCTCGAAGAGCGCGTTGCGATTGTGCAAGAGATGTTGAGGGGTGATGGTGGCCGCCACGCCGTCGCGCGCCGCCTTCACGAATTCCACCGCGCCGCGCGTCGTGATGTGCTCGAACACCACGCGAAGTTTCGGGTGGCGCGCGAGCGTGGGCTCGAGGACCTCGCCGATGAAGCGCGTCTCGCGTTCGAATACGTCGATCTCGCGGCCGGTGACTTCACCGTGCACCAGCAGCGGCATGCCGACCTCGGCCATGCGCGCGAGCACCGCGTCGATGTGACGGATGTTGGTGACGCCGGAGTCGGCATTGGTGGTCGCGCCGGCCGGGTAGAGCTTGCAGCCGTGTACGAATCCGCTGGCCCTGGCGCGGTCGATTTCCGCGGGGTCGGTGCGATCCGTCAGGTAGAGCGTCATGAGCGGAGTGAATCGCGCACCGTGCGGGAGCGCGGCCACGATGCGCGCACGATATTGACCCGCCAGGTCGGTGGTCGTGACGGGTGGCTTGAGGTTCGGCATGACGATGGCGCGCGCGAAACGCGCCGCCGTGAAGGGCAACACGGCCGCCATCGCGGCGCCGTCGCGCAGGTGCAGGTGCCAGTCGTCGGGACGGCGAATTTCAATTTCCATGACGGGGTTCGCCGTTGCGCGCAATGACTCGAAAATGACTCGCTGACTCGCCGCCAAACGCGGTGTAAGCCCATGTGCGGATTGAGGTTTGCTTGACCGGGAGGCGCTTGGGGACGATCATACCGCGCCTTGTTTTCCAGCCCCTCTACCTCTTTCTCGACGCGGCGCATGCTAGCACAGCATGCGACGTTCTCTTTGCTTGCCGAAGACCTCGGCAATGGACGTGTATGACGGAAATCATGAAGCTCGATGACGTAGATCCCATCGAGACGCGCGAGTGGATCGAGTCGATCGATTCGGTCCTGAAAACGCAGGGCGCCGAGCGCGCGCACTTCCTGCTCGAGCAGCTGATCAGTTACGCGCGCCGCTCGGGCGCCTACCTGCCGTATCGTCCGAACACCGCCTACGTCAATACGATCGCGCCGGGACAGGAACCGTCGTACCCGGGCAACCGCGAGTACGAGCGCCGCATCGAGGCGTACATCCGCTGGAACGCCCTGGCGATGGTGTTGAACGCGAACAAGCAGTCGAGCGAGTACGGCGGACACCTGTCTACCTACGCGTCGTCGGCGACGCTCTACGAAGTCGGCTTCAACCACTTCTGGCGCGCGCAGTCCGACGCGCACCCGGGCGACATGGTCTTCGTGCAGGGGCATGCGTCGCCCGGCATCTATGCGCGCGCCTTCCTCGAGGGCCGCCTGTCCGAGAACCAGCTCAAGCACTTCCGCCACGAAGCCAGCGGCGACGGCCTGTCGTCGTACCCGCATCCCTGGCTGATGCCCAACTTCTGGCAGTTCCCGACGGTCTCGATGGGCCTCGGCCCGATGATGGCCATCTACCAGGCGCGCTTCCTGCGCTACATGGAAAACCGCGGCATGGTCGCGGAGTCCGATCGCAAGGTGTGGGCCTTCCTCGGTGACGGCGAGATGGACGAGCCCGAGAGCATGGGCGCGCTCACGCTGCCGGTGCGCGAGAAGCTCGACAACCTGGTGTTCGTGGTGAACTGCAACCTGCAGCGCCTCGACGGCCCGGTG
>DASSRK010000019.1:0-3222 GCA_035701825.1 Steroidobacteraceae bacterium
ACCCTGTCGTTCATCCCCAAACTACTGGCGATGGCGGCGATGCTGGCGATCACCGGTCCGTGGATGTTGCGCACGCTGGTCGAGTACACGCGCAACCTGATCGAAAGCATCCCCGGGATGATCGGGTAGGGCGCCGGGACGGACATGCCCATCGCGCTGACAACCGGACAGATCGAAGGCTGGGTCGCCCAGGGCTTCTATCCGTTCACGCGCGTCGGCGCCTGCCTGATGGTCGCGCCGATGTTCGGCGCGCGCTTCGTGCCGACGCGCACGCGCGTGCTGCTGGCGGCGGCGTTGACGGCGCTCGTCGTGCCGCTGATCCCCAATCCCGGGATTGCGCCGTTCTCGCCGCAGGGCTTCGTCGTCGTGATCCAGCAGCTGCTCATCGGCGCGGCGCTGGGCTTCGCGCTGCAGGTGGTCTTCGACGCCATGGGACTCGCCGGCCAGCTGCTCGCCAACAGCATGGGCCTGTCGTTCGCTTTCAACGTGGATCCGCTGCGCGGCAGCAGCACCGCGGCGCTGGGCCAGCTCTACATCATCCTCGCCACGCTGACCTTCCTCGCGCTCGGCGGACACCTCGCCATCATCGAGCTGCTGGTGGACGGCTTCACCACGCTGCCGGTGGGCACCGGCGGACTGGGCCGCGAAGGCCTGTGGGCCATGGTGCTGTGGGGCGGCACGCTGTTCTCGGGTGCGATCACGGTCGCGCTGCCGGGCGTCACCGCCTTGCTGATCGTCAACCTGGCGTTCGGCGTGGTGAGCCGCGCGGCGCCGTCGCTGAACCTGTTCGCGGTCGGCTTCCCGATTTCGCTGGTGGTCGGACTCCTCGTGGTGCTGGCCGGCATCGGCCCGCTGCAGGAAGCCGTGGCGCAGCTCATGGCGCAGGGCTTCGACTTCGTGCGCGCCCTCAGTCGCTCCGGGGGAGGCTGAGATGGCGGAGAACGGCGCAGAACGTACCGAACGCGCGACACCGAAGCGCCTCGAGGAGGCGCGCAAGAAAGGCCAGGTCCCGCGCTCCACGGAGCTTTCGACCGCGGCCGTGTGCATCGCGGCCGCCGTGGCCCTCTACACGCTCGGGCGCATGGCGGCCGGGCAGTTCGCCGATCTCATGCACGACTCGCTCAGCCTGCGCCCGGCGACGGTGATGGCCGAGGACGCAATCTGGCCGGCGCTGAGTACCGCCGGCGCGCGCGCGTTGTGGATCGTTCTGCCGATCCTCGGCGCCACGTTCTTCGCGGCGCTCGCCGCGCCGATCGCCATCGGCGGCTGGAACTTCTCGACCCAGGCGCTGATGCCGCAGTTCTCGCGCCTGAATCCCGCGAGCGGGCTGGGGCGCATGTTCTCCGTGCGGGGCGTGGTCGAGCTCGGCAAGGGCCTGGCCAAGGTGGGCGTCATCGGTCTCATCGGCTGGGTGGTGCTGAGAGGGCTGACGCCCGAGCTCATGGGCCTGTCCTCCGAGCCGCTGAACAATGCCATCGGCCATGCCGTGTCGTTGGCCGGCTACGCGCTGCTGGTGCTGGTCTGCGGGCTCGCGGTCATCGCCATGGTCGACGTGCCGTTCCAGCTCTGGCAGCACGCCAAGGAGCTGCGCATGACGCGCCAGGAAGTGCGCGAGGAATACAAGGAGAGCGAGGGATCGCCGGAAACCCGCGGCCGCATCCGCGAGGCGCAGCGCGCGCTGGCGCGCGGCCGCATGCTGCAGGACGTGCCGAAGGCGGACGTGGTCGTGACCAACCCGACGCACTTCGCCGTGGCGCTGCGCTACGACGAGCACAAGAACCGCGCGCCCATCGTCGTGGCCAAGGGCACCGAGCTGCTGGCGCTCAAGATCCGCGAGATCGCCACCGAGCACGGCGTGCCCATCGTCGAGGCGCCGCCGCTGGCGCGCGCGCTGCACAAGTCGGTGGAGATCGGCCACGAGGTGCCGGCCGCGTTGTACGTGACCGTCGCGCAGGTGCTGACCTACGTGTACCAGCTCAAGGCCGCGCGCGAGCGCGGCATGGCGCCGCCGCCCGCGCCGCAATTCCAGGCGCCGGCACCGGACCCTGAACCGCCGGTTCCCCCGACGCGACAATAGTTAGACCATGGCAACCGCAACCGACAATGCCGGAGGAATGAGCGCACTGATGAAGGTCGGCCTCGGCCTGCCCATCGGCCTCATGTCGATCCTCGCGATGATGATCCTGCCGCTGCCGGCGTTCATGCTGGACGTGCTGTTCACGTTCAACATCGCGCTGTCGCTGGTCATCGTCATGGCGGTGTTCCAGGTCAGGCGGCCGCTGGACTTCGCCATCTTCCCGACCGTGCTGTTGCTGGTCACCCTGCTGCGGCTGGCGCTCAATGTCGCCAGCACACGTGTCGTGCTCATGCACGGCCACGAAGGTTCCCACGCGGCCGGCAAGGTCATCGCGGCCTTCGGAGAATTCGTGATCGGCGGCAACTACGCCGTCGGCGCGGTGGTGTTCATCATCCTGACCATCATCAACTTCGTGGTGGTGACCAAGGGCGCGGGCCGCGTCTCGGAAGTGTCGGCGCGCTTCGCCCTCGACGCCATGCCCGGCAAGCAGATGGCCATCGACGCCGATCTCAACGCCGGCATCATCACGCAGTAACAGGCGCGCGAGCGCCGCGCCGAGGTGCGCGCCGAATCGGATTTCTACGGCTCGATGGACGGCGCCAGCAAGTTCGTGCGCGGCGACGCCATCGCCGGCATCCTCATCATGGTCATCAACATCATCGGCGGCCTGCTGATCGGCACGATGATGCACGACCTGCCGGTGGGCACGGCCACCAAGACCTACACGCTGCTGACCATCGGCGATGGCCTGGTGGCGCAGATCCCCGGCCTGCTGCTGTCGGTGGCGGTGGCCATCATCGTCACGCGCGTCACGCGCGAGCAGGACGTCGGCAACGAGCTCGGCAAGCAGCTCTTCGGCCAGCCGAAGGCGCTGGGCGTCGCGGCCAGCGTGCTCGGCATCATGGGCCTGATCCCCGGCATGCCGAACATCGCGTTCCTGTCGATCGCGGCGCTCGCCGGGTGGGGCGCGTGGAGGCTCAAGCAGGAACGCGACAAGCCCGTGGCGCAGGAAGTGGCGGTGCCCGAAGCGCCGCCGCCGCCCGCGCCGGAAACGCAGGAACTGACGTGGGACGACGTGCGCCCGGTGGACGTCATCGGCCTCGAAGTCGGCTATCGGCTGGTGCCACTGGTGGATCGCACCAAGG
>DASSRK010000020.1:0-3247 GCA_035701825.1 Steroidobacteraceae bacterium
ACAACCTCGCCGCGGTCTACCTGCTCGACTACCGGCTCGTGAACGTCGTGCCCGCGGCGCTGTTGCTCGTCGTGGCGCTGCTGTATTTCCGGCGGGCGGCCTGACGACCCTCGTTGGATCCCTGGCCTGCATCACCTCGTCGAGACTTCTCGAAGGAAGTGGGAGCGGCCCATGGCCGCGATGCGAAACCGCATCGGTTCAATCACGCGGAAGCTTCACGACGACGGTGCGGACCGCCAGGTCGTGCAGCGCGCGTCGTCGACGATCGAAGAACATCCAGAGCAATCCCACGGCCGACGCGGTCCCCGCCAGCGCGACCGCAAACCGCAACGCAACCTGCGCCCATTCCAGTGACGCACCATCCTCGCGCCGCACCGCGATCCGCCACGCGCGCATCCCCATCGTCTGGCCGCCACGCTTCCACGACCAGCCGTAGTAGCCGAACAGGACGAGCAGCAGCCAGGCCGTGAACCACCAGGAATGCGGGGGCACGGCGGTTCCGCCGCGCAGGGCGACGACGATCCCGCCTGCTGCCATCAGCAACGCCAGCGCCGGGAAGAGGTCGTACAGGCCCGCGACGAGGCGGGCGAACGGCGACGCGTAGGTGATCGGTTTCGGTTCGGGCACGTCACGGACCCCGGTGGGCCGCGCATCATAGACTCTCGCGCATGACCGGGCGTTTCCACGATCGCGGCCATGGGCCGCTCCTACCTCCTTCGAACGGCGTCGGCGCGACATGAGCGCCGCGATTTCGAACAGGGTGGTAGACGACTTCCTCGAGCGCGCCTGGTCCGAGCTCGGCCTCGCGAAGAACACGCTCGCCGGCTACGGCACGGACCTGCGTGCGTGGGCCGCGTGGCTCGCGACGCAGGGCGCGGACGTGGACGCGGCGGATCGCGGCCACGTGTTCCGCTACCTCGCACACCGCCTCGCGGCGGGCTACCACGCGCGCAGCAATGCGCGGCTGCTGTCGGCGTTGCGGCATTTCTACCGCCTGCGCCTGCGGCTCGGCGCGATCGCCGCGGATCCGACCGCGCTCATCGAGTCGCCGAAGCTGCCGCGCTCGCTGCCGAAGGCGTTGTCGGAAGCCGAGGTCGAGGCGCTGCTCGCGGCGCCGGACGTCGCACAGCCAGCGGGCCTGCGCGACAAGGCGATGATCGAGCTGCTGTACGCGACGGGGCTGCGCGTGAGCGAGCTCGTCGGCCTGCGCGCCGAGCAGGTGAACCTGCGCCAGGGCGCCGTCGTCGTGCGCGGCAAGGGCGGCAAGGAACGGCTCGTGCCGCTCGGCGACGAGGCGCAGGCCTGGCTCACGCGCTACCTCGACGAAGGCCGGCCGCAGCTCGTGCGCGGCAAGGCCGGGCCGGCGCTGTTCCTGAGCGTGCGTGGCGCGCCGCTGTCGCGCCAGGCGTTCTGGGCCGCGCTGAAGGCCCAAGCGCTGGTCGCCGGGATTTCACGCACGGTTTCGCCCCACGTGCTGCGCCATTCCTTCGCGACGCACCTGCTGAACCACGGCGCCGATCTCAGGGCGCTGCAGTTGATGCTGGGGCACGCGAGCCTTTCCACCACCCAGATCTATACGCTGGTGGCGAAGGAAGGGCTGAAGCGGCTGCATGCGGAGCACCATCCGCGCGGTTGAACGCTGGCGCTTGCGCGATGCCCTCAGGCATCGCGCGCCGGCGTTCAGGTGAGGCAGGGATGCCGAACGGGGTCGCCGCAGGGATGCTGTCCTCGGTTCACCGCTCCAATACGTCGCCCCATGGCAAAATCCCGTCCCCCGGCGGGAACTTCCCGGCCGGGGCCTTGTCGCACCACCCAGTCGCTGCCGCCTTCGGCGTCGAATCCACCGAGGAAACCCATGTTCAAGCGAATCGCCGCCGTTGCCCTTGCGCTGGCCGGTACCCAGGCCGTGGCCGCGGACCAGGCCACCCAGGCGCGCATCAAGGAATCGATCAAGGATCTCGTGCAGGGCACGACGATCGAGCAGGTCACGGAATCGAAGGTGCCCGGCTTCTACGAAGTCACGCTCGGTGGCCAGGTCGTCTACGTGAGCGCGGACGGCAAGTACCTGCTGTCCGGCGCACTCTGGGACGTCGCGGAAAAGCGCAACCTGACGGACGCGCGCTACGCGGAGATCCGCAAGTCCGCGCTCTCGGGCGTCGGCAAGGACAAGCGCATCGTGTTCCCGGCGAAGGACCAGAAGCATTCCGTCACGGTGTTCACCGACATCGACTGCGGCTACTGCCGTCGCCTGCACCAGCAGATCGCGGACTACAACAACGCGGGCATCACGGTGGAATACCTGTTCTTCCCGCGCGCGGGCCTCGGTTCGGAGTCGTTCAACAAGGCCGTCTCGGTCTGGTGCGCGGCCGACCGCAACCAGGCGCTCACGCACGCGAAGGCCGGCGATGCGCTCGAGAACAAGACCTGCGACAACCCGATCACCGAGGAATTCGAGCTCGGTCGCAAGATCGGCGTCGCGGGCACGCCCGCCGTCATCGCCGCGGACGGCACGCAGATCGGCGGTTACCTCACGCCGGAGCAGATGGTCGCGCGCCTCGACCAGCTGAAGACCGAGGGGCAGAAGCCCAACTGATCGGCCTCGATCAAGGTCGAAGCGAACGGGCGGCCGCGAGGCCGCCCGTTGCGTTTGAGGGCCTAGGGCCTAGGGCCTAGAAAAGAGCGGGGAGAGGCAAGCTCGCTGTGCGCCGCTCATCTCTAGGCCCTAGGCCCTAGGCCCTAGGCCCTTTTCCGCTCCGTTACAATTCCCGCCCCTTCGGCATCGCCCACCCGCATGATCGTCTTCGACGGCCAGGACGCGCTGTCCGCGTTCCGACTCGATCGGCTCAACGCGCGGCTCGCCGCGCGGGGTGCGCGTGCGCGGGTTGCAGCGGCGCGCTGGGTGTACTTCGTCGATCCGATGCCGGGCGCCCACCCCGACCTCGCGAAGCTCGCCGACATCCTGCACGGTACGCCGGCAGCCGCTGCCGAGCCCGGCGGCACGCGCCGCCTCGCCGTGCCGCGCCTCGGCACGATCTCGCCGTGGGCGAGCAAGGCGACGGAGATCCTGCACGGTTGCGGGCTCGCGGTGCATCGCGTCGAGCGTGGCACGGAATTCGTGCTCGAGTCCCTCGAGGACGAGGCGCTCGTCGCGCACGAGCTGCACGACCCGATGACGCAATCGCTGCTGCGCGACCGCGCGTCGGCCGCTGCGCTGTTCCGCGCCGGCGAACCTGCGCCACTCGCGCAC
>DASSRK010000021.1:0-8402 GCA_035701825.1 Steroidobacteraceae bacterium
GTGAGCACGCGCACTTCGACCGGCGCGGTGCCTTCCCGCAGGAAGTCGAGCTTGGCCGCCGCGGTGTAGGACAGATCGATGATGCGGTCGCCGACGAACGGTCCGCGGTCGTTGATGCGCACCACGACCTTGCGCCCGTTGCGCAGGTTGGTGACCTCCGCATAGCAGGGGATGGGCAGCGTCTTGTGCGCGGCGGTCATCGCGTACATGTCGTAGCGCTCACCGAGCGAGGTCGAGGCGGCATGGAAGCCCGGGCCGTACCAGGATGCCGTGCCGCGCTCCACCCAGCCGTCGCTGCTGGCCATCACGTAGTAGCGCTTGCCGAAGACCTCGTAGAACGGCGGATTGCCGCGCGTGCCGCGCGGCTCGGCGCGCGGCACGGCATCCGGCACCGACAGCACGTCGGCGGGCGGCGCGGGCACCGAGGAGCCGGACGGAATGGCGGCGGGATGTTCCGGCTTGCGCTTCGCCAGGCTGCAGCCCGCGAGCGCAAGGCTCGCGAGCGCGAGGAAAAGGACGTTCGCCGGAGTCTTGGACAACACGCGCACCTGCCCGGGCCACATTCGTGACCGGACTTTACCTCAGGCTGCGGTGAACGGGCGCTGAAGGATCAGCGCGCGGAGACGGACTCTTCGTCCTCGTCCTCGACGGCCGCGAGCTGCGTGGTCTTGCGGACCCGCGCGGCGTCGGCCGCGGCGACGCGCACCGCGATCGTGGTCGCGAGATCGTGCACCGCCATGGCGTAGCGCACGCTGCGGTTGTAGCGCGTGATGACTTCGAAGTTCTTGAAGCCCACGCGGTACGCCGGGCCGGTCTGCGTCTCGGCCGGCACCAGCAACACGGGAGTGGTCGCGGCCTGCTGCGCCGGGTCGAAGTCGACGCCCTTGGCCCTGAGCCCCGCGACGGTCTCGTTCAGCGCGAGGTTGCCGGGGTCGGCGACCACGGGCGCGTCCGGCTCCAGCACCGCCTCGGCCAGCACCGGGCCGTCGGCCACCCAGCCGTGCTCCTTGAAGTAGTTAGCCACGCTGGCGATGACGTCGTCCCAGTCGGAGAACAGGTCGCGCAGGTGATCGTTCCCGCCGTCGACGGCGTAGCGCCGGTAGCTCGAGGGCATGAACTGGCCCGCGCCCATGGCGCCGGCATACGAGCCCATGGCGGTCAGCGGATCGAGCTTTTCCTCCTTCGAAAGCAGGATGAACTGCGCGAGCTCGCCCCTGAAGTACTCGGCGCGCGGCGCGTAGTCGAAGGACAGCGTGGCCAATGCGTCGAGCACCCGGTACTTGCCGGTGATGCGTCCGTAGAAGGTCTCGACGCCGATGATGGCCACGATGTACTCGGGCGCGACGCCGGTGTCGCGGTGCGCCTTCTCGAGGCGCGCGCGGTGCTCGAGCATGAACTGCGTGCCCTCGGCGATGCGCTGCTCGGTGATGAACTTCGAGCGGTACTCGTACCAGGGCGAGACCTTCTCCGCCGGCCGGGTCATCAGCTCGATGATCTTCGGCTGCGGCTCGGCCTTGGCGAGCAGGCGGTAGACGTCGAGCGGCTCCATCTTCTGCGCGGCCGCGGTGGCCTCGACGAAGTCGCGGATCTCGGGCCGGTCGAGATCGAAGCGCGTGCGGCCGGAGAACGAGCCTTCCGCGAGCGCGGAACCCGAAGCCAGCAGCAGCAGTACCATCCATGTGTCAGCGATGCGGCGCATCACGAGCCAACGAGCTTCCGATGCGAATAGAGTGACATCAGAATACCGAAGCCCGCGAGCAGGGTCACCATCGAAGTGCCGCCGTAACTGACGAGCGGCAACGGCACGCCGACGACCGGCAGCAAGCCGCTCACCATGCCGGCGTTGATGAATACGTAAACAAAGAACGTCAGCGCGATGCTGCCCGCCAGCAATCTCGCGAAGGTGTCCTGGGTTTCCACCGCGAGGTACAGCGCGCGCCCGACGACGAACAAATAAAGGAGTAAGAGAATGGTGGCGCCGAGCAGCCCGAGCTCTTCGCCGATCATCGCGTAGATGAAGTCCGTGGTGCGCTCGGGCAGGAACTCGAGCTGGCCCTGTGAGCCGTTGAGCAGTCCCTTGCCGAACACGCCACCCGAACCGATGGCGATCTGCGACTGGATGATGTGATAGCCCGCGCCGAGCTTGTCCGATTCGGGATCGAGCAGCGTGAAGACGCGCTGCTTCTGGTAGTCGTAGAGCACGTACTGCCAGGCGAGCCATGCGGCGAGCGCGCCGAGCCCCGCGAGGCTGAAGATGATGCGGAACTGCAGTCCCGCCATGATCACCACCATCATGCCGCCGATCAGGATGAGGCCGCCGGTGCCGAGGTCGGGCTGCAGGATGGTGAGGCCCGCCGGGATGCAGATGATGACCGCAAGCGTGAGCAACGAGGGCCAGCTCGGCGGCAGCGGCCGCTCGTGCAGCCACCAGGCGCAGGTCATGGGCACCGCGAGCTTCATGATCTCGGAAGGCTGGAAGCGGATGAAGCCGAGGTCGAGCCAGCGCTGCGCGCCCTTGCCGATGTGGCCGGTGATGTCGACGACGATGAGCAGCACCACGCCCATGATCCACAACGGGAACGCCAGGCGGCGCAGGAAGCTCGGCTTGACGCGCGCCAGCGCGCACATGGCGATGGTGCCGATCAGCACGCGCAGCATGGCATTGCGCACCATGTAGAGGTTCTGGCCCGAGGCGCTGTACAGCACCACGAGCCCGTATAGCGTGATCAGTCCGAGGCCGATGAGCAGCGGACCGTCGAGTTTCAGCGCGCCGAGCAGTCGCGCCGCCAGCGAGAAGGTGCGCTGGCTGCGAGAGCCCACTTCGATCGGTTCGTACATCGAGGCCATGTCATTCGTCTCCGGCCGCGGCGGGCGGCTCGGTGGAGCCGTCGGGCTTCTGCACCGGCGGCGGGATCTCGGGCGTGGTCGTATGACCGAGGATGTACTGGTCGAGCACGCGGCGCGCGATGGGCGAGGCCGCGGTGCCGTGCTTGCCGTTCTCGACCAGCACGGCCACGGCGATCTTGGGGTTTTCGGCCGGTGCGAAGGCGATGAACCAGCCGTGGTCGTAGAGCCGGTCGCTGAGCCTGGCTTCCATGTCCTTGTAGCGCTCGTTCTGCCCGACGGTGAATACCTGCGCGGTGCCGGTCTTGCCGGCGATCTGGTATTGCGCGCCGCGCTGGCTGGCCGAACCGGTGCCGCCGTTCATGACCTTGATCATGCCGTTGACGGCGACCTGCCAGTTCTCGGCCGAGGCGATGTCGATGTTCTCCACCAGCCTGGCCGGCACCGGCTCGGTCTTGCCGGTGCTCTGCTCGCGATAGGCCTTCACCAGCCGCGGCTGGTAGGACTTGCCGCGCGAGGCGACGATGGAAGCCATGTGCGCGAGCTGCAGTGGCGTGACGATCAGGTAACCCTGGCCGATGCCGAAGATCACGGTCTCGCCGGGGAACCACACCTGGTCGGCGGGATTCTTGAAGCGGCCCTTCTTCCACTCGGGCGAGGGCAGGATGCCCTTGCGTTCGCCGCTGATGTCGATGCCGGTGGGCTGGCCGAGGCCGAAGTGCGCCAGCCAGCCGGAGAGGCGATCCACGCCCATCTGGTTGGCGAGATCGTAGAAGTACACGTCGCAGGATTGCGCGATCGCGGTTTCCATCGACACCACGCCGTGGCCGTTCGGCCGCCAGTCGCGGTAGCGGTGCGACGAGCCGGGGAGCATGAAATAGCCGGGACAGGCCTTCGTGCGCTGCGGTGTGGTCACGTTGAGCGCCAGGCCACCGAGCGCGATAACAGGCTTCACGGTCGAGCCCGGCGGGTACTCGCCGCGGATGGCGCGGTTCAGCAGCGGCACGTCGATGTTGTCGCGCAGCGCGGCGTACTCGGCGCGCGTGAGTCCGCGGCCGAAGGCGTTCGGATCGAAACCCGGCGTCGACACCAGCGCGATCACGTCGCCATTGTTCGGATCGATGGCCACCACCGCGCCGCGGCGGCCGATGAGGCCCTGCTCGGCGACGAGCTGTGTCGGCAGGTCGATGCTGGTGATCACGTCGCGCCCGGCGACCGGCTTGATCTCCTGCAGGTCCGGCGTCATCGCGCCCTGGTGCTGCACCGAGCGGCCGGCAGCGTTGACCAGGATCTGGCGCGAGCCGTCCGTGCCGTGCAGCTGCGCCTCGTAGGAGGCCTCGATGCCGAGCTTGCCGATCAGCGTGGTGCCGGCGTACTTGGCGAGCTTGTTCTCTTTCTCGAGGCGCTTGACGTCGTTTTCGCTGATCGCCGCGACGTAGCCGAGCGCGTGCACCGCGTGCTCGCCGTGCGGGTAGAAGCGGGTGAGGCGCGTCGCGATGTCGACGCCGGGGAATTCGAAGCGATGCTCGGCGAAGCGCGCGATTTCCTCGGGGGTGAGCTGCAGGCGGATCGGCACGCTCTCGAAGCCACGGCGTGACTTGACCAGCCGCAGCGTCTCGTCGAGATCGTCCGCCGGCAGCACGCCGATCTCGATCATGCGCCGGAGCGTGGCGTTCACGTCCGGCACGCGCTCGCGCACCAGTTCCAGCTGGAACGCGGGCCGATTCTCGGCGAGCACCGCGCCGTTGCGATCGAGGATGAGTCCGCGCTGTGCCGGCAGCGGCTCGACGCGCACGCGATTGCCCTGCGAGAGCTCCGCGTACTTCTCGTAGTTCATCACCTGCAGGACCACCAGGCGGCCGACCAGCACCAGCGTCAGGGTCACGATGATGATGGCCGCGGCCAGGGCGCGGCGCTCGAACAGCCGCTGCTCGCCCCAGTGATCCTTGATGCGGACGGTTCCCATGTCCTGTGCGCTCCGGCCTGCCGGCCTAGATGCGGGTGTGCGTGCGGCTGAGCATCAGCGACACGAACGGCCAGACCATCGCACCGATCATCGGCTGGATCCAGCGCCAGGGCGTCGAGACCGGGTGGCCGCTCCAGCCTTCGATGCCCCAGACCACGAATTCGTTCAGCGTCATGACCGCGAACACGAACAGCGACTGCTGCACCAGGGTCTGGTTGCGCAGCCGCTGGTGGAAGCTCATCGCGATGTAGGCGACCAGCGCGATGGCGAGCGCGTTCTGCCCGAGCACGTCGCCCTTGAACACGTCGAGGCCGAGGCCGGCGAGCCACGGCGCGAATATGCCGCCGGCGTGCGGCGCGTAGATTCCCCAGTAGATCACCACCAGCGCGATGAACGAGGGACGCACCGCCGACAGCCAGTCGGGCAGGGGCAACACCTGGAGAATGAGCGCCAGCAGGACCGTGAAGGTCACTGCCCAGCGAGGTTCACGGCGCGCCAGGTTCATTGGGCGGGCGACTCCACCGCGAGGGCTTCGGTGCTCGCGGGCGCCGCCGGGTGGTTCGGCCGTGCCCAGATGAACAGCACTTCGCGATCCGATTCGACGTGCGCCAGCGGCGCGGCCATGATCTGCGCCAGCGGCTGCGCCGGGTCCCTCTCCACCTTGGTCACGCGCGCCACCGGCAGCCCATAGGGAAACACCTGGCCGAGGCCCGAGGTGACCAGCAGGTCACCGACCTTCACGTCGTAGTTCTGCGGCACGTAGGGTAGTTCGAGGGCGGAGCTGCGGCCGGTGCCGAGCGCGATGGTGCGCACGCCTGAGCGCAACACCTGCACCGGCAGCGCGTGCTCGGCGTCGGTGACCAGGATGATCTCGGAGCTGAACGGGCCGGTGCGGTAAACCTGGCCGAGCACGCCGGCGCCGGTGATGACCGGCTGCGCGCGGTAGACCCCCGAACTCGCGCCGCGGTTGATCAGCAGCCGCTGGCGCAGCGTCGACAGCTCGACGCTGATGACTTCGCCGATGAGACGCTTGTCGATCACCTCGGGCAGGGCCGAGTTCAGGCCACGCAGCGTGGCGTTTTCGCTCTCGAGCGCCGCCTGCCGCATGGTGATGAGCTGCTGGTCGCGCAGCTGGATGCGCAGCGCGTCGACCTCGGCCTGCAGCCGCTCGCGCGTCGTGAAGCTTTCCTCGAGCCAGCGCCAGGCCGCCGAGGGCGAATTGACGGCGAGCTGCAGTGGATAGACCGTGGCCTGCAGTCCGTAGCGCGCCGTGTCCAGCCAGCCGCCGCGGCGGTCGTAGAACATGAGCACCACCGAGATCACCGCGTAACAGAAGAAACGGAAACCGAAGGACGGGCCGCGTCCTCCGAATGAGCGGCTGCCGCCGCTGCCGAAGATGGCCACGGCCTACTCTAGGCCGAAGCTTCCCGGCCCGACCGCGTCCTGCAGCTCGAGAATACGGCCGCCACCGCGGGCCACGCAGGTGAGCGGGTCCTCGGCGATGACCACCGGCAGGCCCGTCTCTTCCATGAGTAGTTTGTCGATGTCGCGCAGCAGCGCGCCGCCGCCCGTGAGCACGATGCCGCGCTCGGCCACGTCCGCGCCGAGCTCCGGCGGCGTCTGTTCGAGCGCCTGCTTGACCGCGCCGACGATGCCCTGCAGCGGTTCCTGCAGCGCTTCGAGGATCTCGTTGGAGTTCAGCGTGAAGCTGCGCGGCACGCCTTCGGAGAGGTTGCGGCCCTTCACCGACAGCTCGCGCACCTGCTGGCCCGGGTAGGCCGCGCCGATCTCGATCTTGATGCGCTCGGCGGTGGCTTCACCGATCAGGATGCCGTAGTTGCGGCGCACGTAGTTCATGATGGCTTCGTCGAAACGGTCGCCGCCGATGCGCGCGCTGGCCGCATACACGATGCCGTTCAACGACAGCACCGCGACCTCGGACGTACCGCCGCCGATGTCGAGCACCATCGAGCCGCGCGCCTCGTTCACGGGCAGGCCCGCGCCGACCGCGGCCGCCATGGGCTCGCTAACTATCTGCACGCTGCGCGCGCCGGCGCCTTCGGCGGATTCCTTGATGGCGCGGCGCTCGACCTGGGTCGAGCCGATGGGCACGCACACCAATACGCGAGGACTCGGCTTGAGCACGCGGTTGCCGTGCACCTTGCCGATGAAGTACTGCAGCATCTTCTCGGTGTAGGTGAAGTCGGCGATGACGCCGTCCTTCATCGGGCGCACCGCGTTGATGTGGCCGGGGGTGCGGCCCAGCATGTTCTTGGCCTCGGCGCCGACCGCGACGATGACCTTGCCACGACCCGCCTGGTCGTCCTGCACCGCGACAACCGAGGGCTCGTTCAGGACGATGCCCTTGTCGCGGACGTAAATGAGGGTATTGGCTGTTCCCAGGTCGATCGACAGATCGCTCGAGAAGTAGCCGCGCAAGCGTTTAAACATTGATTGCAGCCAGCGAAGCGCGAAAAAGTGGCGGCAATTTAACAATCTGCAGCACGGCCCACAAGGCAGCAGGTATGATTCCGCGCACACTTTTCATACCTTTTGCTTGAGTTTCCGATGAGCCTCAATCGCGATCAGATCAACTCCATCGCGCATCTCGCACGTCTCTCCCTGACCGATGCCGAGATCCCGGTGTACCAGGACAGTCTCTCCAGGATCGTCGACCTGGTGGGGCAACTGGATGCCGCGCCGACCGCGGGCGTGGAGCCCATGGCTCATCCGCTCCCCGGGCTGGCCCAGCGCATGCGGCCCGACGTCGTGACCGAGAAGGACCAGCACGAGCTCTACCAACGCAACGCTCCCCAGGTGGAAGCGGCGCTGTATCTCGTCCCCAAGGTCATCGAGTAAGTAGAAGCAAGAAAATGCACACGTTTACGCTGGCGGAGCTCGCGCAGAAGCTCCGCGCCAAGGAATTTTCCGTGACGGAGCTCACGAAGGGCCTGCTGGGGCGCATCGACGCCGCGCAGCCGAAGCTCAACGCCTTCATCACGGTCACGGCCGAGTCGGCCCTGAAGCAGGCGGCGGCCGCCGATGCCGCCCTGGCGAAAGGCTCGGCGGGACCCCTGACCGGCCTGCCGCTGGCCCACAAGGACATTTTCTGCACGCAGGGCGTCAAGACCAGCTGCGGCTCGCGGATGCTGGACAACTTCGTGTCGCCATATGACGCCACCGTGGTCGAGAAGCTCAACGCCGCCGGCATGGTGACGCTGGGCAAGACCAACATGGACGAGTTCGCGATGGGGTCGTCGAACGAAACCAGCTGGTATGGCCCGGTGAGGAATCCCTGGGATCCGCGCCTGGTGCCCGGCGGCAGCTCGGGCGGCTCGGCCGCGGCGGTCGCGGCGCGCGTGGCGCCGATCGCCACGGCCACCGACACCGGCGGCTCGATCCGCCAGCCGGCCTCGCTGTGCGGCGTGACCGGCATCAAGCCCACCTACGGACGCGTGTCGCGCTACGGCATGATCGCGTTCGCCTCGAGCCTCGACCAGGGCGGCCTGATCTCGCAGTCCGCCGAGGACGCGGCCCTGGTGCTCGGCGCCATGGCGGGCTTCGACACGCGCGATTCCACCAGCGTCGACAC
>DASSRK010000022.1:0-46004 GCA_035701825.1 Steroidobacteraceae bacterium
CGTGATGCCGCGCGCCTTCTCTTCCGGCGCCTTGTCGATCTGGTCGTACGCCATGTACGAGCCGCCGTTGGTCTCCGCCATCACCTTCGTCAACGCCGCCGTCAGCGTCGTCTTGCCATGGTCGACGTGGCCGATCGTGCCGACGTTCACGTGGGGTTTGGTGCGTTCGAACTTTTCTTTTGACACGGAGATAACCTCTGAACCTGATGCCTGACTACTGAGATACCTGGCCGAAAACTGGAGCTCACGAGCGGGATTGAACCGCTGACCTCGTCCTTACCAAGGACGTGCTCTACCAACTGAGCTACGTGAGCTTTTCTGGAGCGGGTGATGGGAATCGAACCCACGCCATCAGCTTGGAAGGCTGAGGTTCTACCATTGAACTACACCCGCCGATGACGCCCCAGGCTCACGCCTGAAATTCATGTTCCGCCGACTCCCGCCGACTAACTACCTCGTTTCCCCACGATTGGTGGAGGGGGAAGGATTCGAACCTTCGAAGGCGTAAGCCGGCAGATTTACAGTCTGCTCCCGTTGGCCGCTTGGGTACCCCTCCCGGAAAAAACGAGCCGCGTATTCTCGTTACGACCCCCCGGAGTGTCAACGGGATTGGCGCGACTTTTGCTATGACCTGGGGGGCCCGCCGGTCGGCCGTTTCCGGCCCAACGGGCCGACACATCTATATAGGCGTCGGCGCGACCCCGAATCGGCCAGCCGGGGCCCCGGATGACCGATTTGGACCTTCCGCAGGGCGGTCAGCCCTTTTTCCCGGCCCGGCCGAGGTCGATGTAGGCGCGCTGCACGAAGACATCCGGCGTCACGAAGCCCTGGCCCCAGCGTTCGTCGTATTCCTGGGTTGGGTGCGTGGCCTGGACCTGCTCCAGGGAGCGCCCTTTGCGCACCAGGTCGCCGATCCGCTTGCGCACCACGACCAGCATGTCGTGGTAGGCCTGCAGGTCCGCCTTGCTCGCGAGCTGGCCGTGGCCCGGGACCACCCGGGTGGCCTCGTTGCACACGGCCAGGGCCTTTTCGATGCCCGCGATCACCCCGTCCAGGCTGCCGCCGTTGCCGGCGTCCACAAAGGGGTACCCCAGGCTCATGAACAGGTCGCCGGTATGCAGCACGTTGGCCTTTTGGAAGAACACGAAGGAATCGCTGTCCGTATGGGCGTTCGCGACGTGGGTGACGACCACTTCCTCGTCATCCAGGTGGAAACGCAGGCCGTCGGCGAAGGTGACGACCGGCAGGCCTTCCCGCGCCGTGGGCTCGGTGGCTATCTCGACGCCCACGTTGACCACCTGTCGGCTCATCAAGTGCTTGCGCACGTTGTCCTGCGCCACGATCACCGTGCCGCTGCGGCCCAGCGTGGTGTTGCCGCCCGCGTGGTCGAAGTGGAAATGCGTGTTGACCAGGAAACGAACCGGCTTGTCGCTCAGCAGCGCGAGTTCGGCGCGCAGCTTCGCCGACAGCTCGACCACGTCGGAATCGATGAGCAGCGCGCCCTCCGGGCCGGTGAGCAGCGCGAGGTTGCCGCCGGCGCCGAACAACGCCTGCAGGTTGTCGGTGAGCTTCTCGGCGCGATATTCGACCTTGGAATAGTCCGGGGCCTGCGCCCCGAGATCCGCGGCGAACAGGCAAGCGAGCAGGCAGGCGCCGCGGAACACCGCGGACGATCGTGCGTGGACCATGGTTTCCCTCGTCTTCATGGGATCGGTTTGCCGGTCTCGATGAACCGCTTGAAGCGCTGCATCTGCCCGGCAAGCATGCCATCCGCGCCCGGCGCCAGCTGGGCCGACTCCATCGTGAAGGTGCCGGCGACGCGATAGTTCACGGTCACGCGGGTATTCCCTTCCTCGATCTTGAAGCTGAAGGTCAGGACGCCCTTCACGGGCATGGCCTGGAAGGGACCGAGGGCCGCGTCGAACCTCAGGAGCTTGCCGGGCTGGGCGAAGATCACCCGCGCGTGCTCGACGGAGCCGCCGTTGGGGAGCGTCTCGCAAAAGCAGCCGCCGGCACGGGCATCGATGCTGAGGTTCCGGGCGTCACCCGACCAGGTATGGGCGGGATCCCACCAGGTACCGGGCTTGATGAGTGCCGCGTACACGGCGTCGGGGGCGCCTTTGACCAGCACGCTGGACTCGACCGTGAAGGCGTTCGGGGAGGTCTCGAGCACGTCGGCTGAGCTCGCTCGGCAAACGGCGAGGAAGATGAGCAGGGGCAGGATGTGGCGTTTCATGGCGGCGCAGCCTATCACCGCGGTTCCGCAGCCCGCGGGCCCGGCGCGGCGAGCCGCCCGAGTTCCGCGACCACCGGCGGCTTGAGGGTTACAAACCCGCCGGGGCGCAAATCCGCCGGAAGATCGACGTTACCGTACCGTATTCGGCTCAATTTGCTGACTTCGAAGCCCTGATGCTCGAACAATCGGCGAACCTCGCGGTTACGTCCTTCATGCAGCGTGACTCGAAACCAGGAGTGGCTGCCCTCGGTCGACTCACGCTCGATGCGATCGAAGGAAGCCGGCCCATCCTCGAGCTGCACACCGGTGCGCAATCGGTCGAGCACGGGTTCAGCGGGAGTGCCACGCAGGCGAACGCGGTACACGCGCTCGACCTCGGTCGACGGATGCATGAGCCGATGCGCCAGCTCGCCATCGTTGGTGAACAGCAGCAGGCCGGTGGTATTGACGTCGAGGCGCCCGACCACGATCCAGCGACCACCCGGCGCCGGGGGCAGGCGCTCGAAGACCGTGGGCCGTCCCTGCGGATCGCTGCGCGTGGTCACTTCGCCGAGAGGCTTGTGATAGAGCAACACTTCGGTGGTATCGGCGCTGCCGCCCAGGTCGAGCGGCTTGCCGTCGAGGCAGATCCGGTCGGATGGCGTGGCGCGGTCTCCAAGGTTCGCGGGCCTGCCGTTGATCGTGACGCGACCCGCGCGGATCCATTCTTCGATGCCACGTCGCGAGCCATGACCCGCGCCCGCCAACAGCTTCTGCAATCGTTCACTCATTTCCGCTCGCAGCATAACCAAGCGTTATATGGGTATGCCAAGGCCGGCCTCGTCGCTCGCGGGCAGCGCGCCTAGAGTCGCCGCACCATGATCTACGACAACATATTAGGCACTATCGGCCGCACTCCCATCGTCAGGATCAACCGGCTCGCGCCGGCCGGCACGGCGATGTACGTGAAGTGCGAGTTCTTCAACCCGCTTTCCTCGGTCAAGGACCGCCTGGCGATCGCCATCATCGAGGACGCCGAACGCAGCGGTGCGCTGAAGCCCGGCCAGACCGTCGTCGAAGCGACCTCGGGCAATACCGGCATCGCGCTCGCCATGGTCTGCGCCGCGAAGGGTTATCCGTTCGTCGCCACGATGGCGGAAACCTTCTCGATCGAGCGTCGCAAGATCATGCGCATGCTGGGCGCGCGCGTCATCCTCACGCCCGCCGCGGAGCGCGGCCAGGGCATGGTGCGCAAGGCCGCCGAGCTCGCGAAGAAGCACGGGTGGTTCCTCGCGAGCCAGTTCGAGAATCCGGCCAATCCCGCCTATCACCGCAGCACCACCGGCCCGGAAATCCTGCAGGACTTCGTCGGCAGGCGTCTCGATCATTTCGTGACCGGATGGGGTACGGGCGGCACCCTCACGGGCGCGGGCCAGATGATCAAACTGGCGCGCCCGGACGTGAAAGTCATCGCCACCGAACCCGAGGCCGCGCAGTTGCTCGGCGGCAAGCCGTTCTCGCCCCACAAGATCCAGGGCTGGACCCCGGACTTCCTGCCCGGTGTGCTCGACAAGAGCGTGCCGGACCGCATCGTGCCGGTGACCGACGCCGAGGCCATCGAAACCTCGCGCGCGCTCGCGAAGAACGAAGGCATCTTCTGCGGCATCTCGAGTGGCGCGACGTTCGCGGCCGCGCTCAAGGTGGCGCGTGAAGCCGGCCCCGGCAGCGTGACCCTGGCGATGCTGCCCGACACCGGTGAGCGTTATCTGTCGACGCCGCTGTTCGAAGGCATCAACGACGGCGCAGATCCCGAGCCGTGAGCGGAGCGCCGCGCCAATACGAGCCTGCATTGCGCGCGGCAGCTGCATCGGAGCTGACGGAGGTGGTGCTCGGCCCGGCCACGAGGTTCGTCGCGCTACCGGATCCGTTTCCGTTCTGGCGCGGCGGCACGCTCGCCGAGGGCCGCGTCGCTTATGAAACCTGGGGCGAGCTGAACGAGGCGCGCGACAACGCGCTGCTGCTGTTCACGGGCCTGTCGCCGTCGGCGCACGCCGCCTCGTCCGCGCAGGACCCGACTCCCGGCTGGTGGGAAAAGATGGTCGGGCCCGGCAAGGCCATCGACACCGACCGGTACTTCGTCATCTGCGTCAATTCGCTCGGCAGCTGCTTCGGTTCCTCGGGGCCGGCGTCGATCGACCCGGCCACCGGCCTCGCGTACCGCCTGGATTTCCCGGACCTGTCGGTGGAGGACATCGCGCGCGGCGGCTACGAAGTGGTGCGCGCGCTCGGCATCGAGAAGCTGTCGGCCGTGGTGGGTGCGTCGCTCGGCGGCATGGTGGTGCTGGCGTTCGCCACGCAATTCGGCGGCGTCGCGCGCCGCGTGATCAGCATCTCCGGCAGCCCGGCCGCGTCGCCGTTCGCGATCGCGCTGCGCTCGCTGCAGCGTGACGCCATCCTCACCGACCGCGACTGGGAGGACGGCCAGTACTCCGGCGACACACGCCCGGTCACCGGCATGCGCCTGGCGCGCAAGCTCGGCACCATCACCTATCGCTCGGCCGCGGAATGGAAACACCGCTTCGGCCGCCGTCCCGCCTCCGATCGTCGCTACGAGTCGCTGCCCCCCGGGCGCGCGCACTTCCCGGCCGAGTTCGCGGTGCAGGACTACCTGAACGCGCAGGCCGACAAATTCGTCTCGGTGTTCGATCCGAACTGCTACCTCTACCTGTCACGCGCCATGGATCGCTTCGACCTCTCGGCGCACGGCGGCAGCCCCGCGGCCGCGCTCGAGCGGGCCGCCGCGGAAAAGGCGCTGGTGATCGGCGTGGAGTCCGACATCCTGTTCACCATCAACGAGCAGAACGCCATCGCCGATGCGTTCGAAGCGGCCGGCACCGACACCGGGTTCGTGCGGCTGGCGTCGCTCGAAGGCCACGACGCCTTCCTGGTCGACATCGAGCCGTTCGCCGCGGCCATCGGCCGCTTCCTCGGCGAATGATCCGGTCCCGCGGTTCCTGCGCCTAACTACCGGCGCCGGCGCCGGGCGCTTCCACCCCGAGGATGGGCGGCAGCGGACAGTGCAGCACCGCGCACACGGTGCGCAGCAGCTCGCCCTCCGCCACCGACAGCGTACGGTCGTGCGCGATGCAACGGACCATGCCCTCGATGAGTACCTTCTTGGCGAACGGCTTCAGGTGCACCAGGCGCGCAAGCGCGTCCTTGAGCGCCGTCGGCCAGCCGGGCACCTCGGCAAATGCGGGCCGGTGCTGCGGCAGCACCACCGACACACCGGCCTCGTAGGCGCGCGCCGCGAGCGCAGCATCGGCGGTGCCCTGCGCCGCCAGCACGCAGAACAGCACGTGGATGGAGTCGGTCTCCTGCAGCAGCGAAGCGTTGCCGTGCAGCGGCGCGCCTTCCAGTTCGTCGTACAGGCACGCGGCGAGCAGCAGGTTCAGGCAGCACTCGAACACGTCGATGCGCGAGTCGGCCAGCGCCAGCGCATTGACCACGTCGCGCAGCTTCTGCCGCTCGGCCAGCGACAGGCGGCGCAACGCCGGGAACAGTTGCTGGACAGCGGGCAGCCGCAGCGCGGGGGCCAGTGCATCCGCAAGTCCACGCTGCGCGAAAACCTGCGCCGAGAGTTCCGGGCCCCACGCCTCCTCGAGCACGCGGCGTTGCACTGCCTGCGCCTCGGGAATCTTGCTCAACAGCACCGCGAGCACCAGCGTGCGCGCGTGGTCGGCCGAGTCGATGAAATCGCGCAGGCCCTCGGGAATGGCCGAGCGCACGCGCTGCGCATACTGCACCTGCTCGCTGGCGATGGTGCCGGCCTGGGCCGCGATCACCGCCGCGTTGGTGGCGAGCTCCGTCACCGGCATGGGCCGCGCCGAAGTGCCCGCCTCCGCCTCGCCGCGCTGGAAACCCGCGTCGGCCTGGCGCTGCCGTTGCGCGTCGCGCGCGGCCGCCGCCGCCAGCGCGGGCAGCTCGCTGGCGCGAAAGTTCGGGTTGAGTTCCCTGAGCCGCTCCTCGAGCGAAGGATGCGTCGCCATCAGCCGATTGAGCCCGGGTGCGAACAGCATGTGGGCCACTTCCTCGGCGTTGGGCGTGACCAGCCGGGAGCCCGCGCTCAGGCCGGCGATCTTGAGCAGCGCCCCGGTGAGGCCCATGGGGTCGCGCGTGAACTGCACCGCGGAAGCGTCCGCCAGCCGCTCGCGATGCCGCGCCACGGCCGCCTGCAGCAACCGCCCGAAGAACACGCCGACGTATCCCAGCACCATGACCGCGAGCGCCGCCAGCATCAGGGCGCCCGCGCCGTCGCGGCGACTGCTGCTGCGTCCCGACCGCGGAGAGCTCTGCAGCACCACGCGCGCCACGATGGCGATGGCCAGCAGCCCGAAGGTCCATCCCAGCAGCCGCAGGTTGAGCCGCATGTCGCCGTTGAGGATGTGACTGAACTCGTGCGCCACCACGCCCTGCAACTCGTCGCGCTTGAGAAGCATGGCCGCGCCACGTGTCACCGCGATGGCCGCGTCGGCCGGCGTGTTGCCGGCGGCCAGCGCATTGATGCCGTCTTCGTTCTCGAGCACGTACACCTCGGGCATGGTGACGCCCGAGGCGATGGCCATTTCCTCGACCACGTTGTGCAGCCGGCGCAGCGCCGGATCGCGCGTGCTGCGCTCGATGCGCACGCCGCCGAGCGAGCGCGCCACCACGCCGCCGCCGGCGCGCAACGACAGCGTCTTGAACAGGCTCGCGCCGCACACGATCGCCAAGACCACGATGGTGGTGAATACCAGCGCACTGGCAGGTGACGAGTTCGGCTCGGCGGCGCCGAACAGCACCAGCACGACGGCGTCGATCGCGACCACCACCAGCGCCACCGACACCAGGAAGGCGAGCAGCAACCAGCGCGTCGTGCGACGCGCGGCTTCCTGGCGGGCGTAGAAATCCACGCCGGCCGGCTGGCTAGGTGAAGGAGACCTTCGGCGCTTCGCGCGCCTCGGGCTTGGCGATCTCCAGCAGCTGCGCGGGCGTGAAATTGAACATGCCCGCGATGATGCTGCCGGGGAACATCTCGCGCTGGTTGTTGTAGCCCATGACGGCGTCGTTATAAGCCTGGCGCGCGAACGCCACCTTGTTCTCGGTCGAAGTCAGCTCCTCGGAGAGCTGCATCATGTTCTGGTTGGCCTTGAGGTCCGGGTACGATTCGGCCAGCGCGAACATCCGGCCGAGCGCGCCGGTGAGCTGGTTCTCGGCGCCCTGCAGCCCGGTCATGGCGGCGACGTCGCCCGGGTTGGCCGCGGCGGCCTTCAGTCCGCTGAGCGCGGTGTTGCGTGCCTGGATGACGGCCTCGAGCGTCTCGCGCTCGTGCTTCATGTATCCCTTGGCGGTCTCCACCAGGTTCGGGATGAGGTCGTAGCGGCGGGTGAGCTGCACGTCGATCTGCGCGAACGCGTTCTTGTAGCCGTTCCGCGCCCCGACCAGCCGGTTGTACAAGGAGACGACGAACCAGATCGCGACGACGACCAGTACCAGAAGTATCCAACCCATGAGGGAGCTCCCTAATGCGCGCACCCGCGCGCGCGTGAAATATGGGTTTACCGGCCGGGCTTTGCAACAACGGTCTCCGCGCGCGCGGGGCATGCCGGCCGGCCGCCCGACGCCATTATGTACGTCTCGCGCGTGACCGAAGTCACATTCCCCGGCCATTCATCGGCCCCATCCATCCGCTCGTCGGGGGCTTCACACGCTCCGCTCGGAGTCACGCAGCATGCCGTCCATGAAAAAGGTCTCGCGCGGATTCACCCTCATGGAGCTCGCGGTCGTGCTGGCCATCGCCGGCGTGATCCTTGGCCTCGCGGTCCCCAACTTGAACCGCTTCAAGATGAATGCCCGCATGACGAACACGGCGAATGACGTGCTCGCCAGCATCGTCAAGGCACGCACCGAGGCCATCAAGCAGCAGCGCAGTGTCTCGATGTGCGCCTCCGCCAACCCGCTCGCCTCCAGCCCCACCTGCACGGATGGCGCAACCGCCGGGTTCATCACCTTCACCGAGATGACGGCGACGCCGGACTGCCTGTTCAACGGCACCGACGTGATCCTGGATGCCAAGGCCTTCGACCACAGCATCACGACCAACACGCTGTCCGTCATCACGAACGGCAATTGCATTTCCTACGCGCCCACCGGCTTCCTGCAGACCGTCGCCTCGCGCACGCGCACCACGCGCATGCTGTTCTGCGACAACCGCAAGATGGTGGCTGAACCCGGCACCAGCCTGTCCGCGGCGCGCGGCGTGATGCTGGAGAACACCGGCCGGGCGCGCATCACGCGTGACGTGACCTCCTCGCTGGCCGGCGACATGACCACCTGGGGAGGGACGCTGGTATGCCCGTGAGCAATTCGCCCGCAATCCGGCGGCGCCGCCAGCGCGGCGTGAGCATCGTCGAAGCACTGGTGGCCTTCGTCATCCTGTCGGTGGGATTGCTGGGCATCGCCGGGCTGTACCTGGAGAGCGTGCGTTCGAACCGCACGGCATTGACGCGTACCGCGGCGGTGCAACTCGCCAACGACCTCGCGGATCGCATCCGCGCCAACCGCAGCGCGGAAGGCGCGTATCAATTGCAGCCGCTGGGCACGGTGCCCTCCGGCCCGAGCAGCACGGCCGCCTGCGTCACCAGCAGCTGCACCCCGGCGGTGCTTGCTTCGTACGATCTCAAGACATGGTACGACCACGTACTCCAGGTGATTCCGAAGGACCCGGACGGCACCACGCCACCGCGCGTCGGTGTCGCCTATACCAACGGCACCAACGTCTCCACGCCCGACCGCTACGTGATCACCATCGCCTGGATGGAGCCCGGTGACACCAACCTGCTCTCCACTTCGGTCGAAGTGATGCAGCTGGGGGACCAGTAATGCGCAACAAGTCACGCGGCCTGACCATGGTCGAACTGCTGATCGGCCTGGCCATCGGGTCGCTGGTCGTCATCGGCGCGGTGTTCGTCTACTCCCAAAGCCGCACGACCTACTCGATCAACGAGACCCAGGCGCGCCTGCAGGAAAATGGCCGCTACGCGCTCGCCATCATGGAGCCGGACCTGCAGCTCGCCGGGTACTACGGCTTCTCGAACGAAGCCAACGACTTCTACTGGACCAACGGCAGCTCCAAGACTTCGGTGATGAACCTGCAGAGCAGCAGCACCGCGCTGACCACTCCCGGCGCGATCGGCACCTGCGGCACCAATTTCGCGGTCGACCTGCTGCACCCGGTGCAGGGCTCAAACAATGCCGCCGGCCCGATCGCCGTGAGCGCCTGTGCGCCGCCAGCGAGCAGTCCCAACGCCGGCGCCTACGTCACCGGCACCGACACGCTGACCATCCGCCGCTCCTCCACGGAGACTTCGACGGCGACCGCCGCGAAGATCCAGCTGTACCTGAACGCCACCAAGCGCACCAACCAGTCCATCTTCAATTCCGCCACCGCGCCGGGCGCCGTGGGCGGCAACCGCCAGGTGCGCGACCTGGTGGTGCGTACCTACTACGTCGCGGCCAACTCGAGCATGCGCGCGGGGTATCCCACGCTGTGGCGCAAGTCCCTCGGCACGGACGGCTCCGCGCCGAAGGTGCTCGACGAGGAAATCCTGCCGGGCGTCGAGGACCTGCAGGTCGAGTTCGGCATCGATGACGCCGACCACGACGGCTCCGCCGGCATCGACCCGGCCCAGGACAAGATCGCGCCCATCGGCTACCCGGACTACTTCACCGGCGTGGTGTCGCGCTGGGTGGCGCCGAACGACACGCTGCTCGACCAGTCGACCAACGGCCGCAAGGCGCAGATCGTCGCGGTGCGCATCTGGCTGCGCATGCGCGCGGACCAGACGGAAGCCAACTACACCGATACCCGCACCTACCAGTACGCCGGCATGAGCGCGGCCTGGAATCCCGCCACGGATGGCGTGGCCGGCTTCCGCCGCCTGCTGGTGTCGCGCACCGTCTATCTACGCAACGTCCGGTTCCAGTGAGAACGCCATGATTCGCAACACACACAGGCAACGCGGCGCGGCGCTCATCATCGGCCTCATGATGCTGGTGGTGATCACGCTGCTGGCGGTCACCGCGGTCAACACCGCGAGCACCGAGCTGGTCATGGCGGGTAACGAGCAGTTCCGCGAGCGCGCCTTCCAGGCGGCCGACGCCGGCGTCGAGCGCGCCGTCGCCACCATCGACTCGGTGCCGCAGACCGCCACGCCGACCACGGGCAGCGGCACCATCGCCAGCCTGAGCGGCGATTCCTACAGCATCTCGACGTTGTTCACCGGATACGAGTCCAATGTCGCCAACGCCGGCGAGGATTTCGTGGCCGTGCACTACCGCATCACCAGCACCGGCACATCGCTGCGCAATGCCAGCGCGGTGATCCAACAGGGTGCCTACGTACTCACGAGCTCGGGCAACGATGGCTACCAGTCGTGGCTCGAAGGCGTGACCGCCCAGATCGACTAACGGGGTTGAACATGAACCAGCATCTCAAATCGCTGCTCGTCGCCGTTTCGTTCGGCCTGGCCGCCGCGGTCGCGACGGGCGAGGACTACCACAGGGTCTACGAACTGTCGTCCCGCGCCGTCGACCTTCCCAAGGCCGACGTCGGCACGCTCGAGGCGACGCCCTGCAAGACGTGCGCGTCGCTGCACTTGTCGACCAACGCACGCACCATCTACCAGATCGGCGAGTACCCGGTGAGCCTCGAGCAGATGCGCAAGGAACTGAGCGTGCGCCCCGAAACCATGGTGCTGCTGTCCGTGGCGCAGGACCAGCGCACGGTCATCCGCCTGAAGATCGATGCCGCCGTGCAGACGTCGTAAGACGCCCGCAGCCAGGAGATTGCACATGCACAAGAAAACGCCCGCTTACGCCACGCTGCTCGGCCTCGCATTGGCCCTGTTCGGCGGCGCGCCCGTATTCGCCGACGACAGCGAGATCTACGTGAACTCGACCTCGGCCGTCAGCAACGTCAAACCCAACATCCTGCTGGTCGTCGACACGTCGTACAGCATGGCGGAAAACGACATCCACAACGAGCGCAACCGGTACAACCCGGGCTCGAACTATGGGACCGCGGACAATTGCCAGTCGGGCAGGATCTTCTTCCGCGCCGACGGTGCGCCCATGCCCACGTGCACGTCGAACGACTACATCCTCACGACGCAGAACAACTGCGACAAGCTGGCCCAGGCCACCGGCAGCAGCGGCAAGTCCGGGCGCTGGACGGGCAAGACCGCGCAGTGGAATGACACGACCCTCGTGTGGTCGGACCTGCAGCCGGGCGGCGTGGCCCAGCCCGTCGAGTGCTACGCGGACAACAACGTGCACGGCCAGTACGGCAGCAGCGCCACCACCAAGAAGTTCGCCCGCAACGGCGACTCGAGCAACAAGTGGACCAACCTCGCGACCGACGTCATCGCCTGGACCGCGCGCACCACCTACACCTTCTACAGCTCGAACTACCTGCGGTACCTCGCGACCGAGCCGGCGAACAAGGACCGCACGCGCATCGGCGTGGCGCAGGACGCCATCGTCGACCTGGTGTCCTCGGTCGACGATCTCAACATGGGCATGATGCGTTTCAACATCGCCGACAGTGACGGCGATTTCAATGACGACGTGCATTTCACCGGCGGCCTGGTCACCAACAAGGTGGAAGACATCACCACGGGCCGCGCCAACCTGATCGCGCGCGTACTGAGCGGCAGCGACGGGTTTTTCGGTGGCGACGGCTACGGCGCCAACTCGGCGACCATGCTTTCCGAGACGCTCTATGAAGCCAAGCGTTACTGGGCGGGCCAGACCAGCTTCAGCGGCCGCCAGAAGGGCGCGTACTCTTCCTCCAATCAGTACGGATACGACTCGGGCGCATTCGACACCTCTTCGCCTGCAAAATACATCTCGCCCATCACCAACCAGTGCCAGCGCAACTTCACGGTCATCCTGACCGACGGCGTGCCCACCTGGGACCACGAGGCGGATTCGAGCATCGAAGGCACGGGCAAGCTGGTCTCGGCCTGCGATGGCACGGGCGACGGCCGCTGTCTCGACGATCTCGCCGGCTGGATGAACAGCAATGACGTGTCGACGAATACCTCGCTCGCCGGCAACCAGACGGTGCAGACCTACGTCATCGCCTATGCCGCGGACCTGAACACCAACACGGATGCCTGGAACTTCATGCAGAGTGTCGCCAGCGAAGGCGGCGGCCAGGCCTACACCGCGCAGAATTCCGACGACCTGCAGGAGGTGTTCACCAACATCACCAACCAGGTGCTGAACGTGGGCACCACGTTCTCGACCGCGTCGGTCAGCGTGAACGCGTTCAACCGTACCGCCAGCCGCAGCGAGCTCTACTACTCGGTGTTCGCGCCGCTCGACCGCTATCGCTGGGACGGCAACCTCAAGAAATACAAACTCACGCCGTACGACCCGGACGGCTCGACGGGCCCGCTGCCCGTGCAGCTGCGCATCACCGATCGCGACGGAAATCCGGCCATCGATTCGTCCACCGGCCTGTTCGCGGATTCGGCGAAGAGTTTCTGGGGCACGAGCGTGACGGATGGCAATCGCGTGACCCAGGGCGGCGCTGCAAACCAGTTGCCGGCCGCGACGGCGCGCAAGATCTACACGTTCACCGGCGCGAATCCGGCCGGTACCCTGACCGCCTTGACGGAGCTCAAGTCGCTCACCAGCACGCAGCAGGACAGCAACTTCGGCACCACCGCGAGCACGTCGCCGACCACCGCCGAGGTCCTGGCCTTCGCCTATGCGACGGACGAGAAGCGCATGGGCGACCCGCTGCACTCGCAGCCGGCGGTCGTCACCTTCAGCGGTACCTCGGCTTCGCCCGTCGACACCGTCTACGTGGCCACCAACGATGGCTACCTGCATGCCATCAATGCCGCCGACGGCGTTGAGAAATGGGCGTTCGTGCCCGGCGAGCTGCTGGGACGCCTCAAGGATCTCGACGCGAACGCGTACGCCACCAACCGCGTGTATGGCCTGGACGGCGACGTCCGCGTGCTCAAGCTCGACAAGGACAACGATGGCCTGGTCGAGAAGTCGGACGGTGACCGCGTGTACCTGTTCGTCGGCATGCGACGCGGCGGGCAGTACTACTACGCGTTCGACGTCACGGACAATGACGCCAACCCCAAGCTCATGTGGAAGGCCGGCCCGAGCGAACTTCCCGGCATCGGCGAGACCTGGTCGCCGCCGACCGTGGCGCGCGTCAACGTGGGTGGCAGCGTCACGCAGAACAACCAGAAGCTGGTGCTGATCTTCGGCGGCGGCTATGACGCCGCGGAAGAAGGCGTCAACCCGGTGGCGGACGATCCGACCGGCAATCGCATCTTCATGGTGGACGCCCGTTTCGGCACGCTGCTCTGGTACGCGGGCAACTACCCGGATACCGCGCCCGCCGACTCGCGCCGCATGCCCAAGACTTCCGGCACCACCACCAACTCGATCGTCAACATGCGCAATGCCATCCCGGGCCGCATTTCGGTGATCGACATCGACGGTGACCAGCTGGCGGACCGCATGTATGCCGCGGACCTCGGCGGCCGCCTGTGGCGCTTCGACATCACCAATGGCAACCCGGCTGCCTCGCTGGTGAGCGGCGGCGTGTTCGCCGAGCTGGGCCAGACCGGCGTGGCCACGCCGACCGTCGCGGACACCCGCCGCTTCTACAACGCGCCGGACGTCGCGCTGATCAAGCACGATGGCCTCGCCCCTTACTACAACCTGGCCATCGGGTCCGGGTACCGCGGCCATCCGCTGAACACGCAGACCACCGATCGCATCTACGCGGTTCGCGACTTCGCGCCGTTCACCAACTTCTCGCAGTCGGCCTACAACACCACCGCCTCGATCAAGGAAGGCGACCTGGTCAACATGAGCGTGTCGACCAACAGCGTCAGCGAGACCTCCAAGGGTTGGCGCCGCACGCTGCCCAACAGCGGCGAGAAGGTGCTGTCGGAAGTGACCACCGCGGGCAGCACCATGATGTTCACGACCTACCAGCCGGTGACGCCGGCGGCCAACTCGTGCGCACAGGGACATCGCAACCGCGTCTATGCCATCAACCTGGATACCGGCAAGGCGGCTCTCGACCTGGATTCGACCAACAACACCAGCGGCAACACGGTCATCAACGACTCGGACATTTCGCAGGTTCTCGATGACACCAGTGGTATCACCGGCGAAGTCCGCGTGGCGGCGATGCGCGGTCTGCTGGAAGGCGACCTGGACGGAGACGGCGACGTCGACGCGGACGACGAGCGCATCAAGCGCGACCGCGACGACGAGGCCGTGTGCCTCGCGGGACGCCAGATCCTCAACCGCTGCGTGGCGTTCGACGACGCGGTCCGCACCTACTGGCGTCGTGACGCGGATGCCGGACAGTAATGGAGAGCACTATGCGCAATAGACAACGTGGCGTGACGCTGATCGAGCTGATGACGGTCGTCATCGTGGTGGCGATCCTCGCCTCGGTCGCGATTCCTTCCTACCGGCGCTACCTGTTGCGCGCGCAGCGCTCGGACGCGACCACCATGCTGTTGCGCGTCGCGACGGCCGAGGAGAAGCGCTACCTGCAGCAGGGCGCGTACACCACCAACCTCGCCAGCGCGCCGCCTACCGGCCTCGGCCTCGCCACGCGTTCGGACCAGGGCTTCTACGATCTCGACGTCACCCTGACCAGCACCGGTTTCACCGCGCGCGCCCGCCCGGTGAGCGGCGGCGGCCAGTCGGCCGACACCACCTGCGCCTCGTTCACGGTGACCGAGACCGGCACTCGCAAGGCGCTCAACAGCAGCTCGGTGGACAAGACCTCCGAGTGCTGGCGCTGAGGATCATCGGGCAGGTGCACGCGCGGCGACGCGCGTGCACACTTCCCCGGTGGCCAATTTCCACCCGCGCGCGCTGCTGCGCGAAGCCCGCCTCCACGCACTACTGCTGACCCTGCCGCTCGTGCCGGCGGCGCTCGCGCACGATCCCCGCGACACCACTCTCAAGCTCGCCACCTGGAACCTCGAATGGTTCATGGCACCCGAGACGCTGCGCGCCCTCACTCCCGCGTGCACTCCCGCGGATGCGGCCCGGGATGGCACGCATCGCTCGGTGCCCTGCGACGTGGCGCACGAACTCGCGCGCAGCGGCGAGGACATTGCCGCCATGCGCAGCTATGCGCGCGCTCTGGACGCCGACGTCATCGCGTTGCAGGAAGTCGACGGCCCGGATGCCGCGCGGCTGTTGTTTCCCGATTACCAGTTCTGTTTCTCGGGGCGCACCAACGTGCAGAACAACGGCTTCGCAATCCGGCGCGGCGTGCCGTTCACCTGCGGCGCCGACGTCGAAGCGCTGTCGTTGGGCGACGGGGTCCGGCGCGGTGTCGAGCTGCGGGTTTATCCGGATACGCCGTACGAGATGCGGCTGCTGTCGGTGCACCTGAAATCGGGTTGCGCGCGCGATCGGCTCGACGCCGCGAGGCCCGCGTGTGCCGAGCTCGCGCGCCAGGTACCGGCACTCGAGGGCTGGATCGACAGCCAGGCCGGCGCGCACCGCAGCTTCGCGGTGCTCGGCGACTTCAACCGGGACCTGCGGCGCGAGCCGCCGGGAATGTCGGTGTGGGGGGAGATCGATGACGCTGATCCACCGGAGGCAGACCTGGTCAATACCGCCGAGGGACAAAACTTTCAAAACTGCATGCCCGCACAGACGTTCAGCGGGTACATCGATTACATCGTGCTGGGGCGCCGCATGGCCCGGGGATTGGTCAACAACTCCTTCGGGCGCGAGCTTTACCGACCCAAGGACGCCCAGCGGCGCAAATTGTCGGATCACTGCCCGGTATTCGTGAGGCTTCGGGTGGCAGACGCGACCCGCTCCGCGCCGTAAATCGTGGGACGTGAAATTTTTCGCGAAACCCATTAAGTTGAGTTCCGTTCACTGATCCATCTCGCAGGGCAATAATCCTCTCAGGAGAGCCTGATGAGCAAAACTACAACGGCGGGGATCCAATCGGTGGAGCGGAGATTGCATACGCGGCATCGCGCGCGTACGACGGTGTACATCACCACTCCCTCGGGCCGGAAGAAACTCTGCAGGGCGATCAATCTCTCCGCCACCGGTGTGTTCGTTGAAACCACCAACCTCGGGCTGCGCAAGGGACAGCAGGTCGAGCTCGCCTTCGCCATCAACCTCGGCGCCGTCACCAAGCTGCATCGGCGCACCGCGGTGGTCGCGCACGTGTCGCGCGGCGGCACCGGCCTGATGATGGACGCCTACACCGCGCGCTGAGCGCAGACTGTGCCGGGCCGGCAGCCCGGCAAGAATCGGATCTGGTTACCTGGACGCCGGCGCATCGCCGGCGTTTTCCGTTGCGAGGACGAAGCCGATGAAGATTCTTTTGCCGGTTTGCCGGCCCGGCACCGTATCAGCCCGTCGGCGCGGCCGGTGACGCGAGCAGCGAATCGAGCGCCACCGGCGGCGACACCTCGAAGCTCTGCACGAAGTCGACGCCCAGCGCGGTGAGCCAGCTGGTGTGATCGCCGCCGAGCACGCGCTTGGCGACGGTCTGCAGGCCCAGCACCTTGGCGGTCTGTACCAGTCCGACCACGCGCGCCTGTGTCAGGCGATGTTCGAGCGCGTGCGTGGTGAGCTCGGCGTCGAGTTTGATGAGTCTTACCGCCGGGTGTTCGAGGATCGGCATGCCCGCCCCGACCACGTTGAAGTCGTCGATGGCCACGGGAACTCCGCAACGTGCGAACACGTCGAGCGCCGGCACCACCTCGTTGGGCGCCGCGAGGCACACGCGCTCGGAGAATTCGACGCCGATCAGCCCGGGCGGCAACTGCGCCTTCTGTAGGCAGATTTCCACGAAATTGATGAAGTGCGGCTCGATGACCGCGGCGTCCGAGAGGTTCACCGAGAAGGTCGGCTGCTCGCGCTTCCACACCGAGGGATTGCGGTGCAGCCAGGCGATCAATTCGCCGATCACGCGCCGGTCGATCATCGAAGCGAGGCCGTGGTTCGCGGCGGTCTGCATCACGCGCTCGGGTGACTGCTCTTCCCCGTCGACCATGTGGCGCAGCAGCACTTCGAAGCGGCGGATGCCTTCGGCCTTGCGCAGGCGCACCAGCTGCTGCACGCGCAGCACCACTTCCTGCTCGCGGATCTGCGCGTACACGGCTTCGAGCGGCAGCGGCACCGGCGGCCGCGGCTTGGGCGGCTGCTGGCGCGGCATGGCGTGCAGCGTCTGCGCGATCTCGGAGGCGATGTCGGTGAGGATGGTCTGCACCGCCGGCGTCAGGAAACGCGACGCGGGATCCTCGTCCTCGGGCGGCGTGTCTTCGACCACCAGCAGGCACACGCCCTGCAGCGCAGAGTTGAGGTCGCGCAGCGCCAGCATCACCGCGGTTCGCGTGCCCTCGCCGCGCAGGAAGCGCGATTCGCGCGCCGCGCCGAGCACGAACGCGTCGAGCGCGTCGTTCAGCGCCTGGCGAAACTCGATGCCGAAATCCGTGGACGTGCAATGGAGCACTTCGCCGCGCGCGTCATACAGCGCGATGGCGCGATAACGCGCATGCGGCAGGGCCTGCTCGAGACTGGCGACCCAGCCCGGGGCAACTTCAATGACCTGCTCGTTGAGCACAGACGCGCGGATGGTCGTCTGGCCCGTATCTGACGATGCGGAGGCCAATGTGGACTGGTGCTGGTCCATTCCCTGAACTTCTCGAAGAGACTGTCGCCCGGCAGGGTTACAGAATCTCGTCGGGTTCGACGTGATGCGGCTCGCGGTCCTGCCGCAAGTGTTAAACCGGATCACGGCCATTTGACATATCCGTGTGCTGGAACGTCGCTGGTCCCGCCCCGGCTACGTACTCCTCGTGTTGACTCCGGGCCGCGGTCATACCTAGCATGACACCGGTATCATGATACCGGTGTCATCCAGCGCCCGCCGGCACGGGGACACCCGCACGACAAGAAACGAGGGGATCCGCCATGACGAGTCGCTTTCCGGCGAGCCACGTGCTGCTGCTCGCGTTGACTGCCTCCGCCCTGCTCACCGGCTGCAAGAAGGCTGATGCGCCTCAGTTCAGTCCGGCGCCCGGCACCTACACCACCGCCCAATCCGTCACGCTGAGCTCGACCAGCCTGGGCGCGACCATCGTGTACACCACCGACGGCAGCGCGCCGAGCTGCGTGAAGCAGCACGGCACTATCTACTCCGGCCCGATCGCGATCAGCGCCGATACCACGCTGCGCGCCATGGCCTGCGCGCTGCTGCGCGACGAGAGCCTCGTGAGCACGGGGACGTACCTGATCCGACCGCCGGCCGTAGCACCGGCGTTCGACCCGGCGCCCGGAGCCTACAGCGGCCTCCAGCATGTCTCGCTGAGCTCGGGCACGCCCGGCGCGACCTTCCGCTATTCCACCGATGGCCAGGATCCGACCTGCGCCAGCGGCCAGGCGTATGACGCGCCGATCGAGATCGGCAATTCACTGACGCTCAAGGCCGTGACTTGCGGCGCCGGCTATTCGGCCAGCCCGATCACCAGCGGCGGCTACGACATCACCATTCCGCCGCCGCCCTCGGTGTGGCACAGCATCGACATCGACAACCTGGCCGTGAATCCGCCGGTGCACGCGGCGGGCTCGACCAGCACCAACGAGAACGGCGACGCGGTGAACATCTCCGGCCGCGGCAAGTTCGAGAGCACCGCGCAGGTGTTCCGCTTCGTCTATGCCTCGGTCACCGGCGACTTCACGTTCAGCGCGCGGCTCGACGGCGTGGACTTCGCCGGGCTCGCCAGCAGCCAGGCACGCGTCGGCCTGCTGTTCGCGCCGGATCTCACCACGACGGGCACCGCGTTCATCTATGGCGGCGCGATGGTCGTGGGTGACGGCACCTACCGGCGCACCGATCGCATCGCGGTGGGCAATTCCGCCACCAGCAACGTCACCGTGGCAGGCACGGGCGCGCGCTACGTCCGCATCACGCGTACCGGCAACAGCTACCAGGCGGCGTTCTCGCTCGATGGCGGGGCGAGCTACGTGAGCGCGGCGTCGCGCACCATCACCGCCGGACTGCCCGATACGCTGTACGTGGGCTTCGCGGTGAGCTCCAGCAACAACACCAGCATCAGCGCCTCGGCGACCTTCAGCGACGTGCACGTGCTCGACGCCAATGGCGTGGAGCTGATCGGCCCCGATGAATTCACCGGCGACATCGGCTCGGGGACCATCGGCGGCGGCACGCCGCCGCCACCCTCGGGGCCCTCACATCCCGAGGACCTGTCGCGCGGCGCGACGCCGGACGAGCCCGCGCTGCTCGCCGGCAGCGTGACGCGTTACAACCTCGAGGGTTATGCCGCGGGCGTCGTGACCGGCGGCGGCAACATCCCGGACACCGACCCGGCCTACCGCAAGGTGACCACGGCCACCGAGCTGGTCGCCGCGCTGCGCGCGGCCAATGCTTCGTCGGCCGCGCCCGTGAAGGTCATCGAGATCATGAACGACCTCGACATGGGGTGGAACGAGGTGGGCACGCTGCTGCAGGCCGACGGCCTGCTGCGGCAGAACATCGCGGCGCGCAAGCACCCGGCGCTGATCGCGAGCGGCGTGAGCCTGCTCGACATCATGTCGTTCAACGGCCTCACCATTTTCTCGCGCAACGGCGCGACCATCCGCCACGCCGAGTTCAACATCAAGAACGGCACCAACCTGATCCTGCGCAACCTGCGCTTCGACGAGCTGTGGGAGTGGGACGAAGGCACGCGCGGTGACTACGATTCCAACGACTGGGACTTCGTGACCATCGGCGACGGCGGCGGCGTGACCTCGGGCATCTGGGTGGATCATTGCACCTTCACCAAGGCCTACGACGGCGTGCTCGACATCAAGCGCGGCGCGAGCCGGATCACCGTCTCGTGGAGCGCGGTGGTGCCGCCGGCCACCGGCACCGGCAGCTTCATCCAGCAGCAGTTCGACGACCTGGAGGCCAACCGCGCCGGCAACGTGATGTACAACCTGCTGCGCGGCGCCTTCACGCAGGCGCAGATCATCGCCATCGCCCTGCCGCAGAAGAAGGGACACCTGATCGGCTCCAACAACCTCGAGGGACTGACCAGCTACACGGTCACGCTGCATCACGATCTTTACCAGGACCTGCAGGACCGCATGCCGCGGCTGCGCGGCGGCGACGTGCACGCGTACAACCTGTACGTCGACAGCTCGAACGCGCGCCTGGTGAAGGAGATGCGCGATGGCATCGTGGCGGGGGACCCTGTGCTGGCCGCGCAGCTGGAGTCGAACTTCCACTTCGGCGTGACGCTGAACGGCTCGATCTCGACCGAGGGCGGCGCGGTGCAGGTCGAGAGCAGCGTGTTCTTCGGCGTGCTGACGCCGTTGCGCAACAACCAGACCGACGTGACCAACCCGGTGTACACCGGCGCGATCCGCGGCCTCGACATCCAGCACATCCTGCTGGCCAGCGACACGCAGTACATGCCGGTGGCTTCGCAGCAGTCGACCTTCGAGGACCGCGGGCACACCTGGGCGAGCTGGCGCGGCGACAGCGGCGCGCCCGGCAGCACGCTGGGCCCGGCGCAGGCGCCGGAGATCCCGTTCGCCTGGCACAACGGTGCGCCCACCTACCCGATGACGCTCGACCCGGTGCCGTCATTGCAGGCGCTGCTCACCGGCCCGCAGGGCGCCGGCGCCGGCAAGATCGGCATGACCACCGCCCAGTGGCTGAACGTGACTAACTAGACGCACGACGATGCCCGCAAGACGGTGCCGGAGCATGCATTCCGGCATATCTCCAGGGAGTGTCGCCGCCCGCAAAAGAAAACGCCGCCCCGGGAACGGGGCGGCGTCACTTATGCCGGAATGCATGCTCCGGCACCGTCTTCACGGCACCGTCTTCACCGGCTCAGTCGCCGTGGGTCGGGCGTGGGGCGTAGGCTCCGAGCGGCAGGTCCGCGGCGTTGCGCCGCTTGGGGGCCTCCCAGGCGCGCGGGGGCGGCGTGCCCTTGAGCCGCGCGGCACGCAGCACCGGGTGTTCGCGGCCCTCGCTGCCGGCCACGCGGCGGGCCAGGCGGTATAGCGCCCGGATGCCGAACAACGCGAGCACGAATTCCAGCGCCGTGGTCAGGAACGCCACCACCGGGTTGCCGAGGTCGGCCCGCGCATGCAGCTTGGCGCTGGCGCGATCCGCCGCGATCTCGATGCTGTCGTAGAAGCTCGGCACGACCAGCAGGGTGAGCAGCGTCGAGACGATGGTGCCGCCGATGATGGCCACCGCCATGGGTGAATAGAACTCGCCGCCCTCACCCAGGCCGATCGCCACCGGCATCATGCCGGCGATCAGCGCGAACGTGGTCATCAGGATCGGACGCAGGCGCTGGCGGCCCGCGTGCATCAGGGCTTCCTCGCGGTCCACGCCGCGTCGCTCTTCTTCACGCGTGCAATCGATGAGCAGGATGGCGTTCTTGGCCACCAGGCCCATGAGCATGATGACGCCGATGAAACTCATCAGGTTCAGCGAGCCGCGCGTCAGCAGCAGCGCCAGCACCACGCCGATCAACGACAGCGGCAGCGACAGCATGATGGCGATCGGCGCGGTGAACGAACCAAACTGCATCACCAGCACCAGGTACATCACGGCGATACCCATGATCAGCGCGATGAACATCTCGGAGAACAGCTCCGCCTGGTCGCGCGACGCGCCACCGAGGCCGACACCGAAGCCCTGCGGATAGGTCATCGCATCGGCCATGGCCTTGGCCTTCTTGCTGACGGTGCCGGCATCCACGCCCTGCACGTTGGCGGCGACGGTCACGGTGCGCTTGCCGTTCAGGTGCTGGATGCGCGCCGGGCCCTTGTCCATGGTGATGGTCGCGATCTGCTCCAGCGGCACCATCATGTCGGTACCGGCCACCGCGATCGGCAGGTGCTCGATGTTCGACGCGTCGACGCGATCCTCGGGTGCGAGGCGCACGGCGACGTCACGCGACTGGCCGATCGGATCCACCCAGTCACCGACTTCCACGCCGGCGAAGGCCACGCGCAGGGTCTGCGCGGCTTCGTTCACCGAGATGCCGAGCTGGTTGGCCAGGCCGCGATCGAGCTCGATGCGCAACTCGTCCTTGGGATCCTGCTCCGACAGGCCCACGTCCACGGCGCCCGGGATCTGGCGCATCTTGTCCATGAACTGGTTGGTGATCTCCATCAGGCGGCGCGAGTCGGTGCCGTAGAACTGGATCTGCACGGGCTTGCGCACGCCCTGGTTCAGGTCGTCGAACACCACGTACTCGGCGCCGACCAGCTGCGACAGCTTGCCACGCAGGTCCGCCGCCAGTTCCTCGATCGAACGCTTGCGTTCGGACTTGTCGCCGATGTCGATCCACACGCGCCCGCCGGTGGCGTTCACGCGCGCGTCGGTGCTCTTGGTTTCCTTCATGGCGCGCGCGATCTCCGCCGCCTTCTCGACCTTGTTGCGCGCGTACTCGAGGCTGGTGCTCGACGGCGTGCGCACTTCGACCGCCAGCGTGCCGTAGTCGGACTTGGGCAGGAATTCGCTGCGGCCAAAGCCGAACTGGTACACGAGCGCCAGCACCAGCAGCGACCAGGCACCGATCGCCATGATCTTGCGATGGTGCAGGCACCAGGCGATCAGGTTGCCGTAGCGATCCGCCTGGTGGTCGAACCAGGTGTTGAAGCGCGCGAAGTATTTCTCCAGGCCCTTGTACTGGCGCTCGCGGTGGCCCGGCGGGTCGCCCCAGTACGCCGACAGCATCGGGTCGAGCGTGAACGAGATGAACAGCGACACCAGCACCGAGGCGGCCACCGTGACCGCGAACGGCCGGAACCACTCGCCGGCACCGCCACCCATGAAGGCCACGGGCACGAACACGGCGACGATCGACAGCGTGGTCGCCGTGACCGCGAGGCCGATCTCCGCGGTGCCGTTGCGCGCCGCGGTGACGCGGTCCTCGCCGCGTTCCATGTGCCTGACGATGTTTTCTCGCACCACGATGGCATCGTCGATCAGCACGCCGATCGCCAGCGACAGGCCCAGCAGGGTCATGAAGTTCAGCGTGAAGCCGCACAGCCACACCGCGATGAACGCGGCGATGGCCGAGGTGGGCAGCGAAAGACCGGTGATCAGCGTCGAGCGCCAGGAATTGAGGAAGGCGTACACCACGAAGATGGTCAGGCCGGCGCCGAAGACCAGCGCGTGGATGACGTTCGACAGGTTGTCTTCGGCCTCGTCGCCGCCGTCGCGCGTGACCTCGAGCCTGGTGCCCTCGGGGAGGGTCTTGTTGATCTTCTCGACTTCCTCGCGAATGCGCTTGGCGACGCTGACCGTGCTGGCTTCGCGCTGGCGGATCACCGACAGGCCGACGTTCGCATGCCCGGAGCGCAGGCTGTAGCTGGCGGGCTCGGCGAACCCGTCCTGCACCGTGGCGACCTGGCCGAGGCGCACGACCTCGTTGCCCTGGCGCTTGATGACGATGTCATTGAAGTCCGACGGGCGCTCGATGCGGCCGACGAGACGGATGTTCTGCTCGTCCAGCGCGCCTTTGACGCGGCCGACCGGCGCGTTGGTGTTCTGCGCGCGCAACGCGTTGACCACGTCGCCCGCCGACACGTTGAACTCGCGCAGCTTCTGCGCGTGCAACAGCACGGAGAGCTCGCGATTCAGCGAGCCATCGACGTTGACTACGGCCACGCCATCGAGGGCGCGCAGCTGGTCGGCGAGCACGTCCTCGGCCAGCCGCGAGATCTCGGCATGCGACTGCCGGGTCGACGACAGTCCGAGGTTCATGATGGGGTCCGCGGACGGGTCGATGCGGAACAGCACCGGCTCGCGCATCTCGATCGGCAGCTTGTAGCGCACGCCGGCGATGGCGTTGCGCACCTCGTCGCCCGCCTGCGTCATGTCCTTCTTGAAGTCGTAGATGATCACGAACTGCGCGTTGCCATCCGAGGCGGTGGAACGCAATTCGTAGATCTGGGGAATGCTCTGCAGCGACTTCTCGACGCGGTTGATGATGTCGCGTTCAACGGACTCGGGCGAGGCGCCCGGGTACGGGAACTGCACCACCATGACCGGCTGTTCGACGTCGGGGATCTGGTTGACGCGCAGCTTCATCAACGCGAGCAGGCCGAGCGCCATGATCAGGATGATGATCGCCACCGTGGTCACCGGCTGGCGAATGCTGAAATTCGAGAGAATCATGGCTACTTCTCCGCGACGACCGCCGGCTTCTCGACTCCGTGGATCACTTCCTGGCCTTCCTTGAGCGTGGCATTCGGGAAGCGCAGCACCTGGTCGCCCTCGCTGACGCCCGCCTTGAGCGCGAACGCGCCGCTGCGCGGATCGCGCTCACCGAGCGTCAGGGCGACCTTCTGCAACTTACCGCCGTTCACGCGCCAGGCATACGCCTTGTCGCCTTCACGAACGATCGACGCGCCAGGCAGAGTCAGCGCGCCGACGCTGCGCGTCTCGACGCGACCTTCGGCATACAGGCCGCCGACGCCCGGCTTCTGGCTCGAGTCTTCGAAACGCACCAGCACTTCGACCTGGCGCGTGGTCGAGTTCGCGGAAGGGTTCACGCGCGTGATGATCCCGGTGAACTCGCGATTGTCGAAGCCGTGCACGTGGAACCAGACGTGCTGGCCGACCTTGACCTCGCCGATGTTGTCGGCCGAGACAAAACCTTCGAAGCGCAGGCTCGAAGGATCGATGACCTTGACCAGCTCCTTGCCGATCTGCGCGGTGTCGCCCGCCGATACCTTGCGGTCGCTGACGATGCCATCGAAGGGCGCACGCACCTCGGTGCGCTCGAGCTGCTGGCGCGCGGTCACCAGGCGCGTACGCGCGGCCTCGCGGTCGCTCTGCGCCGAATTGCGGCGGACTTCGACGTCCTCGACCTGCTGCGCCGAGACCACGCCGGTCTCGCGCAGCTTGACCATGCGCTCGTACTGGCGCTGCGCCTGTTCATAGGCCTGCGCGGCCGCGCTCATGGACGCTTCCGCGGCGGTCAGGCTGTCGCGAATCGAGGTCTGGTCGAGGCGCACCAGCAGGTCGCCGCGCTTCACCGGATCGCCGTTCTCCTTGAGCACCGCGAGCACGACGGCGGCCACTTCGGCGCGCAGGTCGGCGCGCCGCTCCGGCTCGATCGAGCCGGTGATGGACGGGCCCGAAGCGAGCGACTTGCTGCTGATCACCACGAGGTCTTCCGGGGACACGTTCAGGGGCGTCAGTGCATCGGCCTGCTTGCCGTCGCCCTTGTTGCAACCTGAAAGTCCGATCACCGAGCCGAGCACCAGGACGGCCAGGGCAGCCTTGCCAATAGTTCGAAATCTGTACATCACGCTTCCTTCGAGGACCTCGACATACGACGTCTGAGCAACCGCCCGGGTTGCACGTCGGACTGACAAAATTTCTTGATTCGATTGGGGATTTCGCGGCGGCTGCCGGACCAGCCGCCCGCCCCGGGTCAGGAGGTGCGGGATTCTAGAGAGGGGCCAAAGGCTTTGAAAGTTTCAACTGTCATGCGCGGGTCACGACCGTCGGCAGCGGCCGTCGTGGCGCCGGGGAAAACCCCAAAAACCGGCCTGAATATGCCCCTGGGCGGGGCGGAATCGCTTCAGCCCGTCAGGGCGTCATCCTGGCGTGCCAGTTGGCGGCGGCGGACCCGAGCACCAGGTGCACGCTGGCCGGGGCCGGGCGCGCCACCGCACGCACCACGGCATGCAGCCCGGGTTCGTCGACCCGCGCGGGGTCGCGCAGCGTCAGGCAGACGCGGCTCGCCACCAGCAGGGCCTCGGCGATGTTTTCACGTCCGCCGAGCGCCGCCAGCGCCCGGGACAGGGCGAGATCATCGTCCGCGTCGTGTTGTTGCGCTTCAGGTGCGCTCAAGGTGCGGCGAACTTCCGAGGCCAGCTGGTCGGCGATCGGCCCCACCACCACCTGCACGGCGCCGTCGGCGAGCTTGAGCACACCGCGCGCTCCGAGTGCCCTGGCCGCCGCCTCGTCGATGCGCGCGGGGTCGGCGACCACCAGGCGCAGCCGCGTGGTGCAGGCCTCGACGCTCAGCAGGTTCGCGGCGCCTCCCAGCGCGCGCACCCAGCCGAGCGCCGGCGTCGCGGCGCTCGCCGCGGCCGCCGTGACCGCCGTGGCCTCGTCGGGCTCGCGCCCGAGCGTGCGCAGGTCGAAGCGCCGGATGAAGTAGCTGAACAGGAAATAGTAGAGCGCGAAATACGCGAGACCCACCGGCAGCAGCAGCCACGGCCGTGTCGACTTCGAGAAATTCAGCACGTAGTCGAACAACCCCGCGGAGAAGCCGAAGCCCAGATGCACGTTCAGCAGGTGCATGAGCGCCATCGCGATGCCGGTGAGCACGGCGTGGATGGCGTAGAGAATCGGCGCCAGGAACATGAAGGAGAATTCGATGGGCTCCGTGACGCCGGTCAGGAACGAGGTGAGCGCCATCGAGAACAGCATGCCGCCCACCGCCTTGCGTTTCGCGGACCTCGCGGTGCGGTACATGGCGAGGCAGGCGCCGGGCAGGCCGAACATCATGACCGGGAAGAATCCCGACATGAACGCGCCGGCACTCTTGTCGCCGGCGAAAAAACGATTGAGGTCGCCGGTGACCCCGTCGTAGTCGCCCAGCAGGAACCAGGCGATGTTGTTGATGATGTGGTGCAGCCCGGTGACGATCAGCAGGCGATTGAGCACGCCGTAGGCGAACAGGCCGATGGACTCCGAGCCCAGCACCGCCTGGCTCATCGCGTCCATGCCGCGCTCGACCACCGGCCAGGCGAAGCCGAACGCCAGGCCGAGCAGGACACCGGTGAAGCCGCAGACGATGGGCACGAAGCGCCGGCCGCCGAAGAACGCCAGGTAGCTAGGCAGCCGCACGTCGTTGAAGCGGTTGTAGGCCCAGCCGGCGATCAGGCCGGACAGCAGTCCGACCGGCACCGACAGCTTCGAGAGCTCCCTGTCGCGAAAGGCGTTGGCCGCGAGCTCGGCGGCACGGCCGGCAAGGTCCTGCGTCACGTCGGGCGGCACCTCGATCAGCACGCGCGCACCCTGGGTGGCGACCAGGTAGCCCACCAGGCTCGCGAGGCCCGCGGCGCCATGGTTCTCGCGCGCCAGGCCCACGGCGACGCCGATGGCGAACAGCAGGCCCAGGTTCGAGAAAACAGCGGCGCCTGCCGCGGCGATGGCGGGCGCGTCGAGCAGGTCAGGCTGGCCGAGCCGCAGCAGCAGTCCGGCCACCGGCAGCACGGCAATGGGCAGCATCAGCGCGCGCCCCATGGGTTGCAGCTTCGCGATGATTCTCATCAACGCACCTCCAGTTCCCGGGCCAGGCGACGCACCTCCGCCGCGTTGTCCATCTGCAGCGCGCGCTCGGCGAGCCGGCAGCAATCGTCGAGCGTCAGCGTGCGCAGGTAAGCCTTCAACCGCGCGATCTGCCCCGGCACCACCGAGAGCTCGGTCACGCCCAGGCCGAGCAGCAGCGGCACCGCATCGGGATCCGACGCGAGGCCGCCGCACACGGCGACCGGGCGCGAATGCACCGCGGCGCCCCGCGTGGTCGCCTCGACGAGGCGCAGTACCGCCGGGTGCACGCCGTCGATGCGCGCGGCGAGCTCGGCGTGGCCCCGGTCCATGGCGAGCCCGTACTGCGCCAGGTCGTTGGTGCCGATCGACAGGAAGTCGACGCCCTTGGCGATCTGGTCGGCCAGCATGGCTGCCGCCGGCGTTTCGATCATGGCGCCGAGCTGTGGCACGGGCACGCCGAGTTCCGCCGCCAGCGCATGCAGCCGTTGTCGCACCAGCTCGATCTCGCCGTACTCGGTGATCATCGGCACCAGGATGCGCACCGCCGGCTCGACGCCGAGCAGCGCGCGCAACTGCACGTCGAGCAATTCGGGCCGCCACAGGCTGGTGCGGATGCCGCGCAGCCCGAGCGCCGGATTCTCCTCGGCCGGCAGAGGTAGATAGGGGATGGGCTTGTCGCCGCCGATGTCGAGCGTGCGGATCACCAGCGGACGCCCGCCCATCAGGTCGGCTACCTGCTGGTAGCGGGTGCGCTGTTCGATTTCGTCAGGCGCCGTGGTGCGCTCCAGGAACAGGAACTCGGTGCGCAGCAGGCCGCAGCCCTCGGCCCCCTGCTCCACGGCGCGCCGCGCGTCGGCCTCCGTGCCGGCGAGATTGGCGAACACCTCGATGCGCTCGCCGCTGGCGAGGTGGCAGAGGTCGGCGGCGGCGGCACGCTCGCGCGCGGCGCGCGCGCGCACGCTCTCGAGCCGGGCTCGCGCCGCGGCCAGCGCCGCGGCGTCCGGCTGCGCGTTCAGCAGGCCGGCATCCGCGTCGAGCACCAGCTCGGCGCCATCGCGGATCTCGCGCAGTGACGGCCCGAGACTGACCAGCATCGGGATTCCGAGGGTTCCGGCGAGGATCGCCACGTGGGACGTCGGGCCGCCCGCCATGAGGGCGATGCCCGCGAGGCGCGAGGCATCGATGTCGACCAGTTGCGAAGGCGTGAGATCGCGGGCCACGAGGATGCTGCCGGCGGCGATGTCCGGCCGACGCTCCCGCGTGCCGGTCAGTTCCGCCAGCACCTGGCGCTCGAGGTCCGCGAAGTCCATGGCGCGCTCCATGAGGCGCGGATCGCCGGTGGCGTTCAATTCGGCGACGCTCGCCGCGATGGCGGCGCGCCACGCGAAACCGGCGCTCTTGCCGACGCGGATGGCTTCCAGGGCCGACTCGACCAGTTGCGGATCGTCGAGCAGTTCGAGATGCGCGCGCAGGATGCCGTGCAGGTCGGGCGCCGCGCCGCCGGCGCGAGTCGCGATGCGGTCGCGCACCACGGACTGCGCGCGCCCGAAGGCAGCCGCTTCGGTCGCCGCGCCGCTTCCGGCTTCCGGAACCTCGATGTCCGCTTCGTCCAGCCACGCGGCCTTCCCGAGCGCGAAGCCGCGGTTGGCGATCACGCCGCGCACGCACCCCGCTGGAACCGCGACGGGTGCGTTCGGGGCCGAAAGAGAATGACGCGGCGGCGAATTCGAAGGATGCGGCGACGCCGGCGCGTGCGCCGGCTGCGCATCGAGCTCGCGCACCACGCGCGCGATCTCGGCGATACCGGCCGCCGCCCCTGCCTCGAAGCCCACGATCACCAGCTCGTCGCCGCCGCGCACGCCGAGCGACATCAACGCCACGGCGCTCTGCGGGTTCGCGCGCCGGCCGCGGGCGCGGACTTCCATTTTCCAGGGCAGGGATTTCGCGACGCGCGCGATCAGGCCCGCCGGCCGCGCATGGATGCCGTGCGCATGCGCGACCACCAGCGCTTCGCTGACCACCGGGGCCGCGTCGGCACTTTCGCCCGCGACCGCCGCCGACTGTTCCTCGACCTCGAACAACACGTCGCCCGCCGCCAACTCGCGACCCACCGCGGCGCGCACGATGCGAAAGCGGTCGGAATTGGTCACGATCACGGGCGTGACCAGGCTGCGCGCGCGGCGCGCCACGCGGTCGAGATCGAAGCGCAGCAGCACGTCACCGGCGTGCACCCGCTTGCCCTTGCGCGTCAGCACTTCGAAGCCAGCGCCGCCGAGCGCCACGGTGTCGATGCCGACGTGCACCAGGATTTCCGCGCCACCGGGCGCGCGCAGCGCGATGGCATGCGAGGCCGCGGCAATCGACGTCACCTCACCGTCGCAGGGCGCGCGCAGCTCGTTGCTGGTCGGATCGATGGCCGCGCCCTCGCCCAGCATGGCGCGCGCGAACACCTCGTCCGGAATTTCCGCGAGTGGCGTGCTCCATCCCGAGAATGGCGTGCGTATCTGCTGGGCCAAGTCAGCTCCCGGAGAGCTCGAGGCTGCCGATCACCCAGATGGGATCGAGCTTGCTGCGTGTGAACATGAAACAGAGGTCGTGCTTGCCGGAGGCGTTCAACGCGATCGGCGGCAAGGCGGTCAGCCCGTAGTTGGACACGGCCGGTGACAGCGAGGCGGTCGCCGCCGGCTTGCCGGTGCAGCCGTCGAGGCGCACTTCGAGCTCGCCGTCGCGGCTCGCGGGCCTGGGCAACGGGATCTTCTGCGCATCCGCGCCGATCTGGAAGTTGAACGGGATCTGCCCGACGGTCGCGTGCAGCGACTTCACGTCGTCGAGCTCGGCGCCGCGCCAGATCCAGCAGGGGTTCGAGATGTTCACCAGGAACACGGCGCGTTCGCTGTCGATCGGCGCGTCGTCCTCCAGGGACAGTAGATAGCCGTCGCCGCACTGCTCGAGGTCGTGGCTGAGCCGGCGCGTCGGCTGCGGGTTGACCTGCGTTTCCCTCGCCCAGACGATGCCGGCGCGGTCATAGCGCCTGAGCTGCGGATCGAGGCGACGCTGGAAGTCGGCCCAGTCGATGCGCGCGGGCGCCGACCAGGCCACCTCCGCCAGGGCCGCGATGCGCGGGAACAGCTGGTAGTCGACGCGCTTCTCGGTGCGCATGAGCTCGGTCCAGAGATTGGCCTGCAGGCCGAGGATGTGGCTGCGCTGCTGGTCGGGGATCGACGCCGGCAGCGGCGAGAAGCGGTACACCATCTCGAGCGACAGCGTGTTGCTGCGACCCGGCGAGAGGTCGCCGGCACTTTGCCAATGATCGAAGTACAGGTCCGGCGCCGGCGACAGCACAGTGTCGTGACCGGCCCTGGCCGCCGCGATGGCCCCGTCGACACCGCGCCACGACATGACGGTCGCATCCGGCGGAATGCCGCCTTCGAGGATCTCGTCCCAGCCGATCAAGCGGCGCTGGTGGGCTTCGAGGAACTTGCCGATGCGCTGGATGAAATAGCCCTGCAACGCATGCGCGTCCTTGACGCCGAGCTCCTTCATGCGCGCCTGGATGCGCGGCGATTTCTCCCACTGCGGCTTGACGGCCTCATCGCCGCCGACGTGGATGTACTCGCCCGGGAAGACGTCCATGACTTCGCTCATGACGTTCTCGAGGAAGGCGAAGGTCGTCTCCTCCACGTTGTACAAGTTTTCGTAAACGCCCCAGTCGGAGGGCACGGCCTTCAGTGGATTGCCCGGCACGCCGAGCTCGGGATAGGCCACGATGGCGGCGCTGGCATGCCCCGGCATCTCGATCTCCGGCACGACGCGAATGGCGCGCGCCGCCGCGTACGCGACGATGTCGCGCGCCTGCTGCTGCGTGTAGAAGCCGCCATACAGGCGTGGCCTGCCGGTCTTCGGATCGATGTTGGCGCGCGCCGCCTGTCCTTCCGGCACGCGCCACGCGCCCACCGACGTGAGCTTCGGATACTTCTTGATCTCCAGGCGCCAGGCCTGGTCGTCGGTGAGGTGCCAGTGCAGCGTGTTGAGCTTGTGGAGCGCCATCGAGTCGATGAAGCGCTTGATGTACTCGGGCGACTGGTAGTGCCGCGCCGAGTCGAGCATCAGGCCTCGCCACGCGAAGCGGGGGGCGTCGCGGATTTCGATGGCCGGGATGCCGACCACCCCGCCCTGCGGCGCGCGCAGGGTGATCAACTGCCACAGCGTCACACCTCCATAAAGGAGTCCGGCCGGCGTGCGCGCCGTGATGCGCGCGCCGCCCGGCGTCACGCTCAGCGCATAGCCTTCAGGTTCGAATGAGGCATCGTCGCGCGCGAGCTGGAAAGACACGGCGTTCGACGCGGAATCGTCCTCGCGCGGCTCGCGGAAGGTGAGTTCGGGGTTGAGCTTGATTTGCTCATTGAAGAAGCGCGCTGCGTCGGCCGCGCCCGCGCCACCCGACCAGATGACCTCGGTGGTGGCATCCATCTTGAACACACCCCGGCCTTCGGTGAATTCGCGCACCGCCGGAATGAGCGCGGGCATGGGAACCGCCTTCGCGGCCCGCGGCTTCTGGCTGGCGCCGGGCCCGCAGGCGGCAAGCACTGTGAACAGGGCGGACAAGGCCAGGACTGAAAATTTCATGGACGACCCCTCATCTCATCGACACCGGCTGCGCGGGCCCGCGGGTTGTTGGAAAAACCGAATCCTGCCTGATTCACGCGTTGCAGTAACTCGCACATGCACGGACAAAACACGGGCCGTTACCGTCCCGCGGCGTCGATGGAACGATCCAGGCGGACCCGGGTGGTCGACCTGTCCGGAAAAAGGCCCGCAGTCCCAGGAGGGGGAGGGACTGCGGGCCGTGCTTCGCTCAGAACTTGAAGCGAAGGTTCAGGTAGAACTGCCGCCCGTTCGCATAGAACGACGTGGGAGCGGTCGAGCTCTGGTAGTAAGTCAAGGTCGGATCGTTGAGGTTCAGCGCATCCAGGCTGATGTTGAGCCAGTCGCTGGCCTTGTACATCAGTGACAGGCCCACGGTTTCGTAGTTGTCCTGGTAGTACGGGTTGGCGCCCGACAATCCGATCAGGAACGCGCTGCGATACGAGTAGTTCACGCGCGCCGAGAACACCTGGTTCTCGAAGTAGGCGCCCACGTTGACGGTGTCCTGGGAGTTGCCCAGCAGGTTGTTGCTGTCGTCGGCCCAGGTATGGAAGCTCTCGCCATCCGAGAAGGTGTAGTTGACGTTGAAGCCAAACGAGTCGCCGATGGGCTGCTCGTAGGCGATCTCGTAACCCTTCACCTTGGCGTCCGCGTTGATCGGAACGCTGACCAGGTAATCCTCGAGCTGGTTGGTCAATTCGCTGTACAGCTGCCGGTGCTCGGTGCCGAACGCGATGTAGTCGTTGAGGTCCATCGCGAATACGCCGAACGACACCAGGCCGCGCGGCATGAAGTACCACTCGATGTTGGCATCGAAGTTGGTCGACAACACCGGCTTCAGGTTCGGGTTGCCGCCGCCGCCCGTCTTGTTCAGGTCCGAACCCCAGCTGGAAGCGCCCAGCGTCGAGAAATCAGGAAGCGTCATGGTCTGCGAGGCCGCGAAGCGCATCACCACGTCGTCGGCGATGTCCACCTTGACGTTCACGGTGGGCAGCACCCTGCTGTCCTGGTTGCTGGTGTCCTGGTAGATCCAGTTGCCGAACAGGCTGCTCACGTCCGCGTTGGCCGGATCGGAAACCGCCTGGTAGGAATTGATCTCCTGGTCGATGTCGACGTAGCGCAGGCCGAAGTTGCCGCTCCACTTGTCGCCGCCGATGTTGGCCTGGGCGTACGCGGCGAAATTCTTCTCGGTGACCTTCCATTCAGCGCCGTAGTTGTGGCGCCCGGTGGGGCCATCGTTGTCGGACAACCAGGTGGAGTTGGCCAGGATCGCGTCCTTCAACGCGCCGGTGGTGAAGTACCAGAACTCGCGCGGGAAATTGCCGGAGATGCTGCTGGCGAAGTCGCCCGGATACGGGGCCGTCTCGCCATTCTGCAGATCGGACCAGATGTCGCCGGGGCTCGCGCCTTCGGGCGACTGGGTTTCACGCTCGTGGTCGGCATAGCGGGCGCCGAAGTCGATCGACCTGAAAGCACCCTTGTCCAGCGACTTGCTGAAGTCCAGCTTCACCCAGTCTTCCGAGTCCGTCGCCTTGACCTGCTGGTTGCCCCAGGTACCGAAGCCGGTGACGCCGGCCGGGCTGCTGTCGCCGCCCACGCTCCAGTCGAGCGGGGAATCCTTGCCGTGGCTGGTCCAGCTCGCGCCGCCGCCGCGGTTGGTGGTCACTTCGGCGATGAACTGGCGCGCGGTTTCACCGGTGCCCTCGGTCGTGCCCAGCTGCGTCTTGAAGCTGAGGGTGTCGTTGATCTTCCAGTCGGCATCGAAGGTGACGTAGCTGCTCTTTGCCGAGGCTTCGCGCGAGATCATGTCGTAGACCGCGTAGTCGCGGCCGGCCACGCCCGTATACGTCGCGCTGGTCAGCACGCCGTTCTGCACGGTGTAACCGGGGTCGGGCGCCTGGGCGCGCGCGAAGTTGCCGCCCCAGAGCATGAAGTTGCGGTTGTAGTTGTTGGCGTCCATGTCCGAGACGAACGCGCTCAAGCCCAGGGTCAGGTTGTCGGAAGGCCTGAACTGCAGATCCAGCAAGCCGCCCGTGCGGTCGCGGACCTGTTCGAACAGCGTGGCACCGATGAGGCCCGGGGCCTGCACACCAATGAGGTCCGGGTTGGTGGCCGCGACCGGGTCACTGGCCGAGATCGTGAAGAAGCCGCCGGGAATTTCCTGCGCGTCACGGCGCAGCGAGCGCTCTTCCTTGAAGACCTGCAGCAGCACGCCGAAGGTGCCGGCCTCGTTCTTGTAGTTGAGCAGTCCCGACAGTTGCGGATCGTATGAATCGGCCTGGTCGGAGTACACGCTGCCGATCGAAGCCTCGGCGGTGAACGTCTTGTCGAACTGGAACGGCTTGCGCGTGAGGATGTTGACCGTGCCGGTGGTGCCGCCTTCCTGCAACGAGGCGCGCGAGGACTTGTTGACCTCCACCGAGCTGACCAGCTCCGACGGCAGCAGGGTGTAGCTCACGCTGCGACCGACGTTGTTGCCCTGGCTCAGCACGAACCAGTCCGCCGAACCCACGCTGTGTCCGTCGATGAGCGTCTGGGTCAGGCTCGGGCTGGTGCCACGCAGGCTGACACGATCCGATTCGTCGAAGCCGCCTTCATCGGCGCTCGACGAGCTGATGTTCACGCCCGGCAGGCCGCGCAGCGCGTCGGCGACGTTGTGCGCCGGAAGTTTGCCCACGTCCTCGGCGGTCACGACTTCGAGCCGCGCGTCGGCATTGCGCTTGGTGTCGAGCGATTGTGAGATGCTCGCGCGAATGCCGGTGACCAGGACGGTTTCTACTTCTTCACTCGCGCCATTCGCGGTCTCCTGCGAATCGGCCGCCGCGTGTTTTGCCAGCGCCAGGGAAACGGCGGCGGCAATCAGCGTGGACTTTCTCGTGTTCATATGACTCCCCGTGTCAGGTTTTCTGTGCGAACCAATATGGCGCCAATATAGTACCAATACGAACACAAACACCAGCTTTTTGAATACCAATCAGTTTGCGCGCCTACATTCCAAGTAAAGACAACCAGTTACTGATCGCAATCCCACGCCTCAGGTTCTGAGTGGTATTGCATTGGTAATGCTTAGGTGGCATGGTTCGCGCACTCCCAGGGGGAAAACGTCTTGCCAAATCTTTCCCAGGTCTTGCCGCCGCTCGACGAGTCGAGCGCACTGCCGCTCTACCAGCAGCTGCAGCGCGCACTGCGCGGCGCCATCGAGAATCGCGTCATCGCCCCGGACGATGCGCTGCCGCCGGAGCGCGATCTCGCCGAGATGCTGAACGTCTCGCGCATCACGGTGCGCAAGGCCATCGACGAGCTGGTCGAAGAGGGACTGCTGATCCGCAAGCAGGGTTCCGGCACTTTCGTCAGCAACCGGGTCGAGAAGAATTTCGCCAAGCTCACCTCGTTCTCCGAGGACATGCGCGCCCGCGGCCGCGAACCGCGCAGCGTGTGGCTCAATCGCGCCAACGGCACGGTGACTCCCGAGGAATCGCTGACGCTGCGCTCGAGCCCCGGCACGCCGGTGCTGCGCTTCCATCGAATCCGTTACGCGGACGACGCGCCCATGGCGCTCGAATACGCCACGGTGCTCGCCTCCTGCCTCGGCTCGCTCGACGACGTCGAGACCTCGCTGTACGAGGCCCTGGAGCGCACCGGCAACCGCCCGGTGCGCGCCCTGCAGCGCCTGCGCGCGGTCTTGCTGACCGAGGAGCAGGCCAAACTACTCAAGGCGCAGCCGGGCGAGGCCGGCCTGCTGGTCACGCGCGTCGGCTATCTGAAGGACGGCCGCGCCGTGGAGTTCTCGCAGTCCTGGTACCGCGGCGAGATCTACGATTTCGTCGCCGAGCTCAGCGCGACGTCGTGAATGCACTGAACACCCAGACCGGCGGCAACCAGGCCAGGGGCAACGTGGGCCCGGGGCGCGCGACGCGCATGTACCGCGAAGCGGGCGAAGCCGCCGGGGTGGTCGCCGCCCAGCTGGTACGCAACGCGCCGGTGCTCGCAGCGCTCGGCGCGCGCCTGCGCGCGCAGCCGCCGCGCGCGGTGGTCACCTGCGCGCGCGGCAGCTCGGATCATGCGGCCACCTATGCGCGCTATCTCGTCGAGGCGCACACGCCGGCACTCACCTCTTCCGCCGCGCCGTCCCTGAGCTCGATCTACGACGCGAGCACGGACCTGCGTGAAACGCTGTTCATCGCGATCTCTCAGTCCGGCAGGAGCCCGGACCTGCTCGCCGCCACCGCCCACGCGCGCGCGCGCGGCGCGCTCACGGTCGCGCTCTGCAACACGTCCGACGCGCCATTGATGCAGTCGGTCGACGTGCCGGTGCCGCTGCACGCGGGCAGCGAAACCAGCGTTGCCGCCACCAAGTCCTACATCGCATCGCTCAGCTGCATCGCGCAGCTGGTGGCGAGCTGGACCCAGCAGCTGGACCTGTCGGAAGCGCTGGCCAAACTACCCTCGCAGCTGGAACGCGCCTGGGCCTGCGACTGGAGCGCCGGCGTGGCGACGCTGCGCGACGCGGTCAACCTGTTCGTGGTGGCGCGCGGCTTCGGCCTGGCGATCGCGCAGGAGGCGGCGCTCAAGCTCAAGGAGACCTGCGGACTGCATGCCGAGGCATTCAGCGCCGCGGAGGTCAGGCACGGCCCGATGGCACTGGTGCGCGCCGGATTCCCGGTGCTGATGTTCGCGCAGGACGACGAGTCGCGTGCCGGCGTCGAACAGGCGGCGGCCGAGTTCGCGGCACGCGGCGCGAAAGTGCTGCTGGCCGGCGGCCGCGCCAGCGGCGCGGTCTGCCTGCCCAGTATCGTGGCGCACCCGGTGATCGAGCCGATCCTGGCCATCCAGTCGTTCTACGCCATGGCCAACGACCTCAGCGTGGCGCGCGGGCTCGATCCCGACCGTCCGCCGCATCTCGCCAAGGTCACCGAGACCGTCTGATGCGCATCGCCCTCCACAACGGCCGCATCCTCACCGACGCCGGCATCGAGCCGGGCCGCACCCTGCGCCTGCGCGACGCGTCGATCGAAGCGCTGACCGCGGCGCACGATGTCGCGGGCGCCGACCTGGTCGTCGACCTGCAGGGCCGGCTGCTCGCGCCGGGGTTCATCGACGCGCAGGTCAACGGCGGCGGCGGCGTGCTGTTCAACGACGCGCCCTCGGCGGACACCATCGCGGAAATAGCGGCGGCCCACCGGCGCTTCGGCACCACCGGCTTCCTGCCCACGCTGATCAGCGACGACCTCGACACCGTGGCGCGCGCCATCGAGGCGGTGCGCGAGGCGATCGCCGGCGGCGTGCCCGGCGTGCTCGGCATCCACATCGAGGGCCCGTTCCTCAACGAGGAGCGGCGCGGCGTGCACGACGCCAGCAAGCTGCGCGAGCTCGACGGCGAGGCGGTCAAACTACTCACGCGCCGGCACGGCGGCGTCACGCTGGTGACCCTCGCGCCGGAGCTGACCACCCCGGCGTTCATCCGCCAGCTGACCGACGCCGGCGTGATCGTCAGCGCCGGCCATACCGACGCGACCTTCGACGAGCTGCAGCCGGCGTTCGCCGCCGGCCTGCGCGGCTTCACGCACCTGTTCAACGCCATGTCGCCGCTCGGCACGCGCGAGCCCGGCGCGGTCGGCGCCGCGCTGGCGAACGAATCGAGCTGGTGCGGCCTGATCGTGGACGGCCACCACGTGCATCCCGAGGTCATGAAGCTGGCGCTGCGCATCAAGCGTCCCGAGCGCATCATCCTGGTGTCCGACGCGATGCCCAGCGTCGGCGCGCCCACCAAGGATTTCGAACTGAACGGCCGGCCGGTGAAGGTCGCCAATGGAAAGTGCGTGGACGAGTACGGCCGCCTCGCCGGCGCCGACCTCGACATGGCGAGCGCGGTGCGCAACGCCGTGCGCATGCTCGGCGTCGACGTCGCCACGGCGGTGCGCATGGGCAGCGCTTACCCCGCGGAGTTCCTCGCACTGCGCAACGTCGGGCGCATCGCGCCCGGCCAGCGGGCCAACCTCGTGCTGCTCGACGACGAGCTGCGGGTGCACGGCACCTGGATCGATGGCATCCCGCAGGCCGACGGGCCCCGAGTAGCCGTCACGGCGAAGTCCTGAGCTGTCCTGCGCGCAGCAAGGTCCACGCCGCGGCAGCCAGCACCAGGCCGTTGGCGACCACGACTGGCAGCGCGTCGATCAGCACGCCGTAGACGATCCACAGCGCCGCGCCGCTCATCTGCGCGAGGCGCAGCAACGCGGGTCGCGTGAAGAAATACGAGCCGACGAACAGGGTCGTCGCCACCCATCCGAGTGCGTCCGTCATGGCTCAGCCCGCCACCGCGAGTTCGCGCAGCTGCACGCGATCCGTGCGCGCCCGCTGCCACTCGTCCAGCATCAGGCCGGTGGACTCGAGCTGCGCACGGATCTCCGAGGTTCGCAGCCCCAGCACCTGGTCGAGGATGGGCACCAGCACGCTGCTGGCGTTGTCGCTGAGCACCGTGCTGCGCGCGATGCGCGCCAGCTGGCGGTTCTCCGACACCGCGATAGTGAAGCCATCGCCGTTGTTGACGTGCAGCATCACGTGGATGTCGGAGCTGCCGTCGCCCACGTAGATCACCCGGTCCGTGGTGATGCCGAGGCGCTTGCCGAGTTCGTCGAGCACCGCCACCTTGCCGTAGCCGGCGCGCACGCGGTTGATCGAGCGCACTTCGCCGGTGTGCGGGTCGTAGTCGAACTCGGTGCCGAAGATGTGCTCGGGCGGCACGATGCCCTCGAGCGCGGACACCACCACTTCGCGGGGCGCCGCCGACACCACGAAGAAGCAGAACTGATTGCCGTCGACGCCGCGATCGAGCAGTTCGACGAAGGAATGCAGGCCGCCCTTCAGGCGCACGCGCTTGCCGGCCTGCACCAGGTGTTCGCGGCGCACGCCGCGGAATTCCGGATCGTGACGGATCAGGTAGGCGAGCTCGCCGCCCTGCTGCACCAGGTGGCTGTGCGCCAGGCCCGCCACCTTCTGCTCGAAGCCGCGCACGCCGAGTAGTTCGGCGAGCTCGAAGCCGGAGTCGTTGTGGCTCAGCGTCTGGTCGAAATCGGACGCGAGCAGGAAGCGTTTCACGTGTGTGGTGTTCATGGCCCGGAAAATAGCAGCCGATCCACTACGGAAAGGTGACAACCATCGCACGCGAAGGCTGAGATTTTCTGGGCCTGCCGTGAAATGACGCGGCTACGCACCCGCGCCGGGCAACGCGCACGGGCCTGCGTCACCAGCGTGCACGCCGCTGGATCTCGCCGGGCGACTAGGCCGCCTTGGGCAGCGTGAGCACGAAGCGCGCGCCGCCGTCGGCGCGATTCTCCGCCGAGAGCTTTCCCTGGTGCGCTTGGACGATGCTCTGCGACACGGACAGGCCGATGCCCATGCCACCGGTCTTGGTGGTGAAGAACGGGTCGAAGATCCGCCCCAGTGCATCCCGCGAAATGCCCGGCCCGGAATCGGCCACTTCGATCTCGATCCCATCTTCGCCCTTGCGCCGCGCATGCAGGCGCACATGTCGGCGCGGCGGTGGCAGTTCCGCCACCGCGTCCATGCCGTTCATGAGCAGGTTGATCAGCACCTGCGACAGGTGCACCTTGTCGCCCCGCACCGGCGGCAGGCCCGGCTCGGTGGTGCACTCCAGCGTCACGTGGCGCATCAGCGCGTCGGACTTGAGCAAGGACGCGACGTCCGCGACCAGGTTCTCGACCGACACCGGGCCGAAGTCCATCTGGCGCCGCTTGAGGAATTTGCGCAGGCCTTCGATCACCTCGCCGGCGCGCTGATCGTCGCGGCGGATATCGGCAAGGATCTGGCGTATTTCCGTGAGATCCGGATTCGGCCGATTGAGCAGCAGCTCGGCCGCGTCGGCATTGAGCTGGATCGCGCCCAGCGGCTGGGAGAGTTCGTGGATCAGTGACGAGGACAGCGTGCCGAGCGCCGACACGCGCCCGGCGTGCGCGAGTTCGCGCCGCAATTCCTCGTTTTCCTGGCGCGCGCGCCACTGGTCGGTGACTTCGCGCAGCACTCCCTGCGCCAGGATCGAATCACTGCCCGGGTCGCGCTCGCTGCGGCCATGCGCGACCAGCCAGCGCGTGCCACCGTCCGGCGCGTTGATCCGGAACTGCACCTCCTGCTCGGCTCCGGCATTCGCCGCCTGCTCCCACACCTTGCGGACGCGATCGAATTCATCCGGCTCGATCATGCCGCGCAGTTGCTGCATGTCGACTTCGCCGTCGCCCGCCCATCCGAGCCCGAACATCTCGCGCGCACGTTGCGTCATCCACAGCCGATCGTTTCGCGCGTTCCAGGTCCAGAGCCCGACTCCGGCCGAGGCCGCCACGTCGTCGAGCCGCTGCTGGCTGTCCTTGAGCTCGCGCGCCAGTCGCGAGGCACGCAATGTGTCGCGACTCATCTCCACGGTCATCGCCGCGAGCATCAGCAGGTAGGGTGGCGAGAGCAGCGCCGGCAGCTGCAGGCCCATGAGGATCATGAGCTGCGAGTAAAGGCTTTCGAGGAGATTCGTCGCGAAAGCCGCGACGCCGATGACCAGCACCTTGCGCCGGGCCTCGCGGTCGCCGCGCCGCCACAGCTGGATCGACGCATCGGCCACGTACACCAGCATCAGCGTCAGCTCGAGCGTCGCGATCCATTGCAGATTGCGCGCCCCGGCGACGCCCACGACGGTCACCTGGTCGCCGAGGAATGGAACGCGCGCGATGCTGTCGATGTGGCTGAAGTTGAAATTCGGATCGACGATGAAGCCGGTCACCATGATGAACAACCGCATGCCGATGATGGTCCACATCAGCCACGGCCTGCCGGTCCCGAAGAACAGCCGGATGAAAATCACGATGCAGGCCGCGCGCAGGAAGATCGGGATCTGGATCCAGCGCACCCACATGCCCCACGACTCGGGTGAGTCCGCCGTCATCATCTGCATCTCGAGGACCGCCGTGCCCACCAGCGCCAGCGCATCGAGGCTGAAAACCAGGCTCGACCAGGCCTTGCGATCCAGCGCCCAGACCACGCCGTACATGAACGCCAGGAGCAGCGAGCACGCGGCGATGGTCGACCAGATGATGGTGACGGTGCTCACGCAGGGATGCCTGCCATGGCATGCGCAGGATGGCTCGACTGCATGTCTCGTTTTATCGCCAACGCGCAAGGCGGCGCAAGGTGCTGGTGCCGGCTGCAGGGATCGAACCCGCGACCCCCTGATTACAAATCAGGTGCTCTACCAACTGAGCTAAGCCGGCTGCGGCGGAAACGCCGGGAATTCTAGGCGCGGGCCGCGGCCCGCGCTATTGCGCAGTCGTATTTTGCGGTTGCGGCGCCCCGGCTGGGGCATTGGCGGGAACCGTCGCGCCCGCCGCGGCAGGCGGACAAGGCCGGAATTCGAGCTCGGTGTCTCCCGCCTGGAACTTCTGTCCCTCGAGCGGCGGCGCCCCGGTCTTGAGCGTGAGATCGAGCCAGATGTTGTTGGCCTTCTTCTCGCGGCCGAGGATCTGCGGCAGCAGGCCGAGCCGGGCGACGCGCTCCGACTGCGCAATGGCCCGCGCCTCCTCATAGAACACACCGAGGGAAATACGCCGCGCACCGGCATCCCCGACGACCTGCGCCTCCGCAACGCCGCCGCGGTGCAGCCGCTCGAGCAGGCGTCGCTCGCCTGCCTCGGTCGACGGGCTTTCGAGATACACCCAGTAACCATCGGGCACGGTGGTCGCCACTTCGCGCGGCACCGAGGGGTAGCCGCTGTCGGTCAGGGTCTGGCGCGCGCGCGCGGCGAGCTCGCTGGTCGCGAACGGACCGACGGTGACGCAGCTGCCGCCGGCCATCACGGGCATGGCTTCGGTGGCGAGTTGCAGGCGCGGCGCCTCGATCCTGGGTGAAACCGGGAGCTGCGCCTGCTTCGGGGCGAGCCACTGCGACCACGCGAAGAACGCGAGATTCACCAGCAACAGCAAGAAGAAAGCGACACGCACGCGAGGCGCGAGTGTACCAGCCCGTGGCGGGAACCTGAGCTAGCCGCGGGCCAGGATGGCCAGGCCGCGCAACACCAGGTCGGGGACCACCCGGACCGCACTCTTTATATGTGTCCGTAACGGCCCTGCCCCGCCGCCGGTCAGCAGGACCCGTGGCCGGGTGCCGGCGGCGCGCGCGTGGATCATGGCGCGCTCGACCAGCGCGCCGGCGGCATTGAGCGCACCCGCCTCGATGGCACTGGCGGTATCGCGTGCAAACAATCCGCGCGCCCGCGCGCCCCGCGGCCGCGCGCCGTGCGCCCGGCGGCGAATGCCGTGCGTGCCCTGGAGCAGGCTCTCGATCATGGTGTCGGGCCCTGGAGCGATGGCGCCGCCGTGGTGCCGGCCATCTGCGCCCACGAGGTCGACCGTCAGCGCCGTGCCCGCGTTGACCACCAGCACGGGCCGCGCGCCGGCGAGGGCGTGCGCGGCGATGACGCCGACCCAGCGATCGGCGCCGAGACGCCAGGTCTCGCGGTAGCCATTGCGCACGCCCGCCGCGCGGCGCGTGGAACGCGCGAATTCCACGCGCACGCCGAAGCGCGCGCGTACCGCGGCCGACAAGGCTCGCTCGAGCTTCGCGCCGGCGACGCACACGGCCACCACGCGTTCGATGTCGGCGGGCGCCGCGCGCACCAGCGCCGCGAAGGCCGCGGCGGAACCCCGGTGCGCCCGCGCGTGCACGCGACCTGCGCGCGAGCCGCGCAGCATGCGCCACTTGACCCGCGTATTGCCGACGTCCACCAGCAACGTGCTCACGTTTCCACCCGCACGCTGACCTCTCCCGAGATGAAGCGTTGCACGCCGGCCGGAGTCTCCACCAGCAGCGCACCCCGCGTGTCGATGCCGCGCGCGATTCCGCGCGTCACCTCCCCGGCATTCTCCACGCGTACCTCGCAGCCCTGGAGCGCATCGAACGTGCTCCAGCGCAGCACGTGGGGCGCGAGTCCGTGGCGGGGAAAGTCCCGGAGCGCCGGCACCAGCTGCGCGAGCAGCGCCGCCACGATGGCGTTGCGGTCCGGTACCGCCGCGCAATGCGCTCGCAGGTCATCGGCCGCATTGCCGGTGGCGGCCACGGCGGCACGCGCCGCGTCGTCGAGCAGCACGTTGATGCCGATGCCGATGACGACGTGCACCGGCCCGCCGGCCTCGGCGCGCATCTCGATGAGAATGCCGCCGAGCTTGCCCTGCGCGGTGACCAGGTCGTTGGGCCACTTGAGTCGCACGCCCTGCACGCCGAGCGATTCGAGCGCGTCCACGACCGCGAGGCCCGTGACCAGGCTCAGCGCTGAGAGATCGGCCGGCATTTCGGGAAATTGCCACGCCAGGGAAAAGCAGACGGCGCCGCCCGGCGGCGCGATCCAGCCCCGGCCACGACGGCCGCGCCCCGCGGTCTGATTCTCCGCCAACACCACGCTGGCCGAGCCGGCGGCGGGCGGCAGCGCATCCAGCAATCGCGTGTTGGTCGAGTCCAGCGTCCACTCGACCTGCAGCGCATCGAGGCTGGCGCGCACCTCGGCGGGCAACCCCGCCTCGATGCGCGCCACCGACAGCGCACTGACGCCGCTCGCCAGCCGATAGCCGCGCGCCGACTGCGCATCGAGGTGCACACCGAGCTCGCGCAGTTGTTCGACCGCCTTCCACACGGCGGCGCGGGTCACCGCCAGGTCGGCGGCCAGCGCCTCGCCCGACTGGTAGGCGCGGTCGTCGAGCCGCTGGAACACCCGCTGCGGCAGTGGCAGCGCCTCGGTCGAGGTCATGAACGCTGCCGCCCGAACAGCCACAGCCGGCGTGCGCGCGGCTCGGCGCCGGCGCGCATGCGCCGCACGTTGCCGCGATGGGTGAAGATCACCAGCACCGCGGTGGCGAGCGCGAATCCCATCGTCGGCGTGAGGCGCGCGCCGTCGCGGATGAGTAGATAGACCGGCAGCGCCAGCGAGGCCGCGATGGAGGACAGCCCGACGAATCCCGACACCATGACCACCGCCAGCCAGCTCACCACCAGCGGTGCCAGCAGCGCGAACTCGAGGCCCGCGTAGGCGCCCACCAGTGTCGCGACTCCCTTGCCGCCGCGGAACCCGTGCCACACGGGGAACACGTGGCCCAGGATGGCGGCGAACCCGCAGGCCGCCGGCAGCCAGGCGGCGGCCTCGCCGGCGGTCGACGCCAGGCCCGGAATGGCGAGGCCCGGCAGCCAGGCCGCGGCGAGCCAGCCCTTGGCGACGTCGATGATGATCACCCAGATGCCGAACGCCAGGCCCTGGGTGCGCAGCGCATTGGTGCTGCCGGCGTTGCCGCTGCCCATCTTGCGGATGTCGACGCCGCCGCGCAGCCGGCCGACCACGAGGCTGCCGACCACCGAGCCGAGCAGGTAGGCGAGCAACACCTTCAGGAAAAAATCCATGCGGGGGAATCTTCAGGGCAGGAAAACTTCGGCGAGCATACAACGGACGCTGCCGCCGCCGTGCCGTTCGATGACGTCGACGGGCGCCGCGAGCACCGCGTCCACCGAGGCGTACAGGCGCGCGTACTTGCGCGCCGCCAGGCCGCGTTGCGCCGTGGCCGACATGACCAGGATGCGCATGTCGCCCAGGTACTCGTCCCAGCTGCCGAGCTCGAGCACATTGCCGGCAAAGGCGCCCATCTCGGCATCGTCGATGGCCAGCACCTCGCGCGAAGCGCCGAGCCGCGCCTCGAGGCGCGCGCGGTCGGCGGCGTCGACGTTGTCGAGCGCGACCACGGCCATGCGCGTGGCGATGCTCATGACCACGTTGGTGTGGTAGATGGGCTCGCCGCGCCGATCGCGCGCGGAGAACAGCACCAGTTCGAAGCCCAGCTCCCGCGCCCACTCGCCGGCTACGGTCTCGTCGGTGCGCGGCGAACGACAGGCATAGGCCACGCGCGCCACGTGGTCGAGCACCAGGCTGCCGGTGCCCTCGAGGAATCGCCCGGATCGTTCGTGGTGCGTGAGATCCACGGTGCGACGAACCACGTAGCCGGTGTCGCGCACCACCGCCTCGACGATCTCGGCGCGTCGCTCCGCGCGCCGGCTCGCCGCCTGCATGGGATACAGCACCACCGTGCCATCGGCGTGGAAGCTGACCCAGTTGTTGGGGAATACCGCGTCGGGCTTGCGCGGCTCGTCGGAGTCTTCGGCCACGCACACGTCGATGCCCTCGCCGGCGAGCGCCGCCGCGAAAGCGTCGAATTCCGCGCGCGCCAGCGCGGCGACGTCGCCCGATGAACCCGGCACCTGGAATCGATTGGTCAGGGCCGTCTCGGCGTTGTAGCCGAAGTTTCCCGGACGAACCATGAGCACCGCCGACGCGCACTGCGTGGCGGCGCCGCTCCCGCGCTGCACTCTCACTCCCTCGGCATTTCCCGCCGGTCCCGACCCGCTGCCGACTTCTACATCCCGGACGCGGTAGGCACAATAGCCGGCAAATGCAGGACGCCGTACCCACGCTCGATGCACGCTCCGTCGGAAGCGAGCAGTTCGCCCGTGACATCTCCGCGGCCTACGAGGAGTACGGGTTCGTCGTCATCCAGAACCACGGCATCGACAGGCGCGTCATCGACCAGTGCCTGGACTGTTTCCGGACCTTCTTCGCGCTGCCCGTGGAGCAGAAGAAGCGTTTCCAGCTGCCCGGCGGCGGCGGCGCCCGCGGCTACACCCCCTTCGGCATCGAGACCG
>DASSRK010000023.1:0-32941 GCA_035701825.1 Steroidobacteraceae bacterium
CACGATCCAGCCGTGGCGGCGATAGTTGCGCAGCAGGTGGAAGTAGCGCTCGGAGATGAAATCCTGCCCGCGCTGGCGCGACTGCACGAGGTCGGCCCAGGGATCCCACATGGCTTCCGGGAACGAGTAGTTGTAGTGCACACCGGAGATGGCCTGCATCATGCGGCCATAGCGCAGGCCGAGTCCCTCGCGGTACACGGTCTTCATGCGGCCCACGTTGGAGCGGCCGTATTGCGCGATCGGGATGCTGGCGTCGCCGTCGATGATCGACGGCATCGAAGTCGCCCACAGAAGCTCGTCGCCGAGGTGCTGGTAGACGAACTGGTGCAGGTCGCACAGGTACTGCAGCAGCTCCCACGAGGTGCGGAAGGTCGGCGTGACCAGCTCGATCAGCGCCTCGGAGTAGTCAGTCGTGATGTGCTCGTTGGTGAGCGCGGAGCCGAGCGCGCGCGGGTGCGGCGACTGCGCGATGCGCCCGTCGGCGGTGACGCGCAGCGACTCCTTTTCCACGCCCTTGCGGCCGCCCTGGATGATCTGCGGCTCGCCGCTGTTGACGAGCGCCGCCAGGGTCTGTTCGAACTTGCGGTCGATGGCGGCTCTCATGCGGGGCGGGCATCTTGCCGGTACCCCGCGGATTTGCGCAATCAGTCTATCGAGGGAGGCCGCCGGGAAGCGCGACTATTGTTTGTATCCGGGGGACGGCGCGCGCTCGGTCCCCGGCCCGGCCTGCGCGGCCTCACAACGTCTCCGCAGGTCGGCCAGCATCTGCGGCAATTCGCGCTTCCAGGTGGAGCGCGCCAGCCAGTTGGGCACGAAGCCGGGCGGGTCGATGTAGGCCTGGTAGAGCAGCAGCGTGGTCGCGCCGTCCGGCGTGGGCTCGAGCTCCCACAGGCCTTCGTTGGCCTTGAAGTCGCCGCTGACCTGGTGGAACTTGATGCTGCGATCGGTCACCAGGTCGGCGCGGAAAGTCCAGTTGACCGCCGGTGCGTACCAGCCGAAATCGATCTGGTGCTCGACCAGCAGCCAGCTCTGGTCGGGGGCCTGGTCCCGCACGCGGCACACGCGCAGGTGCGGCACATAGACCAGCGCATCGGCGCACTGGATCATCATGCGGAACACCACGGCGGGCGGCGCTTCGATGCGCACCGCCGCGCGCACCGTTCCACGCCGCTGCGAGGAGTCGAGCGAGGAACGGATGACGACCTGGCGGGCTTCCACGCGCTCGCTTTCGGCCGCGGTGAGTACGAACGGGCCCGCGTGCGCGCGCGCGGCGCAGGCGAGCCCCAGGCTCAGCAGTAGCAGCGCCTTCCAGTGCACCGACGGTCCCATGTCAATGAGTCCTTTCAGCCACGCAAAAGGTTCGATGCGGCGAGCGTGGCACGCGTCCGGAAGTGTGCGCCGTTCATTGCCGGTTAAGGGGAATCGGCCTATGGTGAACCCATGAAACGCAGCGCCGTCCTCCTGGTCGTGGGCCTGCTGGCCACGTCGTCGGCCTGGGCCGAGACCATGCGCTGCGGGACCAAGCTGGTGGGTGAAGGCGTGAGCCGCGCCGAGGTGGCCGCGAAGTGCGGCGAGCCCGACGAGGTCGTCACGCAGCGCAGCGTGTTCCGCCGGCCGGTCATCTGGACCAACGGCCGTCCCTACTTCATCGGCGAGGACTACATCGAGATCCCGGTCGAGACCTGGATCTACAACCTCGGGCCCAACAAGCTGATGCGCAGCATCCGCTTCGAAGGCGGCTTCGTCGTGCAGATCGACACGCTGGGCTACGGCTACAACAAGTAGTTAGACGGTGCCGCTAAACGGTGCCGGAGCATGCATTCCGGCATAGCTCGGGCGTCTTTCAAACTCGATGGACGCCTCCGCTTCGGAGGCGTTTTCCGACGTGGGGCGCGAGCCCCTGGGAATAGTTATGCCGGAATGCATGCTCCGGCACCGTCTTATTTCCTGGACGCGATCCAGCGGTCGATCTTGGCGCTCAGCACGTCCATGGGCAGCGCGCCGTCGCGCAGCACCTGGCTGTGGAATTCGCGCACGTCGAACTTCGCGCCGAGCGCGGCCTGTGCCCGCGCGCGCAGCTCGGCGATGCGCAGCTGGCCGAGCTTGTAGCCGAGCGCCTGGCCCGGCCACACCATGTAGCGCTCCACTTCCGCGGTGACGTCGCTCTCGGCCATCGACGAGTTGTCGAGCATGTACTTGATCGCCTGCTCGCGGCTCCAGCCCTTGGCGTGCAGGCCGGTGTCGACCACCAGCCGCATGGCGCGCAGCATCTCGTCGGCGAGCCGCCCGTACCACTGGTAGGGATCGGTGAACACGCCGAGCTCCTTGCCCAGCGACTCCGCGTACAACGCCCAGCCTTCCGAGTACGAGACGTAGCCGTTGAAACGCCGGAAGCGCGGCAGTCCCGTCAGCTCCTGCTGGATCGCGATCTGGAAATGGTGTCCCGGCGCGGCCTCGTGCAGCGACAGCGTCTCCATGCCGAACTTCGGCTGCGCCCGCAGGTTGTGCGTGTTGATGTAGAAGATGCCCGGGCGCTTGCCGTCGGCCGACGGCGCCTGGTACGAGCCGCCCGCGGCCGAAGCCGCGCGGAACGCCTCGACCGGCCGGATCTCGTAATCGGCCTTCGGGAAGTCGGCGAACAGTCTGGGCAGCAGCGCGTCGATGCGCTGCTTGACCTGTCGGTACGCATCCAGCAGGTCCTTCTCGTTGGTGAAGTAGAACTGCGGATCGTTCTCGAGGAAGGTGAAGAACGCGTCGAGGTCGCCCTTGAAACCCACCTGCTCCTTGACGGCGAGCATCTCGGCGCGGATGCGCGCCACCTCGGACAGCCCGAGCTCGTGGATCGTGTCGGGAGCCATGTCGATGGTGGTCGCGCCGCGGATCCGCCAGCGGTACCACGCGTCGCCGCCGGGCAGCGCGCCCCAGCCGGCCGTGGTGCGCGACGCCGGTAGATAGTCACGCTCGAGGAAGTCGGCGAGGCGCGCGTAGGCGGGCAGCACCTCGTCCCGCAGCGCCGCCGAGTACGCCGCGGCCAGGCGCTGCCGGTCGGCGGCGCTGAAGCCCGCGGGCATCGAGGAGATCGGTGCCCAGAAGAGACTGTCCTCGGGGCGCGGCGTCACGATCTCGCGCAGCTGCGGGATCATCTTGACGACCGCCGGCCGCGGCAGCGTGATGCCCTGCGACATGCCGGTGCGCATCAGCGTGATGGCGCCGTCGACCCAGCGCGGGAACTGCCGCACTCGCGACAGGAAGTGCTCGTAGTCCTGGACCGTCGCGAAAGGCTGCGGCCCGGAGCCCGAGCCATACACGACGAGATCCATCGGCAGTCCGCCCATCTGGTTGAGCGGCATGTACTCCTCGTGGAACGGCTGGCCGGCGAGCGCCTGCTCGCGTTCGCTCACGAAGATCTCGTAGGTCAGGCGCGACTCATTGGACAGCCCCGTGGCATCGATGCGGTGCACCCGGTCGAGGAAGGCGCGTTCGATGCCCAGCGATTTCTCGCGGAAGCCGGGACTGGTGGACTCGTCGAGGCGGTCGTCGTAGCGCGAATCGCCGATGGACGTGGCCGCCATCGGCGACAGCTTGAGCTGCTCTTCGAAATAGTCCTCGACCAGCGCGGTGAGCGCCGCGTCGGGCGATGGGGACCGGGGTGCGCCGGCGCAGGCACCCACGACGGCCGCGATCAGCAGGAGGGAAAGGTGTTTCATGCGCGGATGGTAGCAGGGGCGGCCGCGCGCGCCGGCGGGCATCCTTCGCCTCGCCGCGCCGCCGTGGCATCCTAACGCGCTCGTTTCCACGCCGGGGTAGACCCATGCTCGTCGGATCCAGTGTTCGCCGCGTCGCCGTGATCGGCGGGATGCGTATTCCGTTCGCTCGCGGTCACGGCGCCTATGCGCGCGTCGGCAACCAGGACATGTTCACCGCGGTGCTGCAGGCGCTGGTGGCGCGCTATCGCATCGCCGGCGAGCGGCTCGGCGACGTCACCGGCGGCGCGGTGCTCAAGCACTCCAAGGACTTCAACCTGGTGCGCGAGTGCGTGTTGTCTTCGGGACTGGATCCCGCGACACCGGGCATCGACATGCAGCGTGCCTGCGGGACCGGGCTCGACGCGACCATCAGCGTCGCGATGAAGATCGCGCTCGGGCAGATGGATGCCGGCATCGCCGGGGGCTTCGACACGGTCAGCGACCCGCCCGTCGTGTATCCGCGCTCGTACCAGCAGCTGCTGTTGCGCGCCTATCGCGGCAAGACCGCGTGGCAGCGCATCCGCCCGTTCTTCGGATTGCGGCCCAGGCACTTCAAGCCGGTGATGCCCGGCGTGCTCGAGCCGCGCACCGGGCTGTCGATGGGCGAGCACTGCGAGCAGATGGCCAAGACCTGGAGGATTTCGCGCGCCGACCAGGACGTGCTGGCCAATGCCAGCCACGTCAACGCCGGCAAGGCGTGGGCGCGCGGATTCTTCAGCGACCTGGTGGTGCCGGAGTTCCAGGGCCTGTCGATCGACAACAACGTGCGCGCCGACAGCACGGTCGAGAAGTTAGCCCAGCTCAAGCCCGCCTTCGATCGACGCAGCGGCATGGGGACCCTGACCGCCGGCAACTCCACGCCGCTGACCGACGGCGCGTCGGCCGTGCTGCTGGCGAGCGAGGACTGGGCGCGCAAACGCAACCTGCCGGTGCTCGCCTGGTTCACGCACAGCAAGCAGTGGGCGGTCGACTATGTCGGCGGCAAGGAAGGCCTGCTGATGGCGCCGGCCTACGCGGTGCCCGCCATGCTCAAGGACGCGGGGCTGACGCTGCAGGACTTCGACTTCTACGAGATCCACGAGGCTTTCGCGGCGCAGGTGCTGTGCACGCTGCGCGCCTGGGAGTCGCCCGAGTACTGCCGTGAGCGCCTCGGCCTGGAGCAGCCGCTCGGCAGCATCGACCGCGCGAAGCTCAACGTGAACGGCTCGAGCGTCGCCATCGGGCACCCGTTCGCGGCCACCGGCACGCGCATCGTGGCGCAGCTCGCCAAGCAGCTGGCCGAGACGCCCACCGCGCGCCGCGGCCTGATCTCCATCTGCACCGCCGGCGGCATGGGCGTGACCGCGATCCTGGAGCGGGCCTAGATGGAGACGGTGCCGGAGCATGCATTCCGGCATAACTCACTGCGCTCATAGCCCCAGGCCGCGGATCGGCCGAGTTATGCCGGAATGCATGCTCCGGCACCGTCTTGGCACCGTCTTCCAATTGGTTTCAGATGAAACTAAATTGGGCCGCGGTTCGAGGTGACTTCCATGAAGCGATACGTCCACTTCCCCAGGGTCGAAGGCCAGGCATCGCGCCAGGCACACGCCGACCTGCCGGCCGGCACCTACGAGCGGGAGATCAGCAAGGAGGGCTTCTTCGGCCCGGCGGCGCATCTCTACCACCGCCATCCGCCCACCGGCTGGGTGAGCTTCGAGGGACCGTTGCGCCCGCACGCCTTCGACTGCACCCGGCTCGCGGGCACGCAGGACACGCCCTGGAGCGCGCCCGAGCTGCTGTACAACACGGCAGTGCGCGTGCGTTTCTGGAGCATTGATGCCGACATGCCGGCGCTGGTGCGCAACGCCGACGGCGACGAGCTGCTGTTCGTGCACGCCGGCCGCGGCGAGCTCTTCTGTGATTACGGCCACCTCGCCTTCGAGGCAGGCGACTACCTGCTGATCCCGCGCGGGACGATGTGGCGCGTCCGCTGCGCCGAGCCGCTGCGCGCGCTGCTCATCGAGGCCACCAACAACTCCTACCGCCTGCCCGACAAGGGGCTGGTCGGGCCGCACGCGATTTTCGACGCGGCCATGCTCGACACACCCCGCATCGATGAAGCCTTCCTCGACCAGCAGGGCGACGACGAGTGGCAGGTGCAGGTGAAGCGACGCGGCCAGGTGTCGACCGTCACCTATCCATTCAACCCGCTGGACGCGGTCGGCTGGCACGGCGACCTCGCCGTGGTGCGCATCAACATGCGCGACCTGCGGCCGCTCATGAGCCACCGCTACCACTTGCCACCCTCGGCGCACACCACGTTCGTCGCCGACCGCTTCGTGGTCTGCAGCTTCGTGCCACGGCCGTTCGAGTCCGATCCGGGCGCGATGAAGGTGCCCTTCTTCCACAACAACGACGACTACGACGAGGTCATCTTCTACCACGCCGGCAACTTCTTCAGCCGCGACAACATCCACCCGGGGATGATCACGCTGCACCCGGGCGGCTTCACGCACGGGCCGCATCCCAAGGCGCTGAAGAACGTGTTCCAGCAGGCCAAGCCCGCCACCGATGAATACGCCGTCATGATCGACACGCGCGATCCGCTCGAGGTCGCGCCGCCCGCCACGCAGGTCGAGTGGCAGGGCTACGTCGACAGCTGGAAGGGCGGCCGGTGAAGGCCGCGCGATGAAGCTCGCGACCCTGCGTCGCGGCGGCCGTGACGGTCGCCTCGCGGTCGTCAGCCGCGACCTGTCACGCTGCGCGCTGGTGCCGGGCATCGCGCCGACGCTGCAGGCCGCGCTCGACGACTGGGCCACGGCCGCGCCGCGGCTCGCGGAACGCGCCGCCGCGCTCGAGCTCGGCGGACCGCAGCCCGACGTGCTGCCATTCGACGCCACGCAATGCGCCGCGCCGCTGCCGCGCGCCTTCCACTGGGTGGACGGCAGCGCCTACGTCAACCACGTCGAGCTGGTGCGCAAGGCGCGCGGCGCCGAGATGCCCGCGTCGTTCTGGACCGATCCGCTGGTCTACCAGGGGGGCTCCGACGACCTGCTGGGCGCGCACGACGACGCGCCGTTCGCCGACGAAGCCTGGGGCATCGACCTCGAAGCCGAGATCGCGGTCATCACCGACGACGTGCCGATGGGGACCGATGCCGCGGCGGCGCCCGCGCACATCAAACTACTGACCCTGGTCAACGACTGGTCGCTGCGCAACCTGATCCCCGGCGAGCTCGCCAAGGGCTTCGGCTTCTACCAGTCCAAGCCCGCGACCTCGTTCGCGCCGGTCGCGGTCACGCCCGACGAGCTCGGCGGCGCCTGGCGCGACTGCAAGGTGCACCTGCCGCTGGTGAGCCGCATCAACGGCGCCGACTTCGGCCATCCCGACGCCGGCACCGACATGACCTTCAGCTTCGCGCAACTGATCGCGCACGTGACGAAGACACGCCGACTCGGCGCCGGGGCCATCGTCGGTTCCGGCACGGTGTCCAACTACGATCGCAGCCGCGGCGCGAGCTGCCTCGCCGAGCGGCGCATGCTGGAGCAGCTCGAGCACGGCGCGCCGCGCACGCCGTTCCTGAAGTTCGGCGACCGCGTCACCATCGAGATGCCGGATGCCCACGGCGCGAGCATTTTCGGCGCCATCGACAGCCGCGTGGTGCGTAGTTAGGCGCGCGCCCGGGCCGGCACCGCGGCCGTCCGCTCAGGCGATGGCCACCTCGACCAGCACCGGGCTCAGCACGCGCACCAGCTCGCGCGGTTCCATGCCCACGAGGAAGCCGCGCGCGCCGCCGTTGATCCAGAGGCGCGGCAGCTCGACGATGCTCTTCTCGCAATACACCGGCATGGCGCGCTTCAGGCCGAACGGCGAGGTGCCGCCCACCTGGTAGCCCGAGTGCCGGTCGGCGACCTCGGGCGCGCAGGGCGCCACGCTCTTCACGCCGATGTGGCGCGCGAGGTTTTTCGCGGACACCTCGCGGTCGCCGTGCATCAGGATGCACAGCGGCTTCCTCGCGTCATCCTCGAAGATCAGCGTCTTGATGACCTGGTGCTCCTCGACGGCCAGGTGCCCGGCCGAGGCGCGCGTGCCACCGCGTGGCTCCCACATATATAGATGTGCGGTGAACGCGACCTTGTGCCGGCGTAGCGCGCGAACGGCCAGGGTGACCGGGTAGTCGGTGGCCAATCGGCGGACCTCCGTGACGGGGGCGCGATTATTCCCGATTCTTCGTCAGCCGGCGCAACTCGCCACGCCGCTCCTTCGTTCGGGATAGAGGCTGGCCGCGCGGTCGGTGGCACAATGCAGCCCTCTCATCGGATCCGTTTCCCGGAGCTCTCCCATGGGTGAATTCACCACCCTCATGGCCCGCGACGGCCATGAATTCAATGCCTGGCTCGCAGCGCCCCAAGGCGGCGCGCGCGGCGCGCTGGTGATCGCGCAGGAAATTTTCGGGGTCAACCACCACATCCGCGGCGTGGCGGACGGTTACGCGGCCGATGGTTACCTGGTCATCGCGCCCTGCCTGTTCGACCGCATCCGCCGCGGCATCGAGCTCGGCTATTCGCCGCCCGAGTCCCAGGAAGGCCGCGGCTATCGCACGCAGATCCCCGTGCAGAAGACGCTGCTCGACCTGGCCGCTTCGATCAACGTGGTGAGGCATGCGGGGCGCGTCGCGGCCATCGGCTATTGCTGGGGCGGGACGCTCGCCTACCTCGCGGCCTGCGAGCTGCCGGTGGCCTGCGCGGTCTCCTACTACGGGGGGCAGATCAAGGACCACCTCGACAAGCACCCGAAACGCCCGGTGCTCTACCATTTCGGCGCAAAGGACCCATACATCCCGGCCACCGACGTGGAGAAGATCCGCGCCGCGGATCCCGGCGGCGAGTTCCATCTCTACCCGGCGGACCATGGGTTCAACTGCGACGAGCGCGCCAGCTACGACGCCGCCAGCGCCCGGCAAGCTCGCGAGCGCACGCTGGCCTTCCTCGCCGCGCAACTGGAGAAGAAATGATCGCCCTCAAGGACCGGTCCCTGTGGAAGGAGCGCGCCTGCATCGGCGGCGAGTGGCTCGCGGCCGATTCAGGACTAACTACCGAGATCCGCAACCCGGCGAACGGCGCGCTGCTCGGCACGGTGCCGCAGATGGGCGCCGGCGAGGCGCGGCGCGCCATCGAGGCGGCACACGCCGCCATGCCCGGCTGGGCGAAGAAGACGGCCGGCGAGCGCGCCCGGCTCATGCGCAAGTGGTTCGACCTCATGATGGCGAACCAGGAAGACCTGGCCGTCATCATGACCGCCGAGCAGGGCAAGCCGCTGGCGGAGTCGCGCGGCGAGATCGCCTACGCCGCCTCGTTCATCGAGTGGTTCGCCGAGGAAGGCAAGCGGCTGTACGGCGACATCATCCCGGGCCACCAGTCCGACAAGCGCATCATGGTGTTGCGCCAGCCCGTGGGCGTGGTCGCGGCCATCACGCCGTGGAATTTTCCCGCCGCGATGATCACGCGCAAGGCGGGCCCCGCGCTCGGCGCCGGCTGTCCCATCGTCATCAAGCCCGCGCCGCAGACGCCGTTCTCGGCGCTCGCCATGGCCGAGCTCGCGCAGCGCGCCGGCATCCCGTCGGGCGTGGTCAACGTGGTGACCGGCGACGCGGTCGCCATCGGCGGCGAGTTCACCGGCAACGACAAGGTGCGCAAGCTGTCGTTCACCGGCTCGACGCAGGTGGGCAAACTACTCATGTCGCAGTGTGCGGGCACCGTCAAGAAGGTGGCGCTCGAGCTCGGCGGCAACGCGCCGTTCCTGGTGCTCGACGACGCCGACGTCGACGCGGCGGTGGCCGGCGCGCTCGCCAGCAAGTACCGCAACACCGGCCAGACCTGCGTGTGCGCCAACCGCTTCATCGTGCAGTCGAAGGTCTATGACGCGTTCGCGGCGCAGCTCGCCGACGCGGTGCGCGGCCTGCGCGTGGGCAACGGGCTCGAGGGCGAGACCGACCAGGGCCCGCTGATCGACGCCAGGGCGCTCGCCAAGGTCGAGAAGCACGTTGCCGACGCGCGCTCCAAGGGCGCGAAGGTGCTGGTCGGCGGCCAGCGCCACGCGCTCGGCGGCACGTTCTACGAGCCGACGGTGCTCACCGGCGTCAGCCGCGACATGATCCTCGCGCGCGAGGAAACCTTCGGCCCGGTGGCGCCGCTGTTCAAGGTGGACAGCGACGAGGAGGCCGTCCGCCTGGCGAACGACACCGAGTTCGGGCTCGCCGCATACGTCTATACGCGAGACCTGGTGCGCTCCTGGCGGGTCACCGAGGCGCTCGAATATGGCATCGTCGGCCTCAACACCGGCCTGATCTCCACCGAGGTCGCGCCCTTTGGCGGCATGAAGGAAAGCGGCACCGGCCGTGAAGGCAGCAAGTACGGCATCCTCGAGTTCACCGAGCTCAAGTACATCTGCGTGGGCGGCGTCTGAGCGGGCCGTGACGCCGCGCGCATGAGCGTGCGCGCGCGTCACCTGATCCCGCTGCTGGCGGCGTGCAGCGCCATCGGCGCGGTCGGCAACTATCTATTCCTGCCGGCGCTGCCGCAGATCGCGCAGTACTTCCACGTCACGGCCGGCACCGCCCAGCTGACCCTCACGAGTTACATGGTGTCGTTCGCCTTCGGCGTGCTGCTGTCCGGGCCGCTGGCGGACCGTTATGGCCGCCGTCCCGTGCTGATCACCGGGGTCGCGCTCACCGGCGCGGCGGGCCTGCTCTGCTACGTGGCGCCGACCATGGGCTGGTTCGTCGCCGCGCGCGTCCTGCAGGGCGCGGCCGGCGGGTTCGGCATCACCGTGGCGCGCGCCAGCGTTGGCGACCTGTTCGAAGAGCGCGAGCTGGCGCGCATGTACGCCATCCTCACCATGGCGCTGGTGGTGGGCAGCGCGCTGGCGCCGCTGGCCGGCGGGCTCATGGCGACCTACACCGACTGGCACGTGGGATTCCTGTGGCTGGCGACCGCCGCGGCGGTGATCGCGCTCGCCTGCGCCGCCTGGCTGCCGGAAACGCGCAGCGCGAACGCCGACTCGCGCCGGTTCTCGGCGCTCTGGCAGCAGTCGCGCGTCCTCGCGCGGCAGCGCATGTTCATGGGCTACCTGTTCCAGGCGGCGCTGATCTACGCGCTGTTCTTCGTGTTCGCGACGTTGGCGCCGTATGTCATGAAGCAGGTCCTGCACCTGCCGCCGGACCATTTCGGGCGCTACTACCTGTTCCTCGCCACCGGGTTCTTCATCGGCAACCTGCTGGTGTCGCGCTCGGCCGGTCACCACGACGTCGCGCGCCAGGTCGGCGCGGGCCTTGCATGGCAACTCGTCGGCGCGGGCGTCGCGCTGCTGCTGGTGCTGCGCGGGCACGATCATCCGCTCGCGGTGTTCGTGCCCATGATGGCCTTCAGCTTCGGGCAGGGATTGGCGCTTCCCAACCTGATCGCGCATGGCATGCGCCTCGCGCCGAAATACACCGGCGTCGCTTCCAGCATGTTCGGATTCGCACAGCTGGCGCTCGCCGCGATCGCGGTCCAGGTCATGGGCTACGTGCCGGCGCACGGCTGGCAACCTTCGCTGTGGGTGTGCGTGGTCGGCGGCGCAGTCACGCTCGTGGGAGTCAAGCGGCTGGAGGCGTCGGAGAAATCGCCGATCGGCGCATAGTCAAGCCGCGTCCGGACTCGTAAACTGCTGCGCCAGTGCTAGGACGGTTCCACGAAATCAGCATCGAAGCCGGTGACATCGCCGACTCGGTGGGCTTCTACGAGCGACTCGGCTTCAGCCAGTGCGGCACGACCGATACGTGGACGCATCCGTATGGCGTGCTGAGCGACGGCAAGCTGTTCATCGGCCTGCACCAGTTCAAGTTCCCCTCGCCCACGATCACCTACGTGCACGCGAACGCCGCGCAGCAGGCGCACGTGATCGAGAAGCACGGCATCGAGCTCGCATGGAAGCGCACCGGCGAAGACGCCTTCAACGAGTTCGGATTCCTCGATCCGTCGGGCCAGGCGGTGCGCGTGCAGGAAGCCGCCACGCATTTCGCCGGCGGGAACGACGCGACCTCGCTGTGCGGCGACTTCGCCGAGTTCAGCGTGCCGAGCGCCGAGTTCCAGCCCATGCAGGAATTCTGGGAGCCGCTCGGATTCGTGGCCATGGGCGAGAGCGAAACGCCGTACCTGCGCATGTCGATGACCAGCGATCACCTGAACCTCGCGGTGCATCGTCCGCGGATGCTCGAAATGCCGACCCTGGTATTCGCCTCGGCCGACATGGGCGAGCGCATCGAACGGCTGCGCTCGCTGGGCCTCGAGTTCTCCGACGACCTGCCGAAGGGCCTGGACCCGCGCCATTCGGGCCTGCTGATCGCGCCCGAGGGCACCGCACTGCTGCTGGTGAATTCGCTCGACTAGCTGCCAGGGATCGGGGTCTTCCCGATGGCGCGGCGAGACGAGCCGGGCGCGCGGCGTACGTCCGTGCAGGTGGCGACGAATGTGGCCATACTCTGGCCACGCGCCGCCCCGGCGGCAAACAACTTCTGCGGAGACTCGTGATGACGCGTTGGCTGTACGCGGCCTCGGCCGCTTCCCTGGTGTTCCTCTGTTCCGTGGCCGGCGCCGATGAAGGCATGTGGCCGTTCCACGGCTTTCCGTTCGACAAGGTCAATACCGCGCTCAAGACGCACCTCGACCAGGCGTGGCTCGACCGCACGCGTCTCGCCACCGTGCGGCTCGCCAATTGCACGGGCTCGTTCGTCTCGGGCGAAGGCCTGATCCTCACCAACCACCACTGCGTGGAAGGCTGCCTCGCCGAGCTCTCGACCAAGGACCAGAGCTACAACGACGACGGCATCCTCGCGCGCACGCGCTCCGAGGAGAAGCGCTGCCAGACGCAGGTCGCCGACGTGCTCACGCAGATGGAGGACATCACCGCCAAGGTGAACGCCGCCACCGCCGGCAAGGCCGACGCGGCCGCGGCCAACGAAGTGCGCAAGGCGACGCTGACGCAGCTCGAGCAGGCGTGCGAGGCCGAGAGCAAGCTCAAGTGCCAGAGCGTCACGCTGTACGACGGCGGCCAGTACTGGCTCTACAAGTACAAGCGCTACACCGACCTGCGCATGGTGTTCGCGCCCGAGATCGCCATCGGCTCCTTCGGCGGCGATCCGGACAACTTCCAGTTCCCGCGCTGGGACCTCGACATGGGCGTGCTGCGCGCCTACGAGAACGGCGTGCCCGCGAAGACGCCTGACTACCTCAAGTTCAACTTCGCCGGCCCGGCCGCGGGCGAGGCCGTGTTCGTCTCCGGCCACCCGGGCAGCACCGACCGCCAGCTCACCGTCGCGCAGCTGCTCGGCCAGCGCAACGTCGACCTGCCGCAGTGGCTGCTGCGTTACTCGGAACTGCGCGGCCGCTACATCCAGTTCGCGCAGGCCAGCGCGGAGAACGAGCGCATGGTCGCCGACCAGCTCAACGGCATCGAGAACGCCATCAAGGTGCGCCGCAAGCAGCTCGACGCGCTGCACGACGATGCGCTGATCGCGCGCAAGGCCGCCGAGCAGGCGAGCCTGGAGAAGGCGATCGCGAAGAATCCGAAGCTCAAGGCTTCGACCGGGACCCCGTGGAAGGACATCGAGGCGGCGATGCTCAGGGAGCAGGCGCTGTACCAGCCCTACGTGTATCTCGAGCAGGGCGCGGGCTTCCAGGGCCGGCTGGCCGGCTTCGCGCGCGCGCTGGTGCGCGGCACCGCCGAGCGCGAGAAGCCGAACACCGAGCGCTTCCGCGAATATACCGACGCGGCGCTGCCGCGCGTCGAGCAGCAGCTCGGCGCCGCGGTGCCGGTGTACACCGAGCTGGAAATCGTTCGGCTCGGCTGGGGCCTGGAGCGCATGCGCGAGTGGCTGGGCCCGGATCACCCGGTGGTGCGCCGCCTGCTCGCGACTGAATCGCCGGAGGGCCTGGCGCGGCGCGTGATCACCGGCAGCAAGCTCGGCGATCCCGCGGTGCGCATGGCGCTGTGGAAAGGCGGCAAGGCGGCCGTGGAAGCCTCGACCGATCCGATGATCCAGCTGTGGCGCGGCGTCGACGGCGAGGCGCGCGCCGTGCGCAAGCAGTTCGAGGACGGCGTCGAGGGCCCGGTCCGCAACGCCACCGAGCGCATCGCGCGCGCCCGCTTCGCGATCCTCGGCACCAGCGTGTACCCGGACGCGACCTTCACGCTGCGTCTCAACTGGGGCACGGTGCAGGGCTGGAACGAGAACGGCACGCCGGTCGAGCCGTTCACGCGCCTCGGCCGCGCCTTCGAGCGCGCCACCGGCGCGGACCCGTTCCGCATCCCGGACAGCTGGCTCAAGGTGAAGGACAAGCTCGACATGAACACGCCGTTCAACCTGTCGACCAACAACGACATCGTCGGCGGCAATTCCGGCAGCCCGCTGGTGAACGAGAAGGCCGAGATCGTGGGACTCATGTTCGACGGCAACATCCACTCGATCTCGGGCTCCTACTGGTTCGACACCGAGAAGAACCGCTCGGTGGCCGTGCACCCGGCCATCATCCGCGAGGCCCTCACCAAGGTGTACGGCGCCGACGCGCTGCTCGCCGAGCTGGCGAAGTAACGGAACGAAGACGGTGCCGGAGCATGCATTCCGGCATAACCTGGCAGTGACGTCGTCCAGGCAAACGCCCCCTCTCCGGGGGCGTTTTCCTTCGGGGGGAAGTCGCGGAAAGTTATGCCGGAATGCATGCTCCGGCACCGTCTCAACGCCTAACTATCTTGCGACGAGGGTGAAGCGGACGCGCATGTCATCGAGCACGACCAGGGTGCCCATGGCGACGCTGAAGGGCTCGAGGCCGAGCTCGGACTGCTTGAGCGGGAACTCGCCGCGCGCGGTCAGCGCGCCGCCGTCGCGCGTCACGGTCACCGGCACGTGCAGCAGGTGGGTCTCGCCCTTGAGCGTGACTTCGATCCCCGCCTCGTAGCCCTCGCCGGCGGCCTTGAAGCCGGTGGCGCGCAGACGGATCTCCGGGTACGTCCCGCCATCGAGCAGCGCGGCGGACAGCAGGTTGGTGTGCGTGCCCTCGCGCGCGTTCTGGGGTACCGAACCCGGGAAGTCCGGCCCGGCCACCGCGCGCAGGGCCGGCTCGTCGACGGTCAGCTTGTCGACCGGGAAGTGGATGTCGAAGCTGGTCGCGAGAGGATCCCCGGCGACGAACACCGAGCCCGCGAGGTCGTGCGAGGCGATCACGTGGTTGTGCCCGAGCTTCGCCATGGCGCCGCCGCGGTACACCAGGACCTGCAGCAGCGACTCCCCGGCGACCACCTTGTATTCGTGCGCGCCCGGCGGGATCGGCGCCGGCGCGGCCACCTCGCCGGTGGGCGCCGGGACCGGGCCGGCGGGCGGACTCGTCTGGCAGCCCGCGAGCCCCCATAGCAGCCCCCACGCCAGGAACCGCAGGGAACCCCGCACCGTGCCCGCCACACTCATGACGTGTGTCCGCGTCTCCATGGCTTTTGACCCCTTCCCGCGTGAGCGGCTAGCTTAGCGACATGACCTTTCGTAACACCACGCGCTCCTGGGGTTTCCTGTCCAAGGCACTTCACTGGCTGATCGTGCTGCTGATCCTCAACCAGTGGATCATCGCCGAGCGCGCCCACAGTCTCCCCAAGGGGCCAGCGCTCATCCAGGCGCTGTGGTGGCACAAGTCATTCGGCATCACGATCCTCATGCTCGCGGTGATCCGCCTGGCCTGGCGCCTGATGAACCCGGTGCCCGACCTCCGGGCCGAGACCAGACCCTGGGAACGCGTGCTCGCGCGGGTCTCGCACGTGCTGCTGTACGCGCTGATCTTCGCGATGCCGCTCAGCGGCTGGATGATGTCCTCGGCACGCAATTTCCCGGTGAGCTGGTTCGGCTGGGTGCAGCTGCCCGATCTGGTCGGCGCCGACCCGCGGCTCTATGAACGACTGAACGACCTGCACGAACTGCTGTTCAAGGTGCTGGTGGCCGTGGCGGCGCTGCACGCCGCCGGCGCGCTCAAGCACCACTTCATCGACCGCAACGACGTGCTGCGGCGCATGCTGCCCTTCGGAAGGACCCATGACTAACTACCTTGCCCCGTTGATCGCCGCGCTGCTGACCGGCGCGACCCCGTTGTACGCCAGCAGCGCCGCCGTGGTCCCCGCGGCAACGCCCGCGAAGACCACCTCGTCCACGCCGGCAACCGCCCCCGCCAACGCGCCGGCCGCCCCCGGCGGTATTCGCTACACGCAGGCCGCCAGCGGCAACTCGCTGGAGTTCAGCTTCGTGCAGGCCGATGCCGCCAACCAGGGCGTGTTCAGGCAATTCACTACCGAGCTCACCTACGACGAAAAGAACCTGGCCGCGAGCACCCTCAAGGTGACCGTGCAGGTCGGTTCGCTCGATACCCGCGACGGCGATCGCGACGAAACCCTGAAGGGGGCCGACCTGCTCGACGTGGCGCGGTACCCGGCGGCGCAATACCAGGCCAGTTCGTTCGCGAAACGCGCCGACGGCCAGCTCGAGGCGGTGGGCAAACTCACGCTGCGCGGTGTCACGCGCGAGCTGCGCCTGCCGATGGTGCTCAAGCCCACGGCGGCGGGGCTCGAGCTCTCGGGCGAGGCCACGATCCACCGGCTCGACTACGGCGTCGGCCAGGGCGACTGGAAGGCCACCGACATGGTGGGCAACGACGTCAGGCTGAAGTACCGGGTGGCGCTGAGCCGCGCGCGCTGACATGGTGTCCCGGGGTTCCATGCGCCGCGTCTGGATGGGCGCCGCGCTCGCCATCTTCGCGATCTCGTTCTACCCGGCGTGGACCGGCTGGACCAGCTGGTGGATGCCGGGAATCGCGCTCGCGGTGTTCCTGGTGTTTGCGCTCGAGCCCTGGCTGCTCACCTGGGAAGTGCGCCAGCGCGGCGAGGAACTGCAGATCACCGACGAGGGCGTGTTGCGGCGACTGGCGCGCGGCGACAGCGAGTTCGTGCGCTGGCGCGAGCTGCGCGAAGTGTCCATCGTCGTGACCCCGGGCGCGAACCCGGCCGACGAGTACGTCTTCGTGCTCGCCGGCCTCGGTACGGCCGGCGTGCTGGTCGGGCAGCGCCTCGCCACCGCCCACGACCTCGTGTCGCATCTCGCGAAGCTGCCGGGCTTCGATCATGGCGGCATCGCCGCCGCCATGGCCTCGCCGGTCACCCAGCGCTTCGTGCTGTGGCGCGCGCCGCCGCTCGAGGGCGAGGCGACCGTCATCGAGGCCACGCCGCTGCCGCGCGCCGAGTCGCGCCCGCGACTGCACTAGTTCACAAACTAACTACGATGCGCCCCGGCGCGCGGTGGACAAGCGCCGCGCCGCGGTCTACGGTCCTGCCAACGGACTAACAAGCTGGCAGCCGGAGAGGCCCATGGCACGCAAGCCGCGTCGCGTTCGCTCGTCGATGGACCGCTTCTTCAACCCGCGCAGCCTCGCCGCGCTCAGCATCAAGGACCTGCTCGAGGCGCGCGATGCGCACCACGTGCACCTCGCCAACCTGCCGAACGTGGTCGGCACGGCCATCGGCCTGTACCGCATCCGCAAGCGCGACCGCGACTCGCACGACGGCGCCGCCGAATGGCACCGCAACGACGCCGCGCCCGCCCGCACGCTGTTCAACTCGGTGATCCGCCCCTGGTCCATGCCCTGCGTGCTGGTGTTCGTGGAGAACTGGGCGCCCTACACCGGCCTGCGCGAGCGGCCCGACGACGTCGTCCCGTCGTGGATCTACCTGCCCGATGGCCGGCGCGCGCCGGTGTGCGTGATCCACGCGCCGCACCAGCCGCGCCCGCAGTACGAGCCGCGCGCGCTCGCGTTTCCGACCGGCCTCATGGGCGGCAGCTATCCCGTGGTCACCCAGGAACAGGGCACGCAGCGCGTCGGCACGATCGCCTGCCTGGTGAGCGACGACCGTGGCGTGTACGCGCTCACCAACCGCCACGTGGTCGGGCAGCCGGGCACGCTGGCCTACACCGTCGATCGCGGCGAACTGCGCCGCATCGGGCAGGCCACCGACCACTCGGTGGGCAAGGAGCGGCTCGAAGAGGTGTACCCGGGCTGGATCGCGCGGCGCACGCTGATCAATGTCGATGCCGGACTGTTCCGCGTCGACGACCTCTCGGCCTGGACCTCGCAGATCTATGGACTGGGGCGACTCGGCCAGCCCATCGACCTCTCGGTCGACACCATGAGCCTCGGGCTCATCGGCTGCCCGGTACGCGGCTTCGGCGGCGTCTCCGGCGAGATGCTCGGCAGCGTGCAGGCGCTGTTCTATCGATACCGCACCGTGGGCGGCACCAGTTACGTGGCCGACTTCGTCATCGGTCCGCGCGAGGGTTTCGAGCGCGTGGAAACCCAGCCGGGCGATTCCGGCACGCTGTGGGTTTACGACGAGGCCGACGACGTCGACGATGAATTCCGTCCCTCGCGCGGCAGCGGCCGTTTCGGGCCGGTGGCCGACAAGGACAACCCGGGCACGGCCGTGAAGACCCCGCTGCTGCGCCCGCTCGCGATGCAATGGGGCGGGCACTCGACGCTGGTGCCCGGCAGCGACGAGGAATCGCGCTTCGTGCTGGCCACCACCATTGCCAACGTGTGCCGGCTGCTCGACGTCGAGCTGGTGCGGGACTGGGCCATCGAGCACAGCGAGTACTGGGGGAAGGTCGGGCACTACAAGATCGGCTGGTCGGCCTGCCTGCGTCCTTACAAGAACCTGCCGCGGCTGCGCGCGTTGTTGCGGGCCAATGCCGCCAACATCTCGGTCTCCGACGACGACGTGCGCACCGGCCAGATGCCCAAGGCCAACCAGCAGGCCTTCGTGGCACTGTCCGACGTACCCGATCTCGTGTGGCGCTACACCCGCAAGAAGGACGTCGCGAACCACTTCGCCGACATGGACCAGCCGGCGGACAGCGGCACGTCGCAGGGCAAGACGCTCATGCAGCTGTGGCTGAAGGATCCCGCCTCGCGCACGCCGCAGAAGTGGAACGAGTTCTACGATCACCTCGCGCCGCCGCCCAAATTGCAGCACCGCGGCGCGCTGCCGTTTCGCGTGAAGCAGTTGTTCGAAGAGATGGTGCGCGCATTGAACGCGGGCAACCTCGCGCATTTCGTGTGCGTGGCGGGCGTGCTCGCGCACTACGTGGGTGACGCCTGCCAGCCGCTGCACGTCTCGCACCTGCACCACGGCAACAATGCCGACGAGGAGCAGGTGCACAGCGTCTACGAGACCGTGATGCTCGACAGCTTCTCGGGCGAGTACATCGACCTGCTCAACAGCAAGCTGGCGAAGTCGGAGTCGAAACCGCTGATCGGCAGTGGCGACGCGGCCGCCGATGCCACCGTGGCGCTCATGCGCCGGACCATCAGGCGCCTCAGGCCGCAGGACATCATCGACGTGTTCAACGAAGTACGCGGGCGCGGCCAGACCGCCAACATGTGGAGCAAGCTCAAGACCGACACGGTCGCGATCTCGGCGGACGGCGTGCTGACGCGGGCTTGCCTGTGGTCGAGCGCGTGGACCTTGGCCCGGGCCGAGAAGAAATTCACCGCGAAGCAGGCGGGCAAGGCCATCGATCGCCGCGTGCTCGCGGATCTCTACAACGACCCGGACATCGCCGCCGCGAACTGGCTGAAGGACATGTGACGACTCAGTCGAACGGTGTGCCGTCCTTGCGCGTGAACATGGGCTTCGCGTTCACACCGTGGAACATGAGGTCCGCCTCCGAGTAGAAGGCGCGATCCTGCGGATGCCGGTTGCTGACTTCCAGGTACACCGCGGGTTGTGGGCCGCGGTTGATGAGGCAATGTCCGTCGCGGGTGCCGAGCGGAAAACCTGCGCACATGCCCGCCTTCAGCAGCTGCTCGCCCACGTCGGTGTGCAGCACCACCTCGCCGCTCAACACATAGATGAATTCCTCCTCGTGCGTGTGCCAGTGGCGCATCGACGAATATTTGCCAGGCGGCAACGTGGTCTGGTTGATGCCGATGGTCTTGAGGCCGAGCGGATCGCCGAGCGCGCGTTTCTCGCGTGGCAGGACCTGCGAGCGATACGGCTCGGGATACCCGGACGCGATGCGCGGCTCGATTGTCGACGGATCGAGCGCCGGTTTCTTCAGTGACATGTGAATTGACCCTCCGCGATGCGCATGCGAGTTTACCGCCATGCCGCAGATGTTCGATGACGTCGGGGAAATCGTCGAGGAAGCGCTGCGGCGCGTCGGCAAGAAGGTGGTGATGGCGCTGCCGCTGGGGATCGGCAAGCCCAACCTGATAGCCAACGAGTTCTTCCGGCGCGCGCGCGCCGACCGCGGCCTCGATCTCACCATTTTCACGGCGCTGTCGCTGGGCAGGCCGCGCGGCTCCACCGATCTCGAGCGCCGCTTCGTCGAGCCGCTGGCCGAGCGCATCTTCGGCGACTATCCCGAGCTCGACTACCTCGAGTGCCTGCGCAAGGACACGATGCCGCCCAACGTGCGCGTCATCGAATTCTTCTTCGAGCCGGGCGCCATGCTCGGCTCCGCGCATGCGCAGGCGCACTACCTGTCGGCCAACTACACGCACGTGGCGCGCGAGGTGCTCGACCGCGGCCTGAACGTGGTCGCGCACGTGGTGGCGCGGCGCACGACCGGCGGCGCGCTGGACCTCAGTCTCGGCAGCAATCCCGACGTCACGCTCGACCTGATGCCCGGCATCGCCGCGCTGCGCGCGGCCGGCAAGCCGGTGGTGATGCTCGGCCAGGTGCATCGCGAGATGCCGTTCATGCTGGGCGGCGCGCACGTGCCGGCAGACACCTTCGACCTGCTGCTCGACCACTCGCGCTACGACTACGACCTGTTCGCGCCGCCCAACCCGGCGCTGGCCACCGTGGACCATGCCATCGGCCTGCACGCCAGCAGCCTGGTGCGCGATGGCGGCACGCTGCAGATCGGCATCGGGGAACTCGGCGATTCGATCGTCTACTCGCTGCTGCTGCGTCACCAGCAGAACGCGGCGTGGCGTCGCGCACTGGACGACATCGGCGCGCAGGGCGCAGCCGTCGCCGACGCGATCGGCGGCCGCGCGCCCTTCTCCGCCGGCCTGTTCGGCGCCACCGAGATGTTCGTCGACCAGATGCTCGACCTGTACCGGGCCGGCATCCTGCGGCGGCGCGTGTACGACTATCTACCGTTGCAGCGCGCGCTCGCCGCCAATGGCTCGAGCACGCGCGTCGACGCCGCGCTGCTCGAGGGGCTGCTGGCGGCGGGCGCCGGGCCCCGGCTGGATGCGACGGACTTCACCGCGCTGAAGGCGGCGGGCGTGTTCCGCAGCGAGTGCCGCTTCGAGGACGGCAACATCGTGTCGCCCGAGGGCGAGCGCGTCGCGGCCGACCTCGGCAGTCCGCGCTCGCGCGCGGCACTGACGGGCTGCCTGGGTCTCGAGCTCAAGGGCGGCACGGTGATGCACGCCGGCTTCCTGCTCGGGCCGCGCGCGTTCTATGCCGCGCTCGCCGCGCTGCCCGAATCGGAACGGCGGCTGTTCGACATGCGCGGCGTCGGCTTCATCAACCAGTTGTACGGCGACGACTACGCGCTGCGCGTCGCGCAACGCAGCCACGCGCGTTTCGTGAACACCGCGATGATGCTGACCACGCTCGGTGGCGCGGTCTCCGACGGGCTCGCCGACGGGCGCGTGGTGTCGGGGGTCGGCGGGCAATACAACTTCGTCTCGATGGCGCACGCGCTGCCTGGCGCGCGCTCGGTGCTGTGCGTGCGCGCCACGCGCCGCAAGGACGGGCGGCTGACTTCCAACATCGTGACCGGGTACGGCGCCTGCACGATCCCGCGTCACCTGCGCGACGTGGCCGTCACCGAGTACGGGGTCGCCGACCTGCGTGGCAAGACCGATGCGGAATGCGTCGCGGCCATGATCGACATCGCCGACTCGCGCTTCCAGGAACAGTTGCTGGCGGACGCGAAGAAGGCCAACAAGATCGACGCCGGCTATCGCATACCTGCCGCGCGGCGGCAGAACACCCCCGCGCGCCTGGAGCAGGTCTTCGCGGCGCAGCGCCGCGCGGGATTGTTCTCCGAGTACCCGTTCGGCACGGATCTCACGCGCGAGGAGATCGAGCTCGCGCATGCGCTGCGCTGGCTGAAGGATGCCACCGCGAGCCCCGGCGCGCGCCTGGCGACCCTGGTGCGTGCCCTGCTCGGCGGCGGGCTTGAAACGCAGCGCGGCCTGCTCGAGCGCATGAAGCTCGCGACACCCGGAAAGTTGTCCGAGAAGCTCGAGGCGAAGCTGGTGAGCCTCGCCCTGCGTCAGTCGCGGCGCGGCCGCGACGCTACTTCGCGAACAGCCGCGACGGATCCTTGAACGCCTTGAATTCGAGCGCGTTGCCCGACGGGTCGTAGAGGAACATCGTCGCCTGCTCGCCCACCTGGCCGGCGAAGCGGATTCCGGGCTCGATTTCGAAGCGCGTGCCGGCGCAGCGCAGTCGTTCCGCGAGCGCATGCCAGGCTTGCCACTCCATGACCACGCCGAAGTGCGGCACGGGCACGTCCTTGCCGTCCACCTCGTTGTGATGCACGTGTGGGTGTCGGCCTGGATCGAGGTGCGCCACCAGCTGGTGGCCGAAGAAATCGAAGTCCACCCACTCGGCGCTGCTGCGTCCTTCGGCGCAGCCGAACAGCGCGCCGTAGAAGCCGCGCGCGGCGGCGAGGTCATGGACCGGGATGGCGAGGTGAAACGGTTGTGGCATCAGTGTTGTCTCGCCCACCACGCGTCGCGCGCCTGCACGGCAAGGTCGGGCTGGTCGGAGAAGAATCCGGTGACCCCGGCGTCGAGCAATGCCTGGATTTCGCGCGCGAGGTCGCCGCGCGCCGCAGGCTCTGCCGATGACCTCAGGTCTGGCGGCAGGAAGTCGTTCTCGGCACGCAGGGTCCACGGGTGCACGCCAAGGCCCGCGGCGCGCGCATGCCGCGCGAGGCCGGTGTCGGTGACCTGCCCGTTCGCGAATTGCACCACCAGGCCCTTGAAAGGCCCGATGGCGTCGGCGTAAGCCGCGATCTCGCGCAGTCCCGCATCGGTGAGCAGGTCGGCGTAGCTGCGCGCATCGTGCGCCAGCACGAAGTCGAAGGGCTGGCCGCTGGCTTCGATCAACTGCACCATCGGCAGGTCGGTGCGCCGGCGCAGCGCCTCGAGGTTCGCGACCTCGAACGACTGGATGAAGACCGGGTCGGTGCGGCGCGAATAGCCGTGGCGCGACAGCGACTCGAGCAGCCGGTCGTCGAAATGCAGGCCGTGCCGCGCGAAGTAGCTCGGGTGTTTGGTTTCCGGATAGACACCGATACGCGCCGGCGGCGGCAATCCGGCGGCGCGCGCCTGCATCGCGCGCTGTGCCTCGGCGGCGGCCACCAGGTCCAGCACTTCGTCGAAGGTCGGCACCGTGAACTGACCGTCGTAGCGCGCGTTACCGGGACGCAACTGCGGCAGGCGTTCGCGCGCCCGCAGCGTCTTCAGCTCGGCGAGCGTGAAGTCCTCGGTGAACCAGCCGCTCACGCTGCGGCCGTCGATCGTCTTGGTAGTTTGCCGGGAGGCGAATTCCGGGCGCGCCGCCACGTCGGTGGTGCCGCCGATCTCGTTTTCGTGGCGCACCACCAGCGCGCCGTCGCGAGTGATCACCAGATCGGGCTCGATGTAGTCGGCACCCTGCTGGATCGCGATGAAATATCCCGGCAACGTGTGCTCGGGCACATACCCGCTGGCACCCCGGTGCGCTATGACAAATGGGCGGCCGGCCGATGCGATCGAACTTATCGTCATGAGAACTGCGCCCGCGAATCCGCACGCGAGCCGGCGCCAGAATCGGCACCGATGCAGTGGCCGCTTGACCTGCATCGCAATCGTTTTCCCAACCCGGGGAGTGCGCCCATGAAGTCCATCCGTCGCTGGCAGAAGCTTACGGTCAGGAATGCGGCCTGTCTCGCTTTCACCGTCGCCGGATCGTGGCTGGTGGCGAGTTGCGCCAGCGACCCGCGCCCGGTGGTGGTCGGCCAGCCCACGGGGCTGCCGGCGCTCAATGACTACTGCGCGGCGGCGCAGAAGGAAATCGCCTCCTCGCGCGTGCCCGCGCGCAACGTGCTCGTGAACGACTACCAGGCGTTCTCCCGAGCCTCGCCCTCGGCGAAGCCACTCGAGACCCTGCAGTTCACCGGCTATGCGGATCCGCAACACGCGCATGCGCGCATGATCTCCTGCAAACTGCACAGCGCCGCGCGCATCCGCGCCGAGTACGGCGCCACCGCCGCCGGCGAGGCGAGCTCCTGCGCGCGCCTCAATCGGCGCACGCTGGACGCGGTCATGTTGACCCTGACCGACAAGCAGAAGAAGAAAATGCCGTTCAAGGGCGCCGTCCCCGTGATGCTGGAGCCCGACCTTCAGGCGTCCAGCGAGGCCGACTGGCTCGAGGGCTTCACCATGGTGGAAACCGACGCCGGCGGGACGCTGCGCATCCGCGCCAAGAGCCTCGGCGCCGGCGCCGCCACCCTGCGCGTGAGCACCCGTGCGAACCCGAATGCCTCCGTGCAGTACTGCCACCTGATCGCGCCCGACTACCTGAAGCGCATCCTGACGGGCGAGGTGCAGCTGCCCAAGGCCGAGTTCCCGGACGCCGGGCAGACCGCACGTCGCTGAAGCCGCAGTCCGATTGACCGGGCGCAGGCCCGCGGCCGTGGCGCTATGCTCGCGGCCATGTCGACGCTGCTCGCGCCCTATTCACGCCACGAGGAGCTGGCCCACTCGCTGACCGCGGGACTGGGCATCGTCGCCTGCGTGGTGGCGATTCCCTGGCTGATGGCCGCCTCGTATGGCGATCCCTGGCGCATGGCCGCCGCACTGGCCTTCGGCGCGAGCGCGCTCGCCATGTTCGTGACCTCGGTGTTCTACCACCACGAGCGCGATCTCGAGCGCAAGTCGCGCCTGCGCCGGCTGGACCACGCCGCCATCTATCTACTGATCGCGGGCACGTACACGCCGGTCACGCTGCTGGCGCTGCAGCGCGCCTGGGGCGTGCCGCTGTTCGTCACGATCTGGGCGCTGGCGGCGCTCGGCATCGTGGCGAAGAACACCGCCATCGGCTTCCGCTACCCCAAGCTGTCGGTGACGCTGTACCTGGTGATGGGCTGGCTGGCGATCATCGCCATCAAGCCGATGCTGGCCTCGCTGAGCGGCACGCAACTCGGCTGGATCCTGGCCGGCGGCATCGCGTACACCGCCGGCGTTCCGTTCTACGTGTGGAAGAGCCGCCGTTACACGCACGCGGTGTGGCACCTGTTCGTGCTCGGCGGCGTGGCCTGCCATTTCGCCGCGGTACTGAGCCTGGTGCGCGTCGGCTAGCGAAGCGCCCGCGCACGCCGACAGGTTTCGACTGTCGGCCCCGGGTTACTTTTTCGAGCGGGCTTTCGATTTCTTCGCCGCGGGCCGGGACTTCGCCTTGGCTTTCGCTTTCGCTTTTGCTTTGGCCTTGGCCCTCCGCTTGGGCGCCGCCTTGGCAGAAGACTTTGGCCTCGCAGCCGGCTTTACCTTCGCGCTTGCCTTCGCCTTTGCCTTTGCCTTCGCCTTTGCCTTCGGCTTCGATGCGACCTTCGCTTTCGCTTTCGCTTTTGGCATCGGCGTCGCGGCCGGCGCCTCGCCGCGCAACTGGTCGATGATCGACGGGTTCTCGAGCGTCGACAGGTCCTGCGTGATGTCCTCGTTGCGCGCGATGGAACGCAGCAGCCGACGCATGATCTTGCCGGAGCGAGTCTTCGGCAGGTTGTTGGCGAAGCGGATGTCGTCGGGCCGCGCGATTGCGCCCAGCTGCTCGGCGACGTGGTCGCGCAGCACCCTGGTGAACGCTTCGGCTTTCGGGCCGGTGGGCAGTTCGCCGCGCAACACCACGTAGGCGAATACCGATTCGCCCTTGACGTCGTGCGGCTTGCCGACCACGGCGGCCTCGGCCACCTTGGGATGCGCCACCAGCGCCGACTCGATCTCCATGGTGCCGAGACGATGGCCGGCGACGTTCAGCACGTCGTCGATGCGGCCCATGATCCAGAAGAAGCCATCCTTGTCGCGATGCGCGCTGTCGCCCGCCACGTAGTAGCGGTTCTGGAACGTCTCCCAGTAGGTCTTGAGGTAGCGCTCGTTGTCGCCCCAGATGGTGCGGAGCATCGAAGGCCATGGCTTGCGGATCACGAGGAATCCGCCGGCCTCGGCGCCCTTCACCTCGTTGCCCTGCGCATCGACGATGGTCGCGTCGATGCCCGGCAACGGCTGCGTGCACGAGCCCGGCTTGGTGGCGGTGGCGCCCGGCAGCGGCGAAATCATGATGGCGCCCGTCTCGGTCTGCCACCAGGTGTCGACCACCGGGCAACGGCCGCGTCCGATGTGCTCGTGGTACCACATCCACGCTTCGGGGTTGATCGGCTCGCCCACCGAGCCTAACAACCTGAGCCGGGTCAGGTCGTAGCGCGCCGGGATGTCCTCGCCGAGCTTCATGAGGGCGCGGATCGCGGTGGGCGCGGTGTAGAAGATGGTCACGCCCTGCTGTTCGATGATTTGCCAGAAGCGCCCGGCGTGCGGCGTGGTCGGCCCGCCCTCGTAGATGACCACGGTGGCGCCGGCGGCCAGCGGCCCGTAGGCCACGTAGCTGTGGCCGGTCACCCAGCCGATGTCGGCGGTGCACCAGAACACGTCTTCGTCGCGGATGTCGAACACCCACTTGCTGGTGAGCTTGGCGCCGAGCAGATAGCCGGCGCTGGCGTGCTGGATGCCCTTGGGCTTGCCGGTCGAGCCGGAGGTGTACAGCAGGAACAGCGGATGCTCGGCGTTGACCCACACCGGGTCGCACACCGGGCTCTGGCCCTCGATGAGCTCGTGCCACCAAAGGTCGCGCGCTTCCTTCATCGGCACTTCGTGCCCGGTACGCTTCAGCACGATCACGGTGCGGATGCTGGGGCAGCCCTGCGACAGCGCCTTGTCGGCGGCCTCCTTGAGCTCGATGACCTTGCCGGCGCGCCAGCCACCGTCGGCGGTGATCAGCACGGTGGCCGCGGCATCCTCGATGCGGTCCTTGAGCGACAGCGCGGAAAAGCCGCCGAACACCACCGAATGGATGGCGCCGATGCGCGCGCAGGCATGCATGGCGACGATGGCTTCGACGGTCATCGGCATGTAGATGACCACGCGGTCGCCCTGCTTCACGCCCTGCGAGCTGAGCGCATTGGCGAAACGGCAGACGTCGGCATGCAGCTCGCGGTACGACACGTGGCGCACGTCGCCGGGCTCGCCCACGAAAGTCACGGCGGTCTTGTGGCCGCGCTCTTCCAGGTGCACGTCGAGGCAGTTGTAGGAAACGTTGAGCTCGCCGTCGACGAACCAGCGGTAGTTCGGAGCGCGCGACTCGTCCAGGGTCACGCTGAACGGCTTGTGCCAGCGCAGCTCGTCCTGCGCCTGGCGAGCCCAGAATCCCTTGTGATTCGCGGCCGCTTCGGCCTTGAGGGCGGCGATATCCTCCGCCTTGAGCCTGGCGCGGGCGGTAAATTCGGGGGCGGGCGGGAAGCGTCGTTCTTCTACGAGAACGGATTCGATATTTTGGTTGCTCACGGCGCCGGAGTGTAAACCGAAATGCCCGCCCGGCAGTCTCAATGACTCAATGGAACGCGGGAGAAGTCACATGCGTAAACAATGTTTGGCCCTGCTGGTCCTTGGCCTGTCAGCAGCGATGGCGCCCCTGGCCCACGCCGACGATTGTCATTTCAAGGCCGATCGCGCCGGGGGCGTGGACGCCAAGGGTGTCGAGAAGGTCGTGATCCGCGCCGGCGCCGGCGACCTGAAAGTGGTCGGCCGCTCGAATGCCACACGCATCGAAGCGCGCGGCGTCGCCTGCGCGGGCAAACAGGAGCTGCTGGACCAGACCCAGGTCAGCGTGCGTCGCGAAGGCAATACCGTGTACGTCGAGACCACCCTGCCGCAGGACGACGACAACTGGTCCTGGGGCGACAGGAACTACGCATACATGGACATCGGCATCGCGCTGCCCGCGAACCTGCCGGTGGACGCCATCGACTCGAGCGGCGATGCGGTGTTCGAGGACCTGAAGTCGCTGGTGCTGCAGGACAGCTCGGGCGACCTGCGCGTCCGCCGCATCACCGATCTCGCCGACGTGGGCGACAGTTCGGGCGACCTCGAGATCGAGAACGTCGGCAGCGCCAGGGTGCGCGACAGCTCCGGCGACATCGAGATCGGCCACGTGCGCGGCGAAGCGAGGATCGTGAGCGACAGCTCCGGCGACATCCGCATCGTCGACGTGGGGGGCAACGCGGTGATCGAATCCGACAGTTCCGGCGGCATCCGCATCGAGGACGTCAAGGGTGCCGCCCAGGTGGGCTCGGACAGCTCCGGCGACATCTACGCGGCGCGGGTCGGCGGTGATTTCACCGTCAGCCAGGACGGCTCGGGCGGCATCACGCACGAGTCCATCGGCGGACGCGTGTCGGTGCCCTCGAACAAGGACTAGCCAGGCGCGTCGGCGCCGCTCAGGCGGCGCTGACGGCCACGGGCGTCAGCGGCACCAGCGCCAGGCGCTCGGCCTGCCGGCGCAGCAGCGGCCCGAAGTTGTGCCGGTCGAAGAACTCGGTCAGCGCCGTCACGTCCGGTGCGCGCCGCGTGAGGTCTGCGCGGCCGATCTCCAGCGGCATGTCGCAGGCGATCTCCGTGAGGCGGCGCGCGAGGAACGCGGCGTCGCGATGTTCGAGCAGCTTCGCCGCCAGCTTCGAGGCGCCGCGGACCTTGATCTCGCACACCTTGTCGAGGTTGTCGTAGATCTCCTCGAGCGAGGCGAACTCCTTCATGAGCGCGGCAGCCGTTTTCTCGCCCACCCCGGGAACGCCCTTGATGTTGTCCACGCTGTCGCCCATGAGCGCGAGGAAATCCGCGAAGCGCTCGGGCGCTACGCCGAAGCGTTCCTCGATCTGGTGATACCGGTAGTGCGCGTTGTCGGTGTAGTCCCAGTACACGTCGGGCTCGCGGATGAGCTGCGCGAAATCCTTGTCGCGGGTCACCAGCGTCGCGGGCAGGCCTTCGCGCCGGCAGCGCGCCATCAGCGTGCCGACGATGTCGTCTGCCTCGTAGAGCGAGTGGCTGAAGGCCGGGATGCCGGCATGCTGGCAGAACTCGCGGCAACGCGCGAATTGCAGCTTGAGATCGGCGGGCGGCGGTTCGCGATTGGCCTTGTAGGCCGGGTAGATCTGGTTGCGGAACGAGGTGGTCAGGCTCTCGTCGAAGGCCACCGCGATGTACTGCGGCCTGGCGCGCTCGATGAGGTCGCCGAGGAAGCGGGCAAAGCCGAAAGTGGCGTGCGCGGGATTGCCGTCGCGATCCGCCATGTCGGGCGGCATGGAGTAATAGGCCCGGAAGACGTAAACCGAGGCGTCGATCAGGTAAATCACGCACGCATCGTAAATGCGCGCCGACCCCTTTGCTACGCGACCTGCCCCATTCCGCGCAGCGCGGCGGCCTCGCCCGGCACGGGCAGGCGGATTTCGGTGCGTTCGATGGCCGCGTCGATCATGGCGGCGAACAGCGCGGCCGCGCAGTGCAGGCTTTGCGTCGCGAGCCCCAGGTCTCGCGGGCGGCGCACGATCTGGCGGCAGCAATCGGCGACCTGCGTGTCGCGCCCGATGTCGACCGCGCAAGCGCCCTGCGTGAGCGACTGCAGCGCGTTGGCCGGCACGCCGCCGCGACGCGCGGACTCGTTCCACAGCGGGTAGCAGATGCGCGGTACGCGCTCGAAGAACCACAGGTAACCGACCAGGCCGACCGTGCCACGCTCGGTCAGCTGGTAGTGCGCGTACGCCTCGAGCGCGATGGTCTGCGGAAGCGGGGTCAGCGAGACGCTGTCGAGCGAGCTGATGCCGAGGCACTTCAGGTCTTCGCGGAAGGCCCGTCCCTGCGTGAATGCCAGCGCCGGTGCGGCCAGCAATTCGTGCCAGGAATTCCAGTCTTCGGCCGGCACCACGTCGGCGGCGACCTCGCGCAGCCGGGTGTGGAAATTGACGAGATGTTCCATCTCGAGCAGCAGCTGGCGATGCGCCGCGGGTGCAAGCGCGTTGCTGCGTAGCCAGGTCAGCGTCTTCGCGAGCGCCGAAGTCCGCGACAACATGTCGAACTCGAGCAGGAAAACGTCGGCGCTGTTCATCCGTGGGCCTGTGGTCGTGCAGCAAATCCGGCTTAACTATGTAGTGTCACGACTTCAGGGTTTCTCTCACCTCGGCCTGTCATAACGACAAAGTATTTTCAATCAAAGGCTTACTACAAACCCTGCCTACTATCTCTGTTTTTTGTTGCGGCGCGATGCAAGTGCCTGTAAACATTGGCCCGCACGAACAGGGACGCGGATGTGATGAGCGCCTGGGGCAGCGCCGACGAGGACAAGAAGCACACGCGGACACGCGTTCTCCCGGTTTTTCTCTGCACCGCCGTGCTGCTCGCGGCCTGCAACGGCGGTTTCGATCCCGATCCGCTGGTCGAGTACTCCACCGAATTGCTCATCGGCGACGGGCCTCCGCATGGCGTCGCGCGCCAGCTGGACGCGGGCGTGTACCTGCTCGAAGTGCGCGAACGCGACATCGACCTGCGCGTGCGCGCCGACGCCGGCGCCCTCCATGGCGAGCTCGCCGACACCGCCCTGCGCCACGGCCTGCATCGCGCGGTAGTTAGACTGGCGAACCCTGAGTGGCTGCGCCTGACCCTCGAGAGCACCGACATGCGCGGCTGGAAAGGCGCGGCGGCGGTGCGCATCCTGCGTTGGGCCGGGCCCGGCGCGGATGCGGCATCCGACCGGCAACTGCTCGGCTACGAGGAACTCGGAAAGGCCGGCGCACTGATCGCACGCGACACCGCCGCCGCGTGGCGCGAATCGCTGGCGCCGCTGCGCGATGCCGCCTGGCATTTCCAGGCCGCCAACGACACCCAGGCGTTGGCGGAGGCCGAATACCAGCGTGGCCAGGTGGAATTCGGCCTGCTGTCCGATGCGGAGGCGGGCCGCCGTTCCGCACGCTCCGCATTCGAGCACTTTCGCAAAGCCGGCGATGCGGTCGGCGCGCGGCGGGCGGAACTGCTGCTGTTGGATATCACCTTGGGCCTTGCGGACCCCGGTCCCCTCGAGGCGCCGCATCCGGTGCGGCGCGCCTGGCTGGAGGATGCCGAGCGGCGCTTGCACTCCGCGCGGGATTTTTTCGAAGCACGCGGCCTGCAGACCGACTCGCTGGTGGCGCTCGAGTTGATCAACCGCTGTCACGACCGGCTCGGGAACGCCGACGACCGCGCGCCGGCGTACGAGACGCTGCGACGCCGCGCACGGGACCGGGGCGACAGGTACTTCGAGCTCATCGCCACGCGCAGCCTCGCGGACCTCGCCATGCGCAGGGGCGACGTGGTGCGCGCCGCGGCGTTGTACGAGAGCGTGCTGCCGCTGGCCGAACGCGATCGCAATCCGGAGCTGTATGCCTCGCTGCTCGGCGATTCAGGCCGCGCGCTGGTCGCGCTGGGAGAGTTCGACCGCGCCCTGGCCGCGCATAGCGAGGCGCTCGACGTGTTCGCGGCGCGCGGCGATGCGAGCCGCACCGCGCATGAGCTGGCATCGCTTGCGGCCATCCACCTGCGCAGCGGCAACGTCGAGCACGCGCTCACCGCCATCGAGAGCGCGCTGCCGTTGTACGAAGGCTCCAGCGACCTGCAGGACCGCCTCGACACGTTGCGCCTGGCCGGCGCTGCCGCAGCCAGGCTGGGATGGCACGAGCGCGCGCTCGCCTGGCTGCGAAGCGCCGAACGCGACGACGCGGATGCCCTGACGCTGGCGCGCACCCGTGTGCTGATCGCCGGTGAGTTGCGCGCCACGGGCAAACTGCGCGCCGCCGAGCAGTCGCTGGCGCGCGTGTTTCCGACGCAAGACGCCGCCACGCGGGCGCTTGCGCTGGCCGAGCGCGCACGGCTGCGCCAGCAACAGCATCGCAAGGGCGAGGCGCTCGCCGACCTGCGCGCAGCCGACGCAATCTACGCGTGGCTGCGGCTCGACCTGGATCGCATCGATTCGAGCGCGGCGCTGTCGCTCGCCCTGCTCGATGCGGGCGACCTCGCCGGAGCCGCACAGGCGGCGGAAGTGGCCGTGGCGATGGAACGCCGCATTCGCAACCGGGCCGCCAATCCCGAGATGCGCGCACGCTTTCTCGCCGCCAGCCATGCAGCGTATGAAGCGCGCCTCGAGGTGGATCTGGCCACCGGCGAACGCGCCGCGGCCCAGTGGCGCGCCTTCCGGACCGCGGAGGCGATCCGCGCGCGCTCGCTGAGCGACCGGCTGGCGCATGGCGAGCAAACGGAGCCAGCGGAGCCGGATGCGCAGGCCGCGCAGCTGCGCGAAGCGGTGGCCGCGCTGCAGGCGGAAATCGAGCATCGCCGCGAAGGTGGCGACGAGGACGCCTTGCTGGAGTTACGCCGCCAGCTCGACCAGGCGCAGGCGCGCCTCGATGCGCGGCTGATCCAGCGCGATGGGGTGCGGGCTTCCCGGGAGTTCGAGCTGCCGGAGTCGCGCGCGGCCGTGCAGGCCGCGCTGCCGGCCGATACCGCGGTACTCGCGTACTTCGTCGGCGAGCGACGCTCGCACGGGTGGTTGCTGACGCGCGGCGGCCTGCGGCATGGCGTGCTGCCGGGGCGCGCCGCGCTGGACCGCATGGTGGCCGATTTCGTCGCACGGCAACGCGGCATGCGCAGCGCCGTGTTCGACGATGCGATCGCCCCCTTGTTAGGCAACCTGCTCGACGGAGTGAATGCGAAGCGCCTGGTCATCCTGCCCGACGGCCCGCTCAACGGACTGCCATTCGCGGCGCTGCCGCTGCCGCACGGCGACGCGCGCGAATTGCTGTTGCACCGTTTCGTGCTGAGCTCGGCCCCGTCCCTCGCGCTCGCCATGCGGACCGCACGGCCGCGTGCCGCCGCGACGCGCGTCGCGGTGGTGTTCGATCCGGTGTACACGCGCGAGGATCGCCGCATGACCGCGGTTGCGGTCGCCGCCTCGCGCTACCGCGGCACGGACCCCGCGTCCGAGCGCCTTGCGCGCCTGCCGTATTCCGCCAT
>DASSRK010000024.1:0-7244 GCA_035701825.1 Steroidobacteraceae bacterium
CGCCCGCGCTGCAGCCGCCGCTGCTGCTCACGGACTGGGCGTGGCTCGCGCGTTACCGCGAGGACAACCAGAAATTGTTGGCCGACGGCGCGAAGGTCGACACCGTGTTCTTCGGCGACTCGATCACCGAAGGCTGGGCCGCGGCCGACCACGATTTCTTCTCGAAGGGCATCGTGGGCCGCGGCATCAGCGCGCAGACCACGCCGCAGTTGCTGGTGCGCATGTACCCGGACGTGATCGCGCTCAAGCCGCGCGTGGTGCACATCATGGCGGGCACCAATGACATCGCGCACAACACGGGCCCGATGAGGGCGCAGGACACGCATAACAACCTCATGGCCATGTGCGAGATCGCCAGGGCGCACCGGATCCGCGTGGTGCTGGGCTCGGTGCCGCCGGCGTCGAAGTACTGGTGGCGGCCGGAGGTACAGCCGAAAGCGGAGGCGCTGGCGATGAACGAGTGGCTGCGCACCCATGCGAAGAAGCTGGGCGCGCAGTTCGCGGATTACGCGAGCGCGTTCGTCGATGCCAGCGGCAACGTGAAGCCGGAGCTCGCGAAGGACGAGGTTCACCCGACGGCCGCGGGCTACGCGATCATGCGGCCGCTGGCGGAAGCGGCGATCGGGAAGGCGCGGCGTCGCTGATCGCGCGTTGCTGATCGCGCGGGCCTGCCGGCGACTTGCGTGCAATTGAATGGGCAGGCAGCGGCCTGCCGCGCGCAGGATCCACGGGCCGATCCCGGCGGGATGGAAACTTTCCCGGCCGCCGCCGGACTCATCTTTCTCATGAGTTCGTCGAAGCCTATGGACGTCCGGATGGACATGATGAAGGGTATGAAGACGATGTATCCGGGGATCGCCGTGCGTTGCGCAGCGGAACCGGAGGCGAAGTGCATGGGCGCGGTCGGCGAGGTGCCGACTGACGCCGCGACAAAGGAGTGAGCGATGGCAACGGGATGGGCCAAGGAAGGCGCCGTACAGGAACAGATCGACGCGACCGTGAAGGACGCGATCAAGCGCGCGAAGAGCCAGCTGCCGAGCGGGCCTTCGCTCGAGTCGTGCGCGGAGTGCGGCGCGAGGATCCCCGAGGCGCGGCGCGAAGCGATCCCGGGCGTGCGCCTCTGCCTCTCATGCCAGGAGGCCGAGGACAAGAAGACCGTGCACAACGCCGGCTACAACCGCCGCGGCAGCAAGGACAGCCAGCTCCGCTGAAAATGGGGTCAGGCCCCATTTCCTGGAAATGGTGCCGGAGCCGGTTTGCCAACTACCTGAAAATGAAAAGGGCGCTTCAAGTGAAGCGCCCTTGATGAATCGAGTCCGGCCCCATTTGCTAGCAAATGGGGTCTGACCCCATTTAGTCATTTAGTTGCAGGAGAGGGTCTTGTCGGCGACGGTGCCGAGCTTGACTTGCGAGAACGCGAGGTCGAGCTTGCCGGAGGTCTCGATGACCAGCGCCTCGTTGACCTTGCTCACGTCCGCGCCCGCTTTCGCGAAGCACTTGAGGGGCACGCCCACGACCGCGAACTTGCCCGCCGGCAGCGAGTTCACGACATCGGCCAGCGCCACCGAGCCGCCGCAGCCCGCGCCGCAACGCACGCCGAGCTTGAGGTCCGCGGGCGCGGGGCCGTCGTGGCGCAGCCGCACCAGCAGCATTACGTCGCCATTGGCCTCGCGCGAAAGATCCGCGGTGCCTTCGCTGGTGATCTGCACGGTCGCCGGGCCGTCGCCGGAGAACACGAAGCGCCGCGCGCCCTCCTGCACCTGGTCGTCGATGGCCGTGACCTTCACGCGTCCGCCCACCGCCTCGACCGGCGTGGTGGTGATGCGCGTGGAATCCGAGCCGTTCGAAACGCGCAGCGACCACGGCTGCACGGGCGTGCCCTTCTCGAAGAACGAGCCCACCGACATGAGCTCGGCGGGGATGCCCGGGTCCTCGGACAGGTTCGCCACTTCCTGCGGCGCGGCGTAGGTGAGCCCGTAGCCGAAGGCGAACAGCGGATCGTACGGCTCGCGGTTCACGTTGAGCGGCTTGCCGGTGGCGTCCTTCGGCCACGAGTACGCGAGCTTGCCGGTGAAGTCGTAGTTCACCGCGCCATCCTTCTTGCGGAACAGCACGTCGCTGATGCCACCGCCTTCCGTGCCCGGCAGCCAGGCCGCGACGTACGCGTTCGCGAGATTGATCTCGCGGTTCTGCCACAACGGACGACCCGACAGCAGGATCGCGACCACCGGGATCTTCTCGTCCTGGAACTTCTTCATGATTTCCAGGTGCTGGGTCATCGAGCCCGGCAGCGTCTGCACCTTGAGGTCGCCCTGGAATTCGGCGTACGGGTTCTCGCCGAACACCACGATCGCGACATCCGGCTTCTTCTTGTACGTGCCGTCGGTCGACAGCTCCGCGCTGCCACCGGCGGCCTTGGTCGCGGCCTTCACGCCGCCCCAGATCGAAGTGGCGCCCGGGAAGTCCGCGTTGGTGAGGCCCGTGCCCTGCCACGTGATGGTCCAGCCACCCGATTGCTTGGAGATGTTGTCGGCGCCGTCGCCGGTGACCAGCACGTGCTTGTTGGCCGCCAGCGGCAGCAGGCCGCCGTTGTTCTTCAGCAGCACCAGCGACTGGCGCACGGCATCGCGCGCGATGGCGCGCTGTTCGGGCGCGTTCAGCAGCTTGAAGTCGCCGCCCAGCGGGCGCTTCGACGGCGGGCCGGCTTCGAACAGGCCGGCGCGGAACTTCACGCGCAGGATGCGCGTGACCGCATCGTCGAGACGCTCCATCGGGATGGTCCCATCCTTCACCTGCTTGAGCGTGTTGTCATAGAGACCGCGCCAGGAATCCGGCGCCATGAACATGTCGAGCCCGGCATTGAAGGCCTGCGCGCAGCTGTCGTTGGTGCAGCCCGGCACCTGGCCGTGCGCATTCCAGTCGCCGACCGTGAAGCCGTCGAAGTTCATGTGCTTCTTGAGCACGTCGGTCATCAGGCCCTTGTTGCCCGTGTGCTTGACGCCGTTCCAGCTCGAGAACGAGATCATGATGGTCTGCACGCCGGCCTCGATGGCCGGCACGTAGCCCGCGTTGTGGATGTCGACGAGCTCCTGCTCGGGAATCTTCGCGTCGCCCTGGTCGCGGCCGTTCTCGGTGCCGCCGTCGGCGAGGAAGTGCTTGGTCGAGGAGAGCACGTAGTGGCCACGCAGGAAGTCCGGCGACGCCGGGTCACCCTGCAGTCCCTTGACGAACTCCCCGGCAAACGAGGCCACCAGGCGCGGATCCTCCGAGTAGCCCTCGTAGGCGCGGCCCCAGCGATCATCCTGCGGCACGGTCACCGTGGGCGCGAAGGTCCAGTCGATGCCGGTGGTGCGCACCTGCTCGGCGGTCACCTTGGCGATCTGGGCTAACAACTTCGGGTTGTGCGTGGCGCCGAGGCCGACGTTGTGCGGGAACAGCACCGCGCCGACGATGTTGCTGTGGCCGTGCATGGCATCGATGCCCCAGATCATCGGCACGCCGACGCCGCCGTTGCTGGTGTCGACCGAGGCGGCGTAGAAATCGTCGGCGAGCTTGAGCCAGTCCTTCGGCGGTGCGCGCTCGTTGTTGCCGGGCGCGGAGCCGCCGCCGGCGAGGATCGAGCCCAGGTGATACTGCTTCATGTCCTCGGGCTTGATGCAGCAGATATCGCCCTGGATCACCTGGCCGACTTTCTCCTCCACCGTCATTTTCTTGAGCAGCGTCGCGACCTTCTCCTCGAGCGCGGCGTCCTTCGCGAACGGCCACTTCGGCGACGGCCAGATCTCGGGATGCACCGCGGCGGGGTCTTCCGCCTGGGCGACCGGCGCGGCCGCGTCCTTGGACGCATCCTTGCAACCCGACAGCATCATGAAGGGCAGCAGCACGAGCGCCGCGGCCTGTTTGGAACGGACAAAAGACATGGGAAGGGACATCGGCCACTCCTGTTTTTGAGCGCCGACAGCCTATGCTGTCTCGCGCGGAAATTCGAGAGCGTTTCCGGGAACTCGGGGCGCATTTCGTTGACGGTTCGCGCGGGCGCAGCCAGACTCGCCGCCGCATCCAAGGGGGACGAGAAAGTTGGAACCCGATCGAAGAATAAGGCGCATTGCCATCGTCGGCAGCGGCATCGCCGCGTGGACCGCGGCCGCGACGCTGGCCCGCAGGCTCGGCGGGCTGTGCTCCATCCACGTGGTGGATTCCGCCGATCCGGTGACACCGGGCTTCGCCGAGGCCACGCACCCGATGGTGCTCGAGCTGCTGCGCTACCTCGGCGCCGACCAGAACGACTTCGTCGACAAGACCCAGTCGACCTATCGGCTCGGCAGCCGCTTCAGCGACTGGGCCGCGCCTGGCGTGAGCTTCTGGCACCCGTTCGGGGCCTTCGGCTCGCTGATCGAGCGGCGCCCGTTCTACCACTTCTGGCACAAGGCGCGCTCGCTCGGCATGCAGCCGCGCCCCGAGCTGTTCAGCCTCGAGAACGCGATGGCGCTCGCCAACCGCTTCATCTTCCCGACCAACGCGCTCGGCGTCGCGCAGCAGCTGCGCTACGCGCTGCACGTCGATTCGGGGCTGGCGGCGCGCTATTTCCGCGGCATCGCCGAACGCGCCGGCGTGATCCGCCTGGAGCGCAAGGTAGTTAGCGCGAAGCGCCGCGAGGACGGCGCGCTCGACGAGCTCGGGTTCGAGGACGGCGGGACGCTGCGCGCCGACCTGTTCGTCGACTGCACCGGTGCGCGGGCGCAGCTCATCGGCGAATTCATGCAGGTGCCGTTCGAGGACTGGAAGCAGTGGCTGCCGTGCGATCGCATGCTGGCCGCGCCGGTCGCCCTCGAGGACGCGCGCCCGCCATACACCCGCATCGGCGCGCGCGGCGCCGGCTGGCAATGGCGCATGCCGCTGCAGCAGGTGGCCAGCGTCGGCCAGGTGTACGCCAGCGAATTCCAGTCCGACGACGCCGCGCGCCAGGAGCTCATCGAGTCCGCGGGCGCGCCGCTCGCCGAGCCCAGGCTCACGCAGATCGCCAGCGGCCGCCGCCGCGACCTGTGGACCCACAACGTGGTGGCCATCGGCCGCGCCGCGGGGTTCCTCGAGCCGCTGGTGGGCGCCGACCTGCACCTGCTGGCCAACGGGCTGTTCAACCTGCTCGATCATTTCCCGGACCGGCAGTTCGACGCGGCGACCATCGCCAGCTACAACGCGACCGGCATCGCCGACATCGAAAGCATCCGCGACTTCATCCTGCTGCACTACTGCACCTCGCGGCGCGACGACACGCCGTTCTGGCAGCAGCGCGCGCAGGCGACGCTGCCGCCCGCGCTGGCGCAGCGCGTGCAGATGTACCGCGCCACGGGCCGGGTGCTGCAGAACGGGCCGGAGCTGTTCGGCGACCTCGACTGGTTCTGGATCTTCGAAGGCTCCGGGATAGTGCCGCGCGACTACGACCCGCTGGTCGACACCATCGACTTCGAGCAGGTGAAGCGCCTGATGCTCACCGTCACGCAGAAGATCGCCAAGGACGTGGCCGCGGCGCCCACCCACGACAGCTTCTTCGCGGCGGCCAACGCGAAACTGGCCGGTGCCCGCAAGGCGGCGGCGGCCGCCGCGGCGGCGCCGGGCTGAGCCGGTGGCTCGCGACGGCAAACTACTCGCCGGCGTCGAGCTCGGCGGCACCAAGTGCGTCTGCATCCTCGGCAGCGGTCCCGGCGACGTGCGCGCGACCGAGCGCCTCGGCACCGGCGATCGTGAGCAGACGCTGCGCGAGGTCGAATCGGTGCTCGAGGCATGGCGCAACCAGCATGGCTTCGCGGCGCTGGGCATCGCCTCGTTCGGCCCGGTGGACCTGCGCCGCGATTCGCCGAGCTGGGGACACATCACCTCGACGCCGAAACCGGGCTGGCGCGACACCGACGTCGGCCGGCGGCTGCAGCGCCGCTTCGGCGTGCCGGTGGGCTTCGATACCGACGTCAACGGCGCGGCCTTCGCCGAGGGCCGCTGGGGCGGAGCGGTGGGCCTCCATGATTTCGCCTACGTCACAGTCGGCACGGGCATCGGCGTCGGCAGCATCGTGCGCGGACGCAGCATCTTCGGCATGACCCACACCGAGACCGGCCACATCCGCGTGGCGCGCAAGCCCGGCGATACCTTTGCCGGCGTCTGCCCGTTCCACGGCGATTGCATCGAGGGCCTGGCCTCGGGCCCGGCCATCGCCGCGCGCGCCGGCAAGGCGGCCAGCTATTTGACGGCCGATGATCCTGCCTGGGATTTCGTCGCGCACGATCTCGGCCAGCTCATGCACACCATGGTGTTGTCGACCGGGCCGGCGCGCATCTTCCTCGGCGGCGGCGTCATGGAAGGGCAGCGGCACCTGTTCGAGCGCATCCGCCGCGAGCTCGATCGCAGCCTGAACCACTACGTCGCGACGCCGCAGCTGGCGCGCGGGCTTGCCGACTACATCGTGCCGCCGGGGCTCGGCGCGATGGCCGGGCCGCTCGGCGCGCTGGCGCTCGCGGCGGACGCGCTCGATGGCTAACTACACGGCAGGAAACTCACAGAGGGGTCCAATGAACACCGACAACAAGTACCAGGGCATGCTGAAAGGCTTCGTGACGGTCACCACGCTGTTCTTCATGTGGGGCTTCATCACCGTCTCCATCGATCCGCTGATCGCCGCGCTCAAGGCCATCTTCGAGCTCAACTACGCCGAGGCCATGCTCACGCAGTTCGCCTTTTTCATGGCGTACTTCGTCGTATCCCTGCCGGCCGCGGCGCTCATCGCCCGGCTCGGCAACAGCAAGTCCATCATCTTCGCGCTCGGCGTCATGGTGGCGGGCTGCCTGGTGATCCCGGCCGCGACGCACTTCGATACGTATGCGCTGGTGCTGGTGGCGCTGTTCATCATCGCGAGCGGCATCACCATCCTGCAGGTGGTGGCGAACCCGCTGGCGGCGGCGCTCGGCCGCCCGGAGCGGTCGCACTTCCGACTCACTTTCTCGCAGACGTTCAACTCGCTGGGCACGTACCTGGGCCCGCTGCTCGTCTCGCCCATCATCCTGGCCGGCGGCATCTTCGCCGTGACGCACGGCGCCGCGGTCACCCCCGAGCTGCGCGCCGAGTCCTTCCAGCGCATCGACACCGTGTTCTTCGCCATCGCCGGCGCGCTGGTGTTGCTGGCACTGTTCATCTTCGCGTTTCGCCGGCTGCTCGACGTGACCAAGCCGGTGGACGAGGGGCAGCGCCCGTCGATC
>DASSRK010000025.1:0-6269 GCA_035701825.1 Steroidobacteraceae bacterium
GGCTCGGGCAAATCCTCGCTGCTCAAGATCATGGGCGGCATCGACACCAACTACGAGGGCGAGGCGCGCCCGCAGCCCGGCATCAAGGTCGGCTACCTGCCGCAGGAGCCGGAGCTCGACCCTAACAAGAATGTGCGCGAGGTGGTGATGGAAGGCCTGGGCGGCGCGTTCGCGCAGGTCGCGCGTTTCAACGAGATCAGCGACAAGTTCGCCGACCCCGAGCTCGACCCGGACGAGATGAACAAGCTGCTCGAGGAGCAGGCCAAACTACAGGACGCGATCGACGCGGTCGGCGGCTGGGAGCTGGAACGCAAGCTCGAGATCGCCGCGGACGCGCTGCGCCTGCCGCCGTGGGATTCCGTCATCAACAAGCTGTCGGGCGGCGAGAAGCGCCGCGTGGCGCTGTGCCGGCTGCTGCTCTCCTCGCCCGACATGCTGCTGCTCGACGAGCCGACCAACCATCTCGATGCGGAGTCCATCGCCTGGCTCGAGAAATACCTCGAGCAGTATCCGTCGACCGTCGTGGCCGTCACGCACGATCGCTACTTCCTCGACAACGTGGCCGAGTGGATCCTCGAGCTCGACCGCGGCCACGGCATCCCGTGGAAGGGCAACTACTCCACCTGGCTCGAGCAGAAGGAAGCCCGCCTCGCGCAGGAAGAAAAGGAACAGGCCGGCCTGCGCAAGATGCTCGCCAAGGAACTCGAGTGGGTGCGGCAGAACCCGAAGGCCCGCCAGGCCAAGAACAAGGCGCGCGTGCAGCGTTACGAAGAGCTGGCCTCGCGCGAATTCCAGGAGCGCAACGAGACCAACGAGATCTACATCCCGCCGGGCGAACGGCTCGGCGACGTGGTCATCGAGGCCAAGGGCCTGCGCAAGGCTTACGGCGACCGGCTGCTGTTCGACAACCTGAACTTCAACCTGCCCAAGGGCGGCATCGTCGGCATCATCGGGCCGAACGGCGCCGGCAAGACCACGCTGTTCCGCATGATGGCCGGGCTCGAGAAGCCGGACGCCGGCGAGCTGCGCATCGGCCCGTCGGTGAAGCTCGCGTACGTCGACCAGTCGCGCCAGTCGCTCAACGACAAGAACACCGTCTGGCAGGAAATCTCCGGCGGCCTCGACATGATCAAGGTCGGCAACTACGAGACCCCGTCGCGCGGCTACGTCGGCCGGTTCAACTTCAAGGGCACCGGCCAGCAGCAGATCATCGGCGAGCTGTCGGGCGGCGAGCGCAACCGCGTGCACCTCGCGAAGGTTCTCAAATCCGGCGGCAACGTCTTGATGCTGGACGAGCCGACCAACGACCTCGACGTGGAAACCCTGCGCGCGCTCGAAGAGGCGCTGCTCGCCTTCCCGGGCTGCGCAGTTGTCATATCGCACGATCGCTGGTTCCTTGACCGCATCGCCACCCACATCCTGGCTTTCGAAGGCGACTCGGAAGTCGTATGGTTCGAGGGCAATTTCCAGGACTACATGGAAGACCTGAAGCGGCGCAAGGGTGAGGAGGCCACGCAGCCTCACCGCATCAAGTACAAGCCGCTCACGCGCTGAAGACGACAAGAAGAACGAGGGGCCCCGAGAAGCCAAGGCGGCGCAGATGAACGTGTTGATCGATTCGACCGGCACGATGTACTTCGGCGATGAGCGCGAGACCGCGCGCAATTGCCCGCGGTGTCACGCGTTCTCGCAGATGAGCCCGACCGCGGTGCCGACCTTCGACGAGCTCTTGCTGCAGAAGCCGCGCGCCATCGGCGTGGTACTGCGCTGCCACGCCTGCAATGCGCCCGTGTTCCTGCGTTACATGACGCGCGCCTTCGCCAGCAACCGCGTCGAGCTCTCGCCGCAGGCCTTCGACGTCGAGCGGCCGATCGAGAAGTTCGCGTTCAACTACGTGCCCGAGGACGTGGAGACCTTCTTCCGCGAGGCGCTGGTGTGCTACTCGCACAACCAGTTGCAGGCCTTCGCCGCGATGGCGCGGCGAACCGCGGCCGTCACCTTTGCCGATCTCGGCAACTCCACCAAGCTGCGGCTGTTCGATTCACTGTCCGACGTGCGCGAAATGGGCGACATCGACGAAGAGACCTTCGCCGTGGTGATGCGCGTGATCTTCGCGGGCGTCGCCGATCCGTTGCTGGACCTGCCCACCATCGATACCTACCAGGCCGCGGTGCTGCTGGAAGTCATGAAAGACTTCCTCTACCAGGCGTACGTACGCAAGGGCCGGCTGCAGCACGCCATGAAGGTGCGCCGGTTCTTCGTGCAGGAAGCCCAGGCGCGGCGCGTGGGCGGGGGAGATTAGACGGTGCCGGAGCATGCATTCCGGCATAACTGGTGAGGCCTCAGCCGACTGGCAAGTCGTGGAAGTTATGCCGGAATGCATGCTCCGGCACCGTCTTCACCCCACCCACTTCCGGGCGTTGCCGAACATGCGGAACCAGCCGGAGTATTCGCCCGCGCCGTCGGGGCGCCAGGAATTCTGCGCGTAACGGAACGAGCGCTCGGGGTGCGGCATGGTGATGGTCACGCGCCCGTCGGCATTCGTGACCGCCGCGATTCCGAACGGCGAGCCGTTCGGATTGGCAGGGTAGCTGGTCGCGATCCGCCGGTCGCCTTCCACGTAGCGTGCCGCCACCAGCCCGGCCTGCGAGAACGCGGCCGCGTCGCCATCGTTGGCGAACTCGGCGCGGCCCTCGCCGTGCGCCACGGCGATGGGCAGCATCGAGCCGTCCATGCCGTCGAAGAAGATCGACGGCGACTTCGGCAGCTCCACCAGCGAGAACCGTCCCTCGAACTGCTCGCCGCGGTTGCGCACGAAGCGCGGCCAGCTGGCCGCGCCGGGTACGATCTCCTTGAGCGCCGCGAACATCTGGCAGCCGTTGCACACGCCCAGCGAGAAGGTGTCGCCGCGCTCGAAGAACTTCTGGAATTCGTCGCGGGTGCGCGCGTGGTACAGGATGGACTTGGCCCAGCCCTCGCCCGCGCCGAGCACGTCGCCGTAGGAAAAGCCGCCGCACGCCACCAGTCCGCGGAAATCCGCGAGCTTCACGCGGCCGGCGAGCACATCGCTCATGTGCACGTCGTGCGACTCGAAGCCGGCGCGTTCCATCACCGCGCCCATCTCGACCTGGCTGTTGACGCCCTGCTCGCGCAGGATCGCGACCCTGGGCCGCGCCTTCGCGATGAACGGCGCAGCGACGTCTTCATCCGGATCGAAAGTCAACGCGACGTTGAGGCCGGGCGCGCCGCTGTCGCAGGCCGCCTCGAATTCCTCGCGCGCGCAACCGGGCTCGTCGCGCAGCTCGCGCATGCGGAACGAAGTCTCGGACCAGGCACGCCGCAGGTCCTCCCATTTCTCGTCGATGCGCCCCGTGGCCGCTTCGATGCGCACACGCATCTCGCGCGTCGGGCTGCCGATCGCGTGCGTGCACTCGCCCAGGCTGTGGCGCGCGAAAACCGCCTTCACGTGCTCGAGCTCGGCGCTGCGCACCTGCACGACCACGCCGAGCTCCTCGGTGAACAGCGCACCCGCCGCGCCATGGGCGCCGGCCGGCAGGCGGATGTCGAGGCCGCAGTGACCGGCGAAGGCCATCTCCACCAGTGTCGCGAACACACCGCCGTCGGAGCGATCGTGGTAGGCGAGCACCTTGTCCTGCGCGCGCAGGTCCGCCAGCGCCGCCGCCAGCCGGATCAGCAGCGTCGGGTCGACGAGGTCCGGCGGCGTGGCGCCGAGCGCGCCGTGCACCTGCGCCAGCGAGGAGCCGCCCAGGCGATTCGCGCCAGCGCCGAGATCGACCAGCAGCAGCGTGGTCGGCCCGAGATCGGTGCGCAGTTGCGGGGTCCAGGTCTTGCGCGCATCCGCGACCGGCGCGAACGCGGAGACGATGAGCGACACCGGCGCGACCACGGCCTTGCGCGCCGCGCCCTCGCCCCACACGGTCTTCATCGACAGCGAGTCCTTGCCCACCGGGATCGCGATGCCGAGCGCCGGACACAGCTCCTCGCCCACCGCATGCACCGTGGCGTACAGCGCGGCGTCTTCCCCGGGTTCGCCGCAGGCCGCCATCCAGTTGGCCGAGAGCCGCACGTTGCCGAGCGCGCCGATGTCGGCGGCCAGGATGTTGGTGAGCGCCTCGCCGACGGCGAGCCGGCCCGAAGCCGGCGCATCGAGCACCGCCACCGGCGTGCGTTCGCCCATGGCCATGGCTTCACCGGTGTGGCCGAAGTAGTCGGACAGCGTCACCGCGACATCCGCCACCGGCACCTGCCACGGACCCACCATCTGGTCGCGGCTGATCATGCCGCCCACGGTGCGATCGCCGATCGAGATCAGGAAAGTCTTGTCGGCCACCGCCGGGAAGCGCAGCAACCGGTACGCCGCCTCGCGCAGGTCGATGTCGGCCAGCATCAGCGGCGATTGCGGCGGTGATACGCGCTTCACGTCGCGCAGCATCTTCGGCGCCTTGCCCAGCAACACCTCGAGCGGCAGGTCCACGGGCCGCGTGCCGTGCTTGCGATCCTCGAGCACCAGCACGCCGGTGTCGTCGATCTCGCCGATGACGGCGAACGGGCAGCGCTCGCGCCGGGCGATGGCCGCGAAGTCATCGAGGCGCGCGGCGTCGATCACCAGCACGTAGCGCTCCTGCGACTCGTTGCACCACAGTTCCATCGGCGACATGCCGGGCTCGTCGTTCGGAATCGCCTGCAGGTCGATGACCGCGCCGCGTCCCGGCGTGTGCGCCACGGCCTCGGGCACGGCATTCGACAACCCACCGGCGCCGACGTCGTGGATCAGCAGGATCGGGTTCTGGTTCCAGCGCGCGCTGCAGCGGTCGATGACTTCCTGCGCACGCCGCTGGATCTCGGGATTGCCACGCTGGACGGAGGCGAAATCGAGATCGGCGCTCGATGCGCCGCTGCCCATCGAGGACGCCGCGCCACCACCGAGGCCGATGAGCATGGCCGGCCCGCCGAGCACCACGATCTTGGCGCCGACCGGGATCTCGGCCTTCTCCACGTGCTTGCGCCGCACGTTGCCCATGCCGCCCGCGATCATGATGGGCTTGTGGTAGCCGCGCGTGCGATTGGCGTGGTCGCCGACGGCCGCCTGCTCGAAGCTGCGGAAGTAGCCGCAGATGTTCGGCCGTCCGAATTCATTGTTGAACGCCGCGCCGCCGATCGGCCCCTCGAGCATGATGTCGAGCGCCGAGACGATGCGGTCAGGCTTTCCGAGCGTCTTTTCCCACGGCTGCTCGAAGCCGGGGATGCGCAGGTGCGAGACGGAAAATCCCGTGAGCCCGGCCTTGGGCTTGGCGCCGCGCCCGGTCGCGCCCTCGTCGCGGATCTCGCCGCCCGATCCGGTGGCCGCGCCGGGGAACGGCGAGATCGCCGTCGGATGGTTGTGCGTCTCGACCTTCATGAGGATGTCGATCGGCTCCTCGATGGCGCCGTAGACGTCGTTCGCGGGGTTCGGGAAGTAGCGCTTGCCCAGCGGTCCTTCGATGACGGCCGCGTTGTCGCGGTACGCGCTCAGCACGCCCTGCGGATTCTTCGCATGCGTGTTGCGGATCATCGCGAACAGCGACTTGTCCTGCTTCGCGCCGTCGACGACGAAGTCCGCGTTGAACACCTTGTGCCGGCAGTGCTCGGAGTTCGCCTGCGCGAACATCATGAGCTCGACGTCGGTGGGGTTGCGCCCGAGCGCGGTGAACTGCGCGGCGAGATAGTCGATCTCGTCGGCCGAGAGCGCGAGCCCGAGATCCGAGTTGGCGCTCTCGAGCGCGGCGCGCCCGCCGCGCAGCAGATCCACGCCGAGCGTCGGCCGCGGATCGTGGCGAGCGAACAGCTGCTGCTCGGTGGGAGCGGACGCGAGCAGCGTCTCGGTCATGCGGTCGTGCAGCAGCGGCGCGATGCGCGCGAGGTCGGCGGCGCCGAACGAGCCGCGCACCTCGAGCACCACGAGCCTGCCCCGCTCGATGCGGTGAACGGGCAGGCCGCAGAGCTTGGCGATGTCGGTGGCTTTCGACGCCCACGGCGAGATCGTGCCGAGCCGGGGCACCACGTAGAACGCGCGACGCTGGCCGCCGGTGGGCAGCTCGAGCGGGCCGGAATCGTAGGAGAGGAGCGCGCGGAGCACTCGTTGCTCGCGCTCGCCGAGCGCCCGCTCGACGTGCACGAAGTGCTCGAAGCGCACGGCGGCGTCCGCCACGGTGGGCACGGCGGCGCGCAACTCGGCGCGGAGCTTGTCGAGCCGGAACGCAGTCGCTGCC
>DASSRK010000026.1:0-7128 GCA_035701825.1 Steroidobacteraceae bacterium
GAGCGGCGGCATTACGAATTCTTCTCACGACGTGTACTCCCTGAGGGATCTGGCGTCCCATCGAGTACAAGTGTCGTCAGAATGATTCTGGTCCCATCTATTTCGGACTATTTTTCATCGATAGCTGCATTTCTGGAAAAACGCGATAGAAATGCACCCCGCCTGGCCAAGCACACTCGCGTATGTCGATCGGCGCCAAGGCTCGAGCGTGACGACAGGCGGTCAGCACTCCAAGATGCGTCCACGCGCAATGACTGCGGCGTGACTCCGGCGGAAAGGGAAGACGAGCAGCAGACCAAGGATGCCCATAGTCATCCAATCGATACGGCCGCCGCCCCCGCCTCCCCCGCTGCTGCCGGAGCCGCCGCCTCCCGAAGCGCGCATGAATGTCGCGACCACTGCGGCGTCTGCTTCCATCGTCACGTCGCATGTACCCGTCCCGCTGCACGCCCCACCCCACCCGGTAAACGTGCTGCCGCTGGCCGCCGAGGCGACGAGGGTCATCGTGCGTCCCGGACTGAAAGTCTTCGAGCAGGTAGATGGACACGTGAAGCCACCGAGCTCGGACGTGACGGTGCCCGAACCGCTACCGCTGCGCGTGACGGTCAGCGTCGGATCGCGCTCGAACACGGCGGTGATCGCCACGTTGGCCCTCACATTCACCAGCACGCAGCTCCCGGCCGCGGTATAGCCATCGCACGGGTTATCCCAACGCACGAAATGCCAACCCGTATCGCCAAACGCATTGATCTGCACGTCGCCGACGTCGACTGGCACATTGCAGTTGGAGCGGCACTCGACGTCGACCGGATGGAGAATCACGCGCCCGCTTCCCACGAGGGTGGCAGCCACCACCGGCTTGAGCGCGATCTCGACGTCGAGCGCGACCGGCCCGTTCATGACCACGTCGCAGGTAGTGAGGGTGTCCGGGCAATCGGCACGGTGCCAGGAGACGAAATACGAGTCGGCCGCGGGCAGCACTGTCAGGCGTACGCTCGAGCGGACCGCGAGGTCTGCGCCGCAGCTCGTACCGCATTCGATGCCACCGGCGGACGCCGTGACCACGGCATGTCCCGACCCGGTCTTGCCGATGGTCAGTGGATAGACGCTCGTGAATCGCGCGCCGACGTCCCTGGCGTCATCGATGAAGACACTGCACACCGTCTCGCTGCCGGTGCATGCCCCGGTCCATTCCGCGAAATCGCTGCCGGCCGTGCCGGTCGCGGTCAGCGTGACCATCGAGCGCGCGGCGAAAACGTGCTCGCACTCGCCCGGACACTGGATGCCGCTGGCGACAGAGCTCACCGAGCCGTCACCCGTGATCGCCACCATGAGGCGGCTGTCGAAATCGGCCGAAGTCTCCGTGAATTTCTGCATGGGCAAGGTGCACGGATTGGCCTGTGCCGCGCAGGCGCCGCGCCAACGCGCGAAGCTGCCGCCGGGCCGATCTACCGCGGTCAGCACCACGTTCATACCCTTGGCGTACTTCTCGATGCAGTCGCCGCGGCAATCGATGCCGCCGCCGGCCGCCGTGATGCGCCCGGCGCCGAACACCTGCGTTGCCAGGTAGGCATGGTTGGGGAGGTTCTTGCCGGTCTCGTAGTAACCACGGTGCCGCGCGTCGCCCGAGTCCTGCGTCCACTCCACTGGGCCAAACGGACCCGCACCCTTCAGGTCGAATGCGAAGATGGTGTCGTGCACGCCGATACCGCGTCCCAGCGAAACGATGAGCTCGTTGCGGCCATCGAGATCGAGGTCGGCGATGGCGGGAGGGGCCATCGAGCCCGGCCCGGCCACCATGGTGCGCGGGAATCCGGGTAGATAGGAGCCGTCGGCGTGGAACGCATGCAGGCGCAACGGCCCCGGTACGTACACCTGCCCTTCGTAGTCGTACGTGACGATGTCCGGCGCGCCGTCACCATCGACGTCCCCGATGGCCGGCTCTTCTCCGCTCGCGCCGCCGAGGTCGCGTGGCCAGCCCGGGAGCAGCGTGCCGTCCCCATGCCAGACATACAGCTCGGTGCCGGCAATCTTGACGATCTCGGGAATACCGTCGCCGTCGAGATCCGCGAGCGCTGTTCCGTCACCGCCCGACTGGCTCACGTTCATCGCGCGCAACAACTTGCCCCGGTTGTCGAAGACGTGCACCTGGTCATGGGACGTGTCGCCGTCGCTGACGAGCGAAGACAGCACGATATTCGGCGACCCGTCGCCGTCGACGTCACCGATCAGCGGTCGGCCGTTGTAGGTGTTGGTGAACTTGCCGGGCAACTCGAGCGGAAATCCGGAGCGAAGGCCCTCGGTGTCGGAAATCCACAGGTCAGTGCTGAATCCGCGCACGCCGATGTTCACAAAGTCCTTGCGTCCATCCGCGTCGAGATCGGCGATCCTGGCGGCGTAAGGAGCGGCCTCGAAGAAATCCGGAAACGCGGGCACCTGCACGTCGGTGCGCAGTGGCGTGCCGTCCGCACGCAGCGCGGGGAACCCGATGAGCTCGTCGATGCCATCGCCATCGAGATCGTCCACGCCGGCTTCGAAACCGACGACTCCCTCGAGCTGCGGCCATCCGGGCAAGGGACTGCCATCGCCCTGGTAAGGGTAGAAGCTGAATTGACCCCGGCTGATGCCGATTCCATAGCTCGCGACCGGCTCGAGGTCGGAAGGATCGGCGTCGAAATTTCCGAGCGCCAGGCCGCCCCCCGCCAGCGGCTCGTAACGAGGCCAGCCCGGCACCACGACTCCTTGCGCATCCCAGGCCCACAGCGGTCCGAACCAGCGCGGCAGCGCGAGAATTTCCGGACGCGGGTCGCCGGTGATGTTCCCGACCACGAGCTTTGCGGGACCTGCCCAGTAGGCATCGTCGTCCGGCAGCAACGTGTTGGTCTGCAGCGGGAATCCGGGCTTGAGCGTGGGATCGACGTTGACGACGATCGTATCGGTCTCGGGCGCGGGGAAGCTGAAGGTGAACTCGCCTTGCCCGTGCGCGATCCAGGTACCGGCATACACGCCGTCGTTGGCGATTTCGTCGGGCGCGACTCCATTGTCCCGCAGGGTCACGGTCTCGCCACTCGGCGCGACACTCACGACCACGTCGCCCGCCGGATCCGCGCAGCGTACGTGCAGCGCGCGAAACACGAGCGCGGCCCCGGGAGCGCGGTTCAACGTCTCGTAGTCGAACGGACGCATCCGCCCCAGCACCGTGGCATGGGTGCAGGTCAACGAGTTGACGAGGTTCAGGCGGCCTTCGGTGATGGACGGGATCGAGGACTCCTGGGGCCGCACGGCGCCAGCCGCGAGCAGGTTGCGTAGTTGCCAGGGACTGCGAGTCGAGTCCTGGGCTTTCAACAACACCAGCGCACCGGTCACGTGCGGCGTCGCCATCGAGGTGCCGGCCTTCTCTTCGTAGGCGTTGTTCGGCACTGAACTGTAGATGCGGATGCCGGGCGCGCCGAGCAACACGGTGGCACGACCGAAGCTCGAGAAATCCGCCGCCGAGTCATACGTGGCCGCCACGCAAATCACGTTGGCGACTTCATTCACACACGGATAGTTGGGATAACTATCGTCGTCCGAGCCATTGTTGCCTGCCGCCACCACGAACAGCACGCCGAGATCGCGCTGCGCGCGAATCGCGTCCTCGAGCGCGCGCGAGTCGTAGAAGCTGCCCCAGGAATTGTTGGACGCGATCAGATTGACGCCGCGCTGCTTCAGAGCTGCCAGATAGTCGAGGCACTCGATTGCCGCCGACGTCGGGCCGTTGCCGTCGGCGCCGAGGAATCGACACGGCAGGATCTTCACGTGCCATGCGACGCCGGCGATGCCGATGCCGTTGTTCCCGACGGCGCCAATGGTTCCCGACACGTGGGTGCCATGGCTGTTGAGATCCATGGGATCCGAATCGTGGTCGATGGCGTCGATCCCGTGGCAGTCGTCGACGTAACCGTTGGCGTCGTCGTCGATGCCATCCGCGTCGCAGTCGTCAGGGTTTTGCCAGATGTTCGCGGCGAGATCTTCGTGGTTGTAGTCGACGCCGGTATCGATGACCGCGACCACGATGTCGTCGCTACCCGTGGTGATGTCCCAGGCCGCTTCCGCGCCGATGTCCGGAAGGTTGTCCAGAGGGGCCTGTGGATCGGCGATCTGCCCGGTATTGTGCAGGGCCCAGAGCTTGGGGTAGTCCGGATCGTTCGGCGCCACCAGCGCGCGCTGGATGAAATTGGGCTCGACGTATTCGACCTGCGGATCGGCCGCCAACGTTGCCTTGAGCTGCGCCACGGCGGCCTCGCCCTTGCCCGTGCGCACCAGGTGCAGCCCGGGCACGCTGCGAAACTCGTGCGATGACACCCGGGAAATCTTGCCGAAGGAGTGCGTCACGGCGGCGCGCGACGCCCCAGCCTTGAACTTGACCAGGAATTCCCCGGGCACAGCGCTCTGCGGTGGCGGCGCCAGGATCGAGCGCGGACCGCCTTGGCCGGCGCGCGCGCCGGCGGTGACTGCTTCGGCAACGGTGTTTGAACCCGCCGCGGAGTCCTCGCGGGGCACGCCGCCCGGAGTGCAACCATGCAGACAGGCCGCGAGACCCAGCCCCGCGATGCGAATCCATCGCTTCAGTACGTCGTCACGCATCATCCAGCCTCCCTGACCGGATGCCGCCAGGATCCTATTTCGTCAGTGTGTACTCGGCGCCGCAGTACGGGCACTTGGCCCAGCCGGTCTGCTCGATGGGTAGATAGACCCGCGGGTGCGAATTCCAGAGATACATCTCCGGCATCGGGCAGGACAGGGGCAGGTCGCTGGCATCCACCTTGTATTCGTGTTGCGCGTTGGGCTGGATGAGCGGTTTCTTGTTGGCTGACATGGCGCGCGAAGTATAGCCGGTCAGTGCGCCGGATTGGACACCATGGTCTCGTTCCAGATCGCGGTGACGGCGGCGCGTTCGGCCGTGAATTCCGTGGCCGGGACGATGGAATTCCCGCCCTCCAGCGACAGGTGGTGGGTGCGGGTGCGGTAGGCACGGTAGGCGCCCGTGAGGACATCTACCGTGCCTTGTGCCACCAGGTCGGCGGATGCGACGGATTCGAGCTGCCGGATGGTGTCCGAGAACATGGCCACGGGCGGATGCGAGCCCGCGTACAGCAGCGCCCAGTACTGCGCCAGGAATTCAATGTCGGCGGTGCCGCCGGGATCCTGCTTGATGTCAAATTGCCCGGGTTTCGCGCCCGACAGTTCCTTGCGCATGCGCTCGCGCATGTTGCGGACTTCATCACGCAACGTATCGCGCCGCACGCAGCGCCCGAGCACGTCGACGCGCACGCGCTCGAACTCGGCGCGCAGCCGCGGATCTCCGGCGACGGCTCGCGCGTGCAGCAGCGCCTGGTGCTCCCAGGTCCATGCCTCCTTCTCCTGGTACTCGACGAAGGCGCCGATGCGCGTGATCAGCATGCCGCCCTTGCCCGAGGGGCGCAGCCGCACGTCGACCTCGTACAGCCGGCCGGCCGCGGAGTGCATGGTCAGCAGGTGCATCACGCGCTGCGCGTAGCGGATGAAGAACACCTGGTTGTCGACCGGCCTGGCCGCGTCGGTCTCGGCGTTTTCGCTGCCGGAGTCGTGCAGGAACACGAGGTCGAGGTCGGAGGCATAGCCGAGCTCGTTGCCGCCTAACTTCCCGTATCCGACGGCGCATATCTTCACCACGCGGCGCGCCTCGCCCGTGCCACTCATCGGCACACCGAACTGCGCCGTGATCTGCGCCCAGCCGAGATTCATCGCCTGCTCGACGATGATCTCGGCGATCTCGGTCAGGTAGTCGCTGACGCGCATCAGCGGGATACGGCCGGTGAGGTCCGCCATGGCGACGCGGAAGATCGCGGCGCGCTGGAACTGGCGCAGCACCTCCACCTGCCGCTCGGGCTCGTCCTCGGCCAGGTGCGCGAGGCGCGCGGCGATCTCGCGCTCGAGCTCGGCGCGCGGCGGCGGGAGGCCGCCGCTGGATTCGTCGAGCAATTCGTCGAGCAGCAGCGGGTGCGAGGCGATCTGCGCGGCCAGGTATTCGCCCAGCGCCGCGAGCTCGACCAGGCGCCGGCGCACCGCGGCGTTCTCGTTCAGCAGCGCGAAGTACGCCGAGCGCGTGCCGATGGCCTCGAGCACGCTCAACACCCGGCGCAGCACGTCGAGCTGCGAGCCGCCGCCGTCCGAGCGCGAATCGGCAATGGAGTCCGACCGCAGGTCGGCGATGGTCGACAGCAGGCGCGGCACCAGCGTGTCGAGCCGCGCACGCCCGGGAGCATCGAGCCGGCGCAGCGCGCCGGCGCCGCGGAATTCCACCAGCAGCGCCGCGGCCTTCTGCGGATCGGCGAAGCCGCGCGCCGCGAGCGCCGTGGCGAAACGCGGCGCATCCGCCCCGCCCTGCCATGCCTCGATGATGCCGTTGACGCCGGGCGCCTCGGCCGTGGCGGCTTCGTGCCGCGCGAACATCACTTCCTGGAAGGCGCGCGTCACGCGCGCGCGGTGCAGGTCGAGCTCGGCCGCGCAGGTCTCCCAGTCGGGAAAATCCATGGCCACGGCGATGCGCTGGCGCGTGAATGCATCGGTCGGAATCGTGTGCGTCTGCGCATCGCCCAGCATCTGCAGCCGGTTCTCGATGCGGCGCAGGAATAGATAGGCGGCCTCGAGTTCCTGCGTACGTCGCGCGGGGATCAGCTTGCCGCCGGCGAGCTGCGGCAGCACGCTGAGCAACGACGGCGTCTGCATGCGCCGGTCCTGGCCGCCGCGGATCAGCTGGAACGCCTGGATGATGAACTCGATCTCGCGGATGCCCCCCGGGCCGAGCTTGACGTGCTCGGCGAGGTCGCGGCGCGCCACTTCCTTCTCGATCAGGGCCTTCATCTCGCGCAGCGACTCGAACACGCCGAAGTCGAGGTAGCGGCGGTACACGAACGGCCGCACCGTCTCGGCCTGGATGAGCCGCCAGGCGGCAACGCCGGTGATGGCGCGCGCCTTGATCCAGGCATAGCGCTCCCAGTCGCGCCCGTGTGCCTGCAGGTAGTCATCGAGGAAGGCGGCGCTCACCGCCAGCGGCCCGCTGTCGCCGAAGGGCCGCAGCCGCATGTCGACCCGGTGCACGATGCC
>DASSRK010000027.1:0-17513 GCA_035701825.1 Steroidobacteraceae bacterium
TGCTCGCGCGTCAGGCCGACCGCGTCGAGGCGCACGAAGATCTCGCACACCAGGTGCCCGAGGCGCTCGAAGGCGGTGCGGTGGCCGACGTTGACCAGCCACTCGCGCCCGATGGCCTGCTGGCTGAGCTGGTAACGCGCCAACGCCACCGAGATCTCCGGATGGTGTTCGATGCGCTGCACGACGGACTGCGTGAGCACCGCGACCTCCGACGGCCAGAGGATGCACATTGCGTGGTCGGCGTGCGACTGCACCAGCTGGCGCGGGTCGCCCATGTCGCCGGCGAATAGATAGGCGAGGATCTGCCGCCGTCCGTCGGGCAGCAGCTTGTGGCGGCAGGCGAGGCCCTCGAGCAGCACGAACAGCCGGTCCCCGGGGTCGCCTATCTTCTGCAGTTCCTCGCCGATGGCATAGCGGCGGCTGCTGGCACAGGCCTCCTCGAGCGCGCATTGTTCGTCGGGCGTGAACGTCGCGAAGCGGGACAGGCGGCGCAGCCATCGATAAGCGGCGCCGTTCATGCGGGGCTGGCCGTCTCGCCGCGGCGCCAGAACGACGAGCTCCTCCGCGGCGGGAAGCTGGCCGTGGTGGCCGAATTTTCGCGCGTACATGCGCGCAGTTCATACGGCCACGGGCATCCGGGCAACTCGAATCCGAACCCTTCCGACGTAGGCGCACGCCGCCGTTCATGCATCGATGCGGTCCTCGAGCTCCGCGGCTCACGTTTCGAGTTCTCCCCTTCGGCGCGCCAGCAATAACACACCTGGGCGTCCGCCGCCTGCCGTTCGCATGCATCCGCTTCCGCGGACATTGCCGTCCTACGGGTGCGCGCTGGTACGCTCGCGCCCATGAGATCGCGTCTACCCCATGCTTTTCGCGTCCTGGGTGCCCTTTGGCTCGCCGCCTGCTTCAGCTGCGCTGCGGGGGCGCAGGTCGATGCGCCCTACGTGGTGCGCAACTCCGCCGGCGCGCTCGAATCGTGGACCGTGGAATCCACGGCCAAGGGGCCGGTGAAACGCGTGGAGCCCGTCGCGCCGGGCGCCACCATCGAGGTGCCCGCCGTCAGGGACGTCCCCGCGTTCCGCGTCAAACTACGCGAGCCGGCGCCGATGGCCGCCGACGACGTCAAGGCTTCGGCCAGGGCGCCGATTTTCGTGGTTGCCGATACGCACGGTGAGTACGAAATCCTGGTCGGCATGCTGCGCAGCCAGAAGATCGTGGACGATCAGCTGCACTGGAAATTCGGGCGCGGCCAGCTGGTGATCCTGGGCGACGCGTTCGACCGCGGCGCGCACCAGGTGGAGATCCTGTGGCTCTTCTACCAGCTCGAGGCCGAGGCGCGCGCGGCGCGCGGGGCGGTGCATTTCGTGCTCGGCAATCACGAGACCATGGAGTTGCTCGGCGACGTGCGCTATCTCAACCCGCGTTACCGCGAGATCGCGGACACGCTGGGCGTGCGCAGCTACTCGCTGCTGTTCGACGCGCGCAGTGTGCTCGGGCAGTGGTTGCGCTCCAGGCCCGCGGTGCTGAAGCTCAACGGCCTGTTGTGCCTGCACGGCGGCATCTCGCGCGAACTGGTCGAGCGTGGCTACACGCTGCCGGTCATCAACGACACTGTGCGCGGCGCGCTGGCGCAGCCGACGTTCAAGGACGCGGCGGCGCGCGAGCGTGCCGAGTTCATGTTCGGCCAGGCGGGTCCGCTGTGGTATCGCGGCTATTTTCCGGCGGACGCCCGAGGATCCGTGGCGTCGGCGGACGACGTCACGCAGGTCCGGAGGTTCTTCGGCGTGGAGAAGATCCTGGTAGGCCACACCAAGGTGCCGACCATCACGCCGCTGTACGACGGCGCGGTGATCGCGGTGCAGGTGTACCCGAAGCGCGAGGACGATGGCCGCGTGGAGTTCGAGGCCCTGTGGATCCGCGGCGGCAATTTCCTGCGCGCCCGCCCGGACGGCGCGATCGAGCCCTTGCCGGCCAGGTGATCGGCTGACCCATTGCGCGGAAGTGGGCCGTGCTCAGCCCACCAGTTCGAGCAACGCCGTGCGCAGCTGGTGCAGGCGTGGCGGCTTGCTGAGCACGCGGTCGATGTTCGGCGGGACTTCCTTCTCGTCCAGCAGCCGCTGGCCCCAGCCGGTCAGCAGCACGATGGGCGTGGACGGCGCCACCTGCTTGATCGCGGCCGCCACGCGCCGCCCGTCGATGCGCGGCATGCCGAGGTCGGTGATCACGACGGCGAACTCGTGCTCGGTGCCACGCGCCGCGACGAAGGCATCGATGCCCGCCTGGCCGCCGAGCGCCGTGTCGATGTGGTGTCCGTCGGCCTCGAGTACGTCCCGCATCGAACGGATCAGGATCGGATCGTCGTCGATGACCAGGATGCGCAGGCGCCGCGAGGACTTGCGCGCGGCGTGCGCGTTGCCATCGGCCGCGCCCTGGTCGACGAATGCGGGGAACACCATGCGCATGGTCGTGCCGCGGCCGGGCGCGCTCTCGACCTGCAGCGTCGCGTCGTGCCGTTGCAGCATGCCGTACACCGAGGCGAGGCCGAGGCCGGTGCCGCGCTGGCCCTTGGTGGTGAAGAACGGCTCGATGCAGCGGCGGCGCGTCTCCTCGTCCATGCCGATGCCGCTGTCCGTGACTTCGACGTGCACCGTGCAGCGGCCTTCCTCCTCGAAGGCGCGCGTGCGCAGCGTGAGGATGCCGCCGTCCGGCATGGCATCGACCGCGTTGAACACCAGGTTGGTCAGCGCGTCGCGCAGCTCGACCTCGTCGCCCATGACGTCCGGGAGCGACGGCGCCAGGTCCTTGCGCAGCTCGATCAGCACGCCGCGCTCCTGCGGCAGCGCGCGCCAGCGCGGCTCGGTCAGTTCCAGCACCTGCGCGATGGCGCCGTGGATGTCGAGCCGCGTGAAGCTGCGCGCCGCCTCGCGCGGCCGGTAGAACTCGCGCATGCGCTCGATGGTGCCGGCGACATCCTCGATGGCGCGGCGAATGGTCGCCAGGCGCTGGCGGCCGGCGTCGCTGAGCTGCGGCTCGGTGCTCGCCAGCAGCTCGGAATACAACGCGATGGGCGAGATCGCGTTGTTGATGTCGTGCGCGATGCCGCTCGCCATCTCGCCGAGTGCGCGCAGGCGCTCGGTCTGCATCACGGTCTGCTGGCTCTGGCGCAGGTCCTCGTAGGTGCGTTGCAGGGCGTTGTAGAGCTGCGCCTGGTGCGAGGCCAGCGCCACGTGCTCGGAGAGCTGCTTGAGGAACTCGCAGTCGCCGCTGGAGAAGCCCTCGGTGCCGCGGCGCGCGGCGATGAGCACGCCGAACACGATGGACTCCACCGCGAGCGGCGCGATGACCAGCGACATCAGCCCGGCCTGGCTGAAGCGCTGCGTGAACGGCGAGCCCACCTGGCCGGTGTCGGGCTCGTAGATCAGCGTGCCGTTCAGCGCGCGGTACAGGCCGTTCTGCCCGATGGAAACCTCCGCGCCGATGCCGAAACCCAGCGCGTCGCACAGCGTGGCGCTGGCCGCACCGACGCTCGCGACCGTGACCTTGTCCTCGTGCTCGCTGTGCAGGCATACGCAACCGAAGGCAATGGGCAGGTGCTCCTCGAGGCTGCGCAGCACCACCTGGAAGATGCTGTTGAGGTCATGGCGCGAGCCGATGCTGTGGGTGATCTGCTGCAACAGCGCGAGGCGGCTCAGCTGGGTGCTCATGCGCTTTTCGTTCTGCCCGATCTCGCCGAGCATGTGGTTGAACGCATGGGTGAGGTCATCGAGCTCGTTGATGCCGACCGGCGTCGCGCGTACGCGGTAGTCGTGGCGCTCGGACACCTGGCGCGCGGTGCCGGCGAGCTGCAGGATCGGCCCGGCGATCTCGTGCTGCAGTCGCCGCGAGATCGCGTGGGCGGCGAGCAGCGCGAGCGCGATCACCACGCAGGCGAGCAAGCCGTACAGGGCCAGCCGGTCGTACACCGCGCTCAGGTCGGAGCGCACATACAAGGTGCCCAACGTCCGCGACCCCTCACGCACGCTGGCCACGCCGATGATCGAAGACCCTTCGAAGTGATAGCCCGGCACCCCGGCCCGGGCCGGCAACGAAGCCGCCGGCGAATCCGGCGGATACCGCACGAACAGCGCCCCGTCATCCTTGTAGAGCGCGGCCACCACGATGTTGGGATCGGAGCGGAACGCCGCCAGCACCGTGCGGGCGTCCTCGGGAACGTCGAAGGCCAGCGCCGCGCTGCTGTTGGAGGCGATGGCCTCGTTGAGGATGCGCAACTGTTGCAGGCTGGAATCGCGCATCGCCAGCACTTCGCCCGCTAGGAACAGGATCGTGGTGACCAGCAGGGCGACTCCCGTGGTGATCAGCGAGATCGAGCTCAGCTTGCGGCGAATCGCCCGTTTCACGGCGTCGCCCCCGTGTTGCCCACCACCTCGGCGGGCCGCAGCAGCTTGGAGCTGATCACCAGGTTGTTGGCGCGCGCTTCGGCCAGGTTGATGCGCAACCGCACGCGGTTGTTTTGCGTGATCAGCACGATGGCCGCGTCACGGGTCTCCGCGCCGGTGGCGTCGGTCACCGTGAGCACCGGTCGCCCGTGCAATGCGTGCAGGGTCTGCTCGAGGCGGCCCGCCTCGCTGCGCGCCAGGAACACGATGTTGCAGCCGGCGGCCTCCTCGGGATTGCGGAAACGGCGGACCTCGACCGCGCGTCCCTCGAGCTTTTCGCCGCGCACCGCGTCGTCGATGATGCTGCCGAAGGGATCGTCGCCGACGATGCAGATGGCGAACGGCGCGCTCGGCGATTCGAAGGCCGAGGCCGGCCATTCGACGAACTGCCCGAAGTTGAATAGATAGGCGGCCTTGACCTGGTACTCGCTGGCCGGCGCGGCGCCCAGCGTGCCGCTGCCCGACACGGCAAGCCACATGAACGACAGTCGTACCAGCAGCGGCATGCGGGGGCGGGCGCCTAGTGGCGCCACTCGGCCTTCACGTAACCGGCACGTTCCAGGTTGCCGCGCTGCTCGAGCGGCCCGAATTCCGGGTGCGAATCGTGCAGCAGGTTCTGGCCGACCAGCGACAGCGTCCAGTGCTCCGAGGCGCGCCAGCCGACGCGCAGGTCGAGCTCGGTGTAGGCGTCGATGCCCGGGCCACCGACTTCGAGGGGCATGGAGCGGATGCGCGACTGGTAGCGCAATTGGGCGTCGAGCTCGATGCGCTCGCGCAGGGTCACGAACGAGCGCAGGCCGGCGAGGTTGTGCGGTGTCGAGCCTTCGAGCAACTCGCCGGAATTGAGGTCCTCGCCGCGCGGCGTCAGCTGCATGTCGATGTGCGAGTAGCTCGCGGTCAATTGCCATTCATCGAACGGCTGCCACTCCGCCAGCAGCTCGGCGCCGTAGGTGCGGCCGTCGGTGAGGTTCTGGTTCAGCACCGGGATCACCGTACGTCCATCGTCCGGATCGATGAACGGCTCGCCGATTTCCAGCGAAGCGAGCTTGCCGTAGTCGTTGTAGAAGAGCGCGAGATCCAGCGACAGCCTGTCGGTCGGCTGCCAGCGGTAGCCGGCTTCATAGGCAATGAGCTCTTCCGACTCGAAGTCCGGGTTGCCGAGCAGGCGGACGATGGGATTGCTGGACGGATCGATCACGTCGATCGCGACGTCGCGCTCGATGCGGGTCGGCACGCGCACCGCGCGCGAGATGGCGGCCCAGGCGGTCTGGTTGGCGGCCGGCAGCCAGGTCATGCGCACGCTGGGCTGGACTTCGAAGCCGCTGAAGTCGTTGTGCTCGAGCTTGGTTCCCACGGTGAGCAACACCGCATCGGTGAGCGATATCTGGTCCTGGATGAAGCCGCTGAACAGCTGGTCGGTGGATTGCTCGGGCTCGAGCGCGAACAGCACGCGACCGCGGTTGTCGTTGTAGGTGACCCGGTAGGCGGCTCCCCAGATGATGTCGTGGTTCTCGCGTGCGACGAAGCGCCGCTGGAAGTCGAGGTCGAAGGTGTGCAGCGTGTCGATGTAGGTGGGATCGTCGCGCCGCGTGTAGTCGTAGTAGGCGCGCAGCTGCAGGTCCGAGCTTTCATCGTAGGTGCGGCGCCAGCGCGCCAGCACGTTGCCACCGCTCAGGCGCTGCGTGAGCGGCCCTTCGGGACCCGGCCGGCCGATCACGGTGACCGCTGGCTCCAGCTGCCCGACGTCGCCCGAATAGGCATCGCCCTGCACGGTGAAGGCGTCGCGCTGGTCGCCATCCCAGTCGGTGCGGAAGCCGACCTGGCCGTATTGCCAGGCATCGTCGCTGTCCAGCGAGCTGTGCTCGGTCTCGTCACGGTCGAAGTACTTGCCGTACACGCGATAGTCGACGCCGCCGCCGGTCTCGCCGCCGTAGCGCGCGCCCACCCAGGTCTTGTCGAACGTGCCGGCGCCCGCGGTGAGATAGGCGCCGTGCGTGTCGCGCGCGCTGCGCGTGGTGATGTTGATCACGCCGTTGACGGCGTTCGAGCCCCACATGGTCGCACCCGGGCCGCGGATCACCTCGATGCGTTCCAGGTCCTCCAGTAGATAGTTCTGCGCGTTCCAGGCCACGCCGGAAACCAGCGGCGTGTAGATGCTGCGCGTGTCCGACAGCACCAGCAGCTTCTCCGAGTTGATCTCGCTGAAGCCGCGCGCGCTCACCGCCCAGGTGCTGGCGGTCTGTTCACCGACGTGGATGCCGGGCACGAGGCGCAGGGCGTCGGGCAGGGTGGTGGCGCCGGAGCGGCGCACGGTATCGCGGTCCACCACCGCGACCGCGGCGGCCGCGTCGCGCAGCGACTCCGGCGCGCGCGATACGGAGGTGATTTCCACGTTCATGAGCTCTTCGAAGCTCATGCGCTTCAGCTGGTCCATCTGGCTGGGCCCGGCATCGTCGGCGAAGCAGGGCGCCCCCAGCAGGACTCCGCAAATCAAGGTCAGCCTTCCCGAGGTCAAGAAGGATCCTCCCGCGAATGACCCGACGGCCAAACTATCGCATGCGGCCCTGCAGCAAACCTACTAGGGAATCTCTTATAAACGCCACCTCGGGCGTAGGAATTCTCCGACATCGGCGCATATTACGTCACCGCCCCCTGCATGACGGACGCGCCATCGGGTTGCTTCCGGTATTTAGTTAGGTCGAACGGCGCCGGCGGCGCCCTATCTACCCTGGGCGCGCGTCGCCGGCAGGAACCGGCTGTTCCGCAACAGCGCCGCCGAAACCAGCGAGACCAGGATGCCGACCGGGAAGATCTCGAGGAAGGTGAACGGCACGCGGATGAGCGGGTTGGCGTAGGTGCGCGTGAATTCCGCCGCCCTGGCGGCCGCGGCTTCCACGCTCGAGCCCTGGGCGCGCGCCTGCTCGATGATGGAATCCGAATAGAACTTGATGAAGTCGAATTTCATGAGCGGCAGGGTGATCTCCCATGCGATGGCGTACAGGATCCCGGCGACGGCGCTGATCCCGAGCCCCACGGCCAGCGCGGGCACGAACGCGATCACCCCGCCCAGCACGCGATCGCGATACTGCCTGATCCCGACGAACACCATGCCGAGCGCCAGCAGCATGAGTACGTAGGTGACCAGCATGCTGAGGTTCATCTCCCCGTGTGCGGGGATCGAGGTCATGTACAGGATCATGGGTATTCCCACGATCAGCCCGGCCAGGATTCCATTGCGCAGGATGATTTTTTTCACGATGCACCTTCAGTTTGGGTGACATGTTAGCGCCGCGCTGCATATGACTGACGGGGAATCCGTCGCCTTCCTACAGACGGGGACGGGCTCCGCCAATCTCCGGGAACGTGCCCCCGGCCTATGGTGGCCGCAGTAGTGGGTGACCTCCGAGGAGGTTCCATGCGCAAGCGTCTTCACAATGTCTGCAAAGGCCTCTCATTGTCGCTCGGCGTCCCGGTGCTGTTCGGTTTCACCGGCTGCACTCTCGGCCACACCGAGCGCGGGCCCGAGCCCTCGCCGGTCTCGACCGTGGGACCTCATCCGCAGCTGCCGAAGCCCGACAAACAAACCATCCCGGTGGTCCAGGTGGCGGAGGCCAGGGGCTGGCCGCCCGGCATGAAGCCCACGGGTGCCGACGGCGTCGCCGTCAACGCCTTTGCCACGGGCCTCTCGCATCCCCGCTGGGTGTACACCCTGCCCAATGGCGACGTGCTGGTGGCTGAAACCGCCGCACCCGAGCGGCCCGAAGAAGGCAAGGGCCTCAAGGGCAAGGCCATGACCAAGTTCATGGCCGAGGCGGGCTCGGTGGTGCCGTCGGCGAATCGCATCACGCTGCTGCGCGATGCCAACAACGACGGCGTCGCCGAGTCGCGCAGCGAGTTCATCACCGGGCTCAATTCGCCCTTCGGCATGGCGCTGGTCGGCAACACGCTGTACGTGGCGAACACCGATTCCATCGTGAAATTCCCGTACACGCCGGGCGCGACCCGGATCACCGCGGCGCCCGTCAAGGTCACCGATCTTCCCGCCGGTCCGCGCAACCATCACTGGACCAAGAACATCATCGCCAACGAGGACGGCTCGAAGCTCTACGCGACCGTGGGCTCCAACTCCAACGCCGCGGAAAACGGCATGGAAGTGGAGGAGGGCCGCGCCGCGATCTGGGAAGTGGACCTCGCGACCGGCGAGAAGAAGCTGTTCGCCACCGGCATCCGCAATCCGAATGGCATGGCCTGGGAGCCGGTCAGCGGCCACCTGTGGACCGTGGCCAACGAGCGCGACGAGCTCGGCAATGACCTGGTCCCTGACTACCTGACGTCGGTGAAGCAGGGCGCGTTCTACGGCTGGCCGTACAGCTACTACGGCCAGCAAGTGGACGAGCGCGTCAAGCCGCAACGACCCGACCTCGTCTCTACGGCATTGCCACCGGACTATGCGCTGGGCGCGCACGTCGCGGCGCTCGGCCTGGTGTGGGGCGGCGACACCGCGCTCCCCAGCCGGCTCGACAATGGCATGTTCATCGGCGAGCACGGCTCGTGGAATCGCGAGACGCCCTCGGGATACAGGGTGGTGTTCGTGAAGTTCGCCGAGGGCGAGCCGAAGGGACTGCCGCTCGACGTCCTGACCGGTTTCGTCAGCGAGAAAGGCGAGGCGTGGGGGCGGCCCGTGGGCGTCACGCTGGATTCGCGCGGTGCGCTGCTGGTGGCGGACGACGTCGGCAACACCATCTGGCGCGCGACCGCCGACCAGCGCACGGCGCGCAACGAGGAGAGCGACGCGAAGAAACCCTAGTGGTGCGGGGTCCGCAGCAGCGTCGCAAGCACCGAAGGCTCGAACTCGCGCCATTCGACGCCGAACTGCGGATGCTCGGCGCGCACCACGCGCGCGGCGAGCTGTATGGGCTCGGGCACGCGCTCGGGTACCACCGGGATCCGGATGCGCAGCGGCGTGAACACCGGCAGCTCGTGCGAGCACTCGATGAGGGCGCCGCTCACGCTGGCGTTGCGCATGCGCCCGCTGAGGCTGCGTCCCTGCGCGAGGTCGAGCTGAACCGGTATGTCTACCTCGATGCGCACGCCCCAGCGACGCTCGGCACGTTTGATTGAGCTGTTCACGGTGCGGCATTTTCCGGCCTGCCGCGCCGGAATGCGATGGGCATCGGTACTTAGTGGCGGCACCTAGTTCACGGCGCGGACCGCCCGGGCTATCGCGGCACCTTCGCCAGCAAGGCCGGGTCGGCGGCCCCGAGTGTGCCCGAGCTGGCGAGCATCTCGCCCTCGGGGGACAGCAGCGCGATCACGGTGGAATGGCTGAACTCGCCACTCGGCAGCTTGCGGTACTGCACGTTGAGCAGCGCGGCGATGTCGCGCACCGCATCCGCGTCGCCGCGCAGCAGTGTCCAGCGCGCGGTATCGATGCGGCGTTCGGCGGCGAGCCGCTGCAGCGCCTGCGGCGTGTCGCGTTCCGGGTCGAGGGACACCATCAGCACGCGCAATTGCCCGCGCTGCGCGGGCGTCAACTTCTGCTCCGTGGCGCGCAGCGTGTCGACGATCAGCGGGCAGGTCGCCTTGCAGCTGGCATAGAACATCGTCACCAGCACCGGGTGGCCGCGGTACACGTCGAGTCCCTGCGCCTTGCCGGCCTGGTCGGTGAGCGCCGCGTCGAGGTGGTACAGCGAGGCCGGCGGGTCGGTGTCGCGCGCCGGCAGCGCGGCCTGCAAGCCGAGCATCAGGAACGCGGCCAGCGGCCTGGTGCCGGCCTTCACGGCTTCACCGGGTCGGCGGCGCAGCGGAATCCCATCGACGAGGAGCTGTAGCTCGCCTGCATGCTCGAGAGCGTGGCGATGCGCATCAACATGGCATAGTTGTCCTTCTGCTCGAGTGACAGCGCCCCCGCGCCGCAGAATTTCTTCACGTCGGGATCGCCCTGTTCGCGGTTGTCGCCCGACACCATCATGGAGCCGAGGTCGAGCACCCACTCCCACACCACGCCGTGCAGGTCGCGGATGCCGTAGTAGTTAGCCGGTCCGCGCCCCGCGTCGGGCAGCGGCGCGCTCGCGGGCCGCGCGTACCAGTCGAGGATCTGCTGGCGCCAGGCCGGGTCGTTGCGCGCATCGGCCACGTTGCTGCCCGCGGCGCCGACCAGCTCCCACTCGTACCAGGTGGGCAGGCGCGCGTGCTGCGCCTGGCAGTAGGCCCTGGCGGCGAACCAGCTCACCTGGGTGACGGGCTGGTTGGCGCTGGCGGCCGCGGGTCCTTTCGCATCGGGCCAGTGCCGCAGGTAGCCCGCGTCGGCGAACACGCGCGCCACGCGATCGCGGCGCCACTCGGGATGCGCGGCGACGAAGCGCGCGAAGTCCGCGTTGGTCACCGGCGCGCGGTCGATGTCGAACGCCGCCACGGTCACTTCCTTCTGTCCGGCAGCCGGCGGCAGCACGGTGGCGAAGGTGGCGCCGGGCACGTGCGCCCGCGCCGGCAGAGGCGCCGAAACGCCCGGTGCGGCATGGGCCGCCGCACCGAGCGCCATCAAGGTGAGCAGGCGCAGCATCATCAATGTGCCGCGCCCTCCGGACGCTTCGTGGTCGCACGCACCTTCTGTACCTCTTCCTTGCTGATCACGCCGCCGTCGTTACCCCAGCTGTTGAGCACGTAGGTCAGGATGTTGGCGATCTCGTCGTCGTTGAGCTGGCTCATCGGCGGCATCACCGAGTTGAAGGTCTTGCCGTTGACCGTGATCGGCCCGGTCAGGCCGTTGAGCGCGATCTCGATGCCGTGCTTCGGGTTCTTGAGTAGATAGTCGGATCTGGCGAGCGGCGGGAACACGTCGGGAATGCCCTGGCCATTCTCCTGGTGGCAGACCGAGCAGGTTCCCTTGAACAGGACCGCGCCGGCGGCGATCTGCTGTTCCTTGGTGAGCTTGCCAGCCGCCTTGGCCTCGGCGGCGGCCGCCACCGGCGCCATGCTGCCCACCTTGTCGCTCAGGTAGGACTCGTCGGCCTGCTTGCCGGAGTAGATGTCGGGGCGCGCTTCGCCGGCCACTTCGAGGATGGCGAGCGCGCCCTTGTTGAAGGCGCGGAACAGCGAGTGATCGACCATGATGTAGTTGCCTGGAACTTCCGTATGGAAGTCGACGATCACGGCGCCGCCGGCAGGGATCAGCGTGGTCTGCACGTTTTCCTGCGGATGCGTGCCGCCTTCCTGCAGCACCTTGTCGAAGATCTCGCCGATCACGTGGAAGCTGGATACCAGGTTTGGCCCGCCGTTGCCGACGTAGAGCCGGATGCGCTCGTTGGTGTTGGCCTTCAGCGCGTTGGGCCCGGTGAGGGAGGTCTCAGAGCCATTGAACAGCACGTAGGTCGGCTTCTCGTCGATGGCCTTCTGCATGTCGAATGCCTGCGAGCCTTTCTCGCGATACTTGCCGACGGTGTAGAAATCGCCCTGCATCACGTAGTACTCGCGATCCACCGGCGGCATGCCCTGCGGAGGCTCCACGAGGATCAGGCCGTACATGCCGTTCGCGACGTGCATGCCGACCGGCGCCGTGGCGCAGTGGTAGACGAAGATGCCCTGGTTCAGTGCCTTGAACGTGAACTGGGTCTGGTGGCCGGGAGCGGTGAAGCTCGAGGCCGCGCCACCACCGGGGCCGGTCACGCCGTGCAGGTCGATGTTGTGCGGCATCTTGCTGTCGGGGTGGTTCTTGAGATGGAACTCCACCGTGTCGCCCTGGCGCACGCGGATGAAGCTGCCGGGCACGGTGCCGCCGAAGGTCCAGAAGGTGTACTTCACGCCCTCGGCGATCTCACGCTCGATCTCGCGTACCTCGAGTTCGACGATGACCTTCGCGGGCGCATGGCGGCCGGTGGGCGGTGGCACGAGGGGGGGACTCGTGAGCACCGCGTTCACCGGCTCACCCTGCGGAGGACCGAAATCGCCCTTGAGCGAGCCGCCGGTGTCGTTGACAGCGGCGGTCGGGGCGGAAGACTGGCCACAGCCGGCGAGTGCGGCGACGGCGATGGCGCTGAGCAACCACTTGTTCATTTTTCGAAGCTCCCGGAACGATATCGGTCGACTGGAATCATGAGGTTAACGGCGACGGCCTACCCTGACCCAGGTCAGCGGCCGAGTCGATACGCACTAGGACGCACACGGCCGCCCCGGCATACGGGATTGCCCGTATGTACGGCGCGAGGGGAGCTAGCTAGGCGGCGCGCGCGCGGCCGGGTTGGCAGATGGCCGGCGCGTGGCGCCCGTTCACCGGCCGCGCCATTTCCACCCGCGGATTTCCGGCAGGTCCTCGCCGTGCTCGCGGATGTAGGCGCCGTGCTCGCGCAATTTCGCCGCCACCCGCCGGCGCACCTCCGGCAGCACCGGCGCGAGCCGCGGCACGCGCTCGACGACGGCCTGCGCGAGGTGGAAGCGGTCCAGCTCGTTGAGCACCGTCATGTCGAAGGGCGTGGTGGTGGTGCCTTCTTCCTTGTAGCCGTGCACGTGGAAGTTGTCGTGGTTGGCGCGGTTGTAGGTGAGGCGGTGGATCAGCCACGGATAGCCGTGGTACGCGAAGATCACCGGCTTGTCGGCGGTGAACAGCGCGTCGAAGTCGCGCTCGTCGAGGCCGTGGGGGTGCACCCTGGACGACTGCAGCGTCATCAGGTCCACCACGTTGACCACGCGCAACCGCAGGTCCGGCGCCCACTCGCGCAGCAGCGTGACCGCCGCCAGCGTCTCGAGCGTGGGCACGTCGCCGGCGCAGGCCAGCACGGCCTCCGGCTCCGCGCCGCCACCGGTCCCGGCCCAGTCCCAGGCGCCGATGCCGCGCGCGCAGTGCGCCACGGCGTCGTCCATCGACAGCCATTGTTCCTGCGGCTGCTTGCCCGCGACGATGACGTTGACGTAGTTGCGGCTGCGCAGGCAGTGGTCGGTGACCGACAGCAGCGTGTTGGCGTCGGGCGGTAGATAGACGCGGATCACCTCCGCCTTCTTGTTGGCGACGTGGTCGATGAAGCCGGGGTCCTGGTGGCTGAACCCGTTGTGGTCCTGGCGCCAGACGTGCGAGGTCAGCAGGTAGTTGAGCGAGGCGATGGGCCTGCGCCACGGGATCTGGTTGCACACCTTGAGCCACTTGGCGTGCTGGTTGAACATCGCGTCCACGATGTGTACGAAGGCTTCGTAGCAGCTGAAGAAGCCGTGCCGCCCGGTGAGCAGGTAACCCTCGAGCCAGCCCTGGCACTGGTGCTCGCTCAGCACCTCCATGACCCGCCCGGTGTGCGACAGCGCGGTGTCGGTGGGCCGCACCTCGGCCATGGACATGCGCGGCGTCACCTCGAGCACCGCGTCCCAGCGATTGGAGGTGAACTCGTCCGGCGCGAACAGGCGGAAGTTGCGGCTCGCCAGGTTGCGTTCCATCACGTCGCGCAGGTACCTGCCCTGCACGCGCGTCGCTTCGGCGAGCACCGCGCCCGGTGCGCTCACCGTCACGGCGTAGCTGCGGAAGTCGGGCAGGTCGAGATCGCGCAGCAGCAGTCCGCCATTGGCGTGCGGGTTGGCGCCCATGCGGCGCGCGCCCGTGGGCGCGAGCGAACGCAGCTCGGGCCGCAGTCTTCCGTCCTCGTCGAACAGCTCCTCGGGCCGATAGCTGCGCATCCAGGTTTCGAGCAGGCGCAGGTGGTCGGGTTTCTCCGCCAGTTTCGCCAGCGGCACCTGGTGCGATCGCCACGTGCCTTCGACCGGCACGCCGTCGACTTCCTTGGGTCCGGTCCAGCCTTTCGGCGTCTGCAGCACCAGCATCGGCCAGCGCGGCAGCGTGTCGACGTGACCCGCGCCGCGGGCAGCGGCCTGGATGCCACGGATGCGCTCGATCATCTGGTCCATGGTCACGGCCATGAGACGATGCGTCGCGGTGAAGTCCGGCTGGTCCTCGACATAGAACGGCTCGTACCCGTAGCCGCGCATCAGCGAAGTGAGGTCGGCGCGCGGGATACGCGCCAGCAGCGTGGGGCCGGCGATCCTGGCGCCGTTCAGATGCAGGATGGGGAGCACCGCGCCGTCGCGTGCCGGGTTCAGGAACTTGTTGGAATGCCAGCCCGTCGCGAGCGGCCCGGTCTCGGCTTCGCCATCGCCCACCACGCAGGCCACGAGCAGCCCGGGGTTGTCGAATGCCGCGCCGCAGGCATGCGACAGCGAATAGCCGAGCTCGCCGCCTTCGTGGATCGAGCCCGGCGTTTCCGGCGCCACGTGGCTCGGCACGCCACCGGGGAAGGAGAACTGCCGGAACAGCCGGCGCATGCCGGCGACGTTTTCGCCGACTTCCGGGTAGATCTCGGAGTAGGTGCCTTCGAGCCAGGTGTTGGCGACCATGGCGGGACCGCCGTGCCCGGGACCGGCGATGTAGATCGCATCGAGGTCGTACTTGTGGATGACCCGATTGAGGTGCGCGTAGATGAAGTTGAGGCCGGGCGTGGTGCCCCAGTGTCCGAGCAGGCGCGGCTTGACGTGCGCCAGCGTGAGCGGCTTGCGCAGCAGCGGGTTGTCGAGCAGGTAGATCTGGCCCACCGACAGGTAGTTTGCCGCGCGCCACCAGCCATGCATGCGCGCGAGGTAGGCCTCGTCGAGCAGCGTTGCGGAAGTCGGGTTCATGACGACGGCCGAGCCTAGCGCGAATCGCGCCGCGGCGTGGTCAGTGACATTGCGTAGGCATCGGCCTATCGCCGCGCGGAATTCCTCAGCGGAAATACGCCAGGAAGCCGAGCGGCGAGTGCGTCCGTGCCACGCTCACGATGACCAGGAACACGCCGAGCGCCGCGGCGTAGAACCCGGCGCGCGCCGCGCGCGTGCGGGCCCGCTTCAGCGCCAGCGTGCCGAGCACGATGTAGAGCACGAGCAGCAGCACCTTGGCCGTCAGCCAGGCGTGCACGAAGGGATACTGGTGCAGGATGGTCGCCAGCATCAGCGCCGCCGTCAGCAGCACCGTGTCAATCGTGTAGGTGAGGTAGCGCAGCGGCGCCCACATCGGCCAGCGCATCCCGCCGAGCACGCCCGCGCCGCGCAGCATGAACAGCGAACCGCTGGCGATCACCGCGGCCACGTGCACCCACTTGATCTGCGGATAGAACTCCAGCACGCGCGGATATTAGCCGGGCTGGCCGTCGGCGCGCGGGGTGAGATAGATCCACGCCGAGCGCGCGACCCACGGCAGGAATGCCAGCATCCAGCCGATGGCCGCGACGGCCTGCCAGCCGAGCGAATCCGGTACCAGCTCGGCGGCGACGCGCGTCACCGCGACCAGCTGCACGATGACAAAGGCGAAGCCCGCCACCTTGCCGAGCACCAGTGGACGGCCCGAGTGACCCTGCGTCACGCGCGTCACCATCGCCACCAGCAGGCTGCCGAAATAGCCGATGAACAGCGCGTGCGCCGGCGCGCGGCCGAACGTGAACGTACCCGAGACGGCATACCAGTAGCTCTGCCACGCATACAGCGCGAACGCCACCGGCAGCCACGCAAAGCCGAGATACAGCACGCGCAACAGCGCGGGCATCCTCGCGCGCGGCCACCAGGTGACCAGCAGCCCGGCGAACAGCAGCGCCAGCGGCGCGTCGGCGCTCCACAACCACGCATAGGCATGGCGCATTTCCATCCACAGGTGCGCCACCAGCAATACCCAGGCCACGCCCAGCGCCCACATCGGCCGCACGACCTTGTAGTCGCGCACCACGATATTGGTGAAGAACGGGATCATGCGATGGCAGACCGTGAGGTAGATGGGCAGCAGCACCGCGACCCCGCCGAACTTGATGGCGACGTACGCGACCTGGGCGTCGGGCCTGATGGTCAGCAGCCCGTAGAACACCAGGCCGACCAGTCCGAATCCCAGTGCCGTCACGCAGCTCAACGCGTGCCAGGGCGGCCCGTCTTTCGGCGCCGCCGCGGCGCGCAGCATCACCCGGATCAGCCAGAACATGCCGACGCTCCAGCCCCCGAGCGTGAACAACGCGCCGGCGCGCAGCAGCGGCAGGTTGCCGGCGAGCCCGGCCAGCGTCAGCACCTGCCCGCCGAGCAGGCCGATCCCCACGGGTAGATAGTGCTTCGGCGTGAGCGCGCGCTGGCCCAGCCAGCGCGGGAACACGGTCAGCAAAAAGCCGAAGATGAACGACGGCAGCACGTGGTACTGCATGATGATGGCGTGCATCCAGCCGGCTGGCAGCGGCGGCTGCGACACCTCGAACAGGTGCCAGCGCGCCGCGACCAGGTACACCGTCCACCAGCACATCGCGGCGAGCACGTTGGTGGCGCCCACCAGGAACAGGAAGCGGTGCGGCGCCGCCGCCATCAGGCGCGCGGCGCTCTCCGGAAACGCCAGCGAAACGGGGACATTCCTCATTTCGTGGTCACGATGTCCGCGGGCTCCCGGTCGCGCACCTTGCGTGGACCGACCCACAGCCGGAACACGAACCACGCCAGCGCCACCGCACCCACGCTGAAGGTCACGTCACCGGGGACCCGCATCCACACGAGCAGGTGGATGATCGGCTTCTGCATGAGCTCCGCGGACCGCGCGTACCAGTAGCCGTGGTCGATCGCTGCCGTGAGCTGGATGATGCCAATGGGCAGCAGCGTCAGCAGCGCCATGCCGGCGAGGCCGATGTTGAACGCCCAGAAGCTGGTCTTGAGCACGCCCTCGTTCCACGCGAGGTGCGGCTTGAGACCGCGCAGGCAGAACAACATGAGCCCGATGCCGAGGAACCCGTACACGCCGAACAGCGCGGTGTGGCCGTGAAGCGGCGTGAGGTTCAGGCCCTGCATGAAGTACAGCGGCAGCGGCGGGTTGATCAGGAAGCCGAACAACCCGGCGCCCACCACGTTCCAGAACGCGACCGCGGTGAAGAACAGGATCGGCCAGCGGTACTTCTGCATCCACGGCGTCGCCTGCCCGAGCTTGAAGGTGTGATAGGCCTCGAAGCCGATGAAGGCCAGCGGCACCACCTCGAGCGCACTGAAGCTGGCGCCGAGCGCGATGACCGCGGTCGGCGTGCCCGTGAAGTACAGGTGGTGCAGCGTGCCGAGCAC
>DASSRK010000028.1:0-19014 GCA_035701825.1 Steroidobacteraceae bacterium
GAACACCAGCTGCGCCACCGACTGCGAGATGCCGCACAGCGCCGAAGCGCTGACGAACCCCGCGATGCTGAGCAGCAGGAAGCGCTTGCGCCCCAGCACGTCGGCGAAGTGACCGGTCAGCGGCATGAAGATCGCCGAGGAAACCAGGTAGCTGGTCAGCACCCAACTGATCTGGTCCGCGGTCGCGCCGAGCTCGCCCTGCATGTGCGGCAGTGCCACGTTGACGATGGTGGTGTCGAGCACCTGGATCAGCGTCGCCGACATCACCGCCAGCGTGATCATCAGGCGGCTCGCGGCCGGACGCGCCGCCGGCAACTCGCCGAATGCCGCGCGCGCGTTCACGAGGCCGGGTTGTCCATCGCCACCAGGATGCTGCACGAGACGCGCGTCAGCAGCGTGGCCTCTTCCTCCTCGCTCCACCACCTGGCCAGGCGGCCGCGATAGCGGTGGCCGACCACGATCAGGTCGGCGCCGATGCGCTTCGCCACCTCGGGTATGTGCTGCATCGGATTGCCGAACACCAGCTGCCCGTCGGCGGGCACGCCGTTGTCCTTGAGCCACTGCACGCCCTCGGTCAGCAGCCGGTTGGCGGTGTCCTGCTCGCAGTTGACCAGCTCGGGCGTCACGCCCTCGGGCACCGCGGTCGCCAGCATGTTGCGGCAGATCGCCAGTAGATAGGCATGCGACTTCATCGCGATGGCGACGTCGGCGCCGTGGCGCAGCGCGCGGCGGCCCTCGGCGGTGCCGTCGTAACACAGCAGGATGTTGCGATACACGCGCCTACTCCGGGGCCAGCACGCGCACGGTGGCGGTGGTGCCGATGCGCAAGGGATGTTTCGGATCCGGATCCAGGATTCGCACCCGCACCGGCACGCGCTGCGTCACCTTGACCCAGTTGCCGGTGGCATTCTGCGCCGGCAACAGCGAGAAGGACTGCCCGGCGCCGCCGGACAGGCTCTGTACCTCGCCTTCGAAGGTCTTGTCGGGATACATGTCGGCGACCACGCGCGCCTTCTGCCCGACTTGCACGCGCCGCAGCTCGGTCTCCTTGAAGTTGGCGTCCACCCAGTACTCGTCGTCGCCGATGATGGTGAACAACGGCACGCCGGCCTGCGCCATGCTGCCCGGGCGCAGGTCGAAATTGGCGAGCAGCCCGCTGGTGGGCGCCGTCACGCGCGTGTGGATGAGATCGAGCTGCGCCTGGGCGAGTTTCGCGGCCGCGGCGCGCACTGCCGCGTTCTGCGCGCCCGCCTTGCCGAGCGCGCTCTGCGCCTGCTCGAGGTTCGCCTGCGCCGCGCGCACGGCCGCCGCGGCGGTCGCGCGCTGGGTGGCCGAGGTTTCGGCGCTCTGCTTGGAAATCAGCTTGTCGCGGGTCAGCTCCATGGCGCGCTGTTCGATCGACTGCGCGTTGGTCAGCTCGGCGGTGCGTTGCGCCACCTGCGCGCGGGCCGCCGCCACGGCCGCGCGGTCCACCGAGGTGGTCTGCGTCGCGAGCTCGAGCTGCGCCTCGGCGGCATCCACCGCGAGTTGATAGGGCCTGGGATCGATCTGGAACAGCAGTTCGCCGTACTTCACGTGCTGCTGGTCGCGCACCCATACGACCTCCACCGGCCCCGACACCTGCGCGGCCATTTCCACGCGGTTGGCGTTCACGTAGGCATTGTCGGTAGTCACATAGAGGCGCGATTGCCGCCAGTAGTGGATTCCGAAGCCGATGGCCACGAGCAGCACCAGCGCGGCCAGCGACCACTTGGTGATCTTGGCCACGGACGCGCGCGCCGGCACCGCGCCCTGGGTAGTTTCAGGAAGAGGCGATGTTTGGTCGTTCATGGAGTTTCCTGTTGTTCCCGCCGGATTGTGCGGAAGCTCCGACGCGAAGCAATCAGCATATAGCCCGATCGGTACCCCTCCCCTGTAGGCTGGCGGCACACGCGAGGGACCCGTTTGAGCGACACGGTGGTGCCATTCCTGATGTTCGAGGGCCGGGCCGAAGAGGCCATGCGCTTCTATGTCTCGCTGTTTCCGGAAGCCGAGGTGCTGGAGATCGCTCGCTATGGAAAGGGCATGCCGGGAGCGGAAGGATCGGTGAGCCGCGCTCGATTCACGATCGGCGGGCAGGTGTTCATGTGCACGGACAGCACGGTCAGGAATGCGTTCGAGTTCACGCCGGCCACTTCGATATTCGTGCAGTGCACGTCGAAGCAGAGGATGCGGGCGCTGGTGGAACGGCTGTCCGAAGGCGGCAAGGTGTACATGCCGCTGGACGACTATGGGTTCAGCAAGTTGTTTGCATGGGTGGCGGATCGGTTCGGGGTGTCGTGGCAGTTGAGCATGGGGTGAGGGATCGCCAGGCGGTCGAAGTGAAAATGGCGCGCCCGGAGAGATTCGAACTCCCGACCACCTGGTTCGAAGCCAGGTGCTCTATCCAGCTGAGCTACGGGCGCGTGGGACGGCATTCTAGCCGTTCGGGCAGGAGCCTTCAGTGTTCCTTGCGCTGACTCGCGCCGACCGCGCCGTGCCTGCCGCTCAAATGCACCAGCAAACCCAGCAGTCCCATCGCCCACACGATCACCGGGCTCGAGGGCATGTCGGTGACGACCGAAACCGCGAGGCCGGCGACGTAGCTGCCGATCGCCAGTAGATAGCCATAGGCGAGCTGCCGCTTCCGCAGGTGCCGGTAGGTCGCCACGGCCGGCACGATCAGCGTGGTGAACACCAGGTACACGCCAACGAGCTGTACCGACGCGGTGACCACCAACGCAAACAGCACGTAGAAACCGACGCGCCCGAATTTCTCCCGCAACAGGAACCACGCCAGCGCGAACACCGCGGTCACCGCCGCCGTGCGGATGAGCTGTGCGTTCGATACCCACAGGATCTGCCCCGCGAGCAGGTCCTTGAGGTTGTCGCCGCCATGTGGATCGTTGGCCAGCAGCAGGATCTGGGCGGTGGAGGCCAGCACGAACAGGATGCCGATCAGCGCTTCCTGCACCTCGGGGCGCTTCTTCTCGGTCCACGTGAGCAGCAGCGCGCCGGCGAGCGCCGCGGCCGCCGCAGCCACCTGCGCGCCCCATCCCTCGATGGGGAGCTGGAAGTGGTTCGCGACGATGACACCGAGCGCCGCCACCTGCGCGATGGCGAGATCGATGAACACGATGCCGCGCGCCAGGACCTGCTGGCCCAGCGGCACGTGCGAGACCGCCACCAGGCAGCCGGCGATGAGCGCCGGCCAGAGAATGCTGAAGTCCACGTAGAGGTCGTTCATTTCAATGCCGCCAGTAGTTTGTTCAACGTGTCGTCGTAGAGCCCGAAGAGATCCTTTGCGCCGTCGCTGCCGCCCACCGAGAACGGCAGCACCACCGCCGGCGCGTGCACGCGCTCCGACAGCCAGGTCGCGGCCTTGGGATCGTTGTATGCGTTCAGCAGGATGAGCCTGGGGGGCGTGGTGCCGAGCTTTGACACCAGCGAACCCAGGTACGCCGCGGTGGGTGGCACGCCCGGCTTCGGCTCGATGGAAGCCACCTCGGCGAGCCCCAACCAGTGGCACAGGTACGCCTGGTCACGATGCATGATCACCACGGGCGTGCCCTTGAGCGGTGCGGCCTTGGCCTCCCAGCCCTTGATGGCCGCGTCCCAGCGCGAATCGAAATCCTTGCCACGTGCCGCGTAGAAAGCGGCGTTCGGCGCATCGATCTGCGACAGGCGCACCGTCAGCGCATGCGCCACGGCCTGTATGTTGTGCGGGTCGAGCTGCACGTGCGGATTGCCGAGGGGATGGATGTCGCCCATGGCGCGATCCAGCTTCGACGGCACCTCCATCAACCGGAGCGCCGATGCGGCCTCGAAGTAGCCGGGCTGACCGGGCTGAACGCGCGCGTTGCCCGATTCCTGCAACAAGACCGGCAGCCAGCCCACCTCGAGCTCCGCGCCCGTGGCGACCACCAGATCCGCGCTGCGCGCGCGCGCCACCAGGCTGGGCTTGGCCTCGACGCGATGCACGTCCTGCAATGCCGTGGTGGCGACGTAGACGTTCACCTTGTCACCACCCAGCTCGGTCGTGAGGGCGCCCCAGTCGGGCGTGGTGGCCAGCACCTTGAGCGCGGCGCTTGCCGGGAGGCTGACGGCGCAGACCAGCAGCACCGCGAAGACTCGAATGAAGGTTTTCATGGGTCGTGTCCTAGTACTTGTGCGCGCCATGCGCGCCGATTCCGTAGATGTATTGCAGGCGCAGCGCGCGATCAGTGTCACCGTCGTCGCGCGCATCGTCCCAGTCGTACTGCGCGCGCAGCCGCGAGAACTCGCTCGGGTTCCAGTCGAGCATCAGCGAGATTCGCTGCGGGCTCGCGTCCGGCAGGTTCGGCGGCGCGAAGGCGTACGTGGGCGTGCCGCCATCGAGCGAGTCGTAGCGCGCACCGACGCGCCAGCGCGGCGCGAACTGGTAGACGCCCTGCAGGTACCAGCCTGACTGCATGTTGCGATAGTCGTCGGCCAACAGGCCGCCGCTCGCATCGAACAGGCTGCCGCTCTCGCGCCGATGCAGGTACTCGCCCTGCACCTTGAGCTGGCGCCGCGGTGACGGCGCCCACTTGAGCACGCCATCCACGACCCAGGTGTCGCTGTCGCCGCTGAAGGCGTCGAACAGCGGCACGCCGTCCGCGTCCCCGATGCCGCCACTGCGATGCTCGGCGCTCGACGTCAGCCACGACGCGCCCGCGCGCCAGCTGGTGTCGTCACCGAGGTCGCCGCCGACGTGCGCAAACAGCGTGGCGCCGTTGAAGCCATTGTCCGCGAGGCGAGTGCCGGGAAAATTGTCCCCGTTGCCGGTCTCGGCGCCGATTTCGAGGAACAGGTCGGTGGGTGCCAGCCACTTCACCTGCACGCCGTTCTGCTTGTACTGGCCGCCGAACATGGCCTGGTACACCAGCGGCTGGTCGACGAAGTCCCAGGCGTGCGCGTGCACTTCGTTGAGATAGCCGAAGCCCGAGAAGAAGCGGCCCCCCTTGACGCTGAAGCCATCGCGCAGCGCAGTGGTACGGAAGAACGCCTCCTCCACTTCGATCTCGTTGTCAGCGTTGATGGCCGCGGTGAGCGTGCCCGCGAAATACGGATCGATGCTTGCCGCGAACGTCAGCTCGGACTCGCCGAGATTGAAACTGCGATCACCCGGCCCGTTCTCGTCGCCCGCGGGTGCGAAGCCCGCGATCCGCCAATCGGCGGGATCGCGCGAGGTGCTGGTGTAGGTGCCGCCGAGGATCAGGGAGATCGCGGGGTTGAACGCGTTCGCCGCACTGCCCGCCGGTGTCGGCGGCGGCGCCGGCTCGGGTTCCGGCGGCGGTGGTGCGGACGCCATTGCGCTCGCGGCATCCGCCGCGGCGGCGTTGGCGGTCTCGAGTTGCTCGATGCGCGCTTCGAGCGCATCGACGCGCGCGCTGTATTCACTCTTCAATGCCTGCATCTCGGCACGCAGCGCCGCGACGTCATCGGCGGCGGGTGCCACGACCGGCAGCGTGGCCAGCGCCAACAGCGCCACCACGGGCCTCAGGGTCCTCATGGGAATCTCCTTCGGAAAACGAACGGGCACGATGGCGCGAGCGCCTCGTGCGGGTCAGCGTGTTTTCAGATGGAGATCGGAGGTGCGCGCGAGCGGAACGCCGTGAAGGCGCGCTGCGCGACGAGGAAGTTCGAATCGTTGGGAACGACGTGGTCGTTCGGAATGGCCACCGTCAGGACGTCGACCGCCCCGCCACCGACCATGCTCTGCAGCGGCGCGAAGCTTTGGCACTCGCCGCAGGTCTGCACCGGCGCGGCGTGCGGATCGAGCCGCAGGTGCGTGCTGGCATGCACCGCCATGCCGAGCTGGGCGAAGAGGAATGCCAGCGTCAGCAGGTTGGCGAAGCGGCGGCGATTGGGTCGGTTCAGATCGGCCTCCGCCGCGCAGTATCCGTGTCAGTCCGCCATTCGACAACTTACGCGCGTGTAAGGAACCCGTCCGTGGGCAGTCGGTCGAATTCGCCCATCAGGAGGGAAATCCATGGCACGACCCGGCGTTCGGCGTCTCAGGACCTGGTGGCACGAATATCGCGGCACGCTGGTGTTCCTGTTGCTGATGTTTTCGTTCCGCTCCGCGTGGGCGGACTGGGTCACCGTGCCCACTGGCTCCATGAATCCCACCATCATCGAAGGCGATCGCGTGCTCGTGGACAAACACGTCTACGGCCTGCGCGTGCCGTGGACGCTGATCCGGCTCACCGAGGGACGCGACCCGGTGCGCGGTGAAATCGTGGTGTTCGATTCGCCGAGCGACGGCACCTCGCTGGTCAAGCGCGTGATCGGCGTGCCGGGCGATGTGATCGCGCTCGACGAACGCGGCTTGTCGATCAACGGTGCGTATGCGCACTACGAACCCGGTGATGCGACGCGCGTCGACGAGCTCCTGGCGACCACGCAGTCGTGGCGACCGGGCGTGTGGCGCGAATACGGCCCGCTGCCGGCGCACGATGTGCTGCGCATTCCCGCGCGCCGGTTCGGCCCGCTCGCGTCCTTCGGCCCGGTGCGCGTGCCGCCGGACCGCTATCTCATGCTCGGCGACAACCGCGACAACAGCGCCGACTCACGCGTGTTCGGCTTCGTGCCGAGGCGCAACATCGTCGGCCGCGCCTCGAGCGTCGCGATCTCGTTCAATCCCGAGAACCTCTATCTACCGCGCTCCGGCAGGTTCCTCGAGTCTCTCTACTGAAATGGGGACATTCCTCGTTTCCTGGCGAATGGGGACAGTCATCACCGGCGGCGGTCGTCGCGGCGCTCCGGCTTCCTTTTTTCGGCCGCAGGGAAATCGCGCTTCAAGAGCTTCCGAAGACGGAAGCTCTTGGCGTTCGCTCGTCGTCGCTACGCCATAGTCAGGCGCTCACGCGCCACGCCGGAAAACGGCGCCGAAGCGGCGCCGTCCCTTATCTCGCCGATTTCCATGCGGCCGAAAAAAGGAAGCCGGAGCGCCGCGACGTCCACCGTTGCACTTCGGACCTGTCCTCGTTTGCCAGCAACGAGGAATGTCCGCTTCTATCCGACGGCCTTGATGGCGTTCACCAACTCGGCCGCGGCCTTCTGGCCGTCGCCGTACAGCATGCGGGTATTGTCGAGGAAGAACAGCGCGTTCTCGATGCCCGAGAAGCCCGCGCCCTGGCCGCGCTTGATGACGATGACGTTCTTGGCCTTGTCGGCGTTGAGGATCGGCATGCCGTAGATGGGCGAGGACTTGTCGGTGCGCGCGACGGGATTCACCACGTCGTTGGCGCCGATGATCAGCGCCACGTCGGCGGTCTCGAACTCGGCGTTGATCTCGTCGAGATCCGCGATCAGGTCGTAGGGCACGCCGGCCTCGGCGAGCAACACGTTCATGTGGCCGGGCATGCGGCCCGCGACCGGGTGGATCGCAAACTTCACCGTGACGCCGCGGTCGATGAGCAGCTGGCACATCTCCCAGACCTTGTGCTGGGCCTGCGCGACGGCCATGCCGTAGCCCGGCACCACGATCACCTTCGAGGCGAAGGCCATCATCACGCCGACGTCCGAGGCTTCGATGGGCTTCATCGAGCCCTTGACCTCGGTGGTGGCTCCGCCACCGCCCGAGCCGAAGTCGGAGAAGAGGACGTTGGCGAGCGAGCGGTTCATGGCCTTGGCCATGAGCTGCGTCAGCAGGGTGCCGGCCGAGCCGACCACCGTGCCGGCGATGATCATCGCGGCGTTGTTCATCACGAAGCCTTCGAAGGCCACGGCGAGGCCGGTGAGCGCGTTGTACAGCGAAATGACCACCGGCATGTCGGCGCCGCCGATGGGCAGCGTCATCGCGATGCCGAACAGCAGTGCCAGCGCGAAGATCATCGTCACGTGCAGCGGGTTCGCGCCGTGGTGCAGCACCACGATGACCCCCACCGCGAGCGCGCCGAGGAACAGCGCGCCATTCACGAACTTCTGCCCGCCGAAGCGCACTGTCTTGTTCAGCACGCCCTGGAGCTTGGCCCAGGCGATCAAACTACCGCTGAACGAGATCGCACCGATGATGCCGCCGACCACCGCCAGCGACATCACCACGGTGCTGTGCTGCGCCGGCGTGCCCGTGGCATTGGCGAACGCCGCGCGATACAGCTCGACCGCCGCGATGGCCGCGGCCGCGCCGCCGCCCATGCCGTTGTACAGCGCGATCATCTGCGGCATGTCGGTCATCGCGACCTTCTTGCCGCTCCACCAGGCGATCAGGGAGCCAACGACAATGGCCGCGATGATGAGCTCGAAGTTGCTCATCCCCGGGTAGAGGAACGACACGAGCGTGGCCACCAGCATGCCGGCGCCGGCCCACAGGATGCCGCTGCGCGCCGTGACCGGCGAGCTCATGCGCTTCAGGCCCATGATGAACAGCACGGCCGTGAGGAAGTAGCTGACGTCGATGACCAGGAATCGCGAGGCGACTCCCGGCGCTTGCATGACCTCGTCCATTAGTGCCCGCCTCCGGACGTCTTCTTCGCCCCGGAAGACTTGAACATCTCCAGCATGCGCTCGGTGACCACGTAGCCGCCGACGGCATTGCCCGCGGCGAGCAGCACGCCGATGAAGCCGATGGCCTTCTCCAGCGGCGTGGTGGCGCCGCCGAGCGCGACCATGGCGCCGACCAGCACGATGCCGTGCACGAAGTTCGATCCCGACATCAGCGGGGTGTGCAGGATCACCGGCACCTTGGCGATGATCTCGTAGCCCGTGAACGCGGCCAGCATGAAGATGTAGAGAGCAACAATGCCTGTCATGTCCTAACCCTCCACCGCTTTGCGGGTGGCTTCGTGCTTGATGGCGCCGTCGTGCGTGAGCACCGCGCCGGCGAATACCTCGTCGTTCCAGTCGATCCTGAGCTCGCCCGACTTGTCGATGGCGGGCTTGAGGAAGTTGAAGAGATTGCGCGCATACATCTCGCTGGCGTTGTAAGCCAGCGTGCCCGGCAGGTTGACGGGGCCGATCACCTTCACGCCATTGGCGCTGACCACGGTCTCGCCGGCCCTGGTGAGCTCGCAATTGCCACCCTGTTCGGCCGCGATGTCGACGATCACCGAGCCGGCGCGCATGCGCTCCACCGCGGCCTTCGAGATGATCACCGGCGCCTTGCGGCCGGGCACCGAGGCGGTGGACACGACGGCGTCCGCCGCCGCGATGCGCGAATCCAGGGCCTCCTGCTGCTTGGCCTTCTCCTCGGGAGTGAGTTCGCGGGCATAGCCGCCGGCGCCGTCGGCGCTGACGCCGGTCTCGACGAACTTGGCGCCCAGCGACTTCACCTGTTCGCGGGTGGCGCTGCGAACGTCGTACGCCTCGACCACGGCGCCCAGCCGGCGCGCCGTGGCGATGGCCTGGAGGCCCGCGACCCCGGCTCCGATGATCAGCGCCTGCGCGGGCCGGATCGTGCCCGCGGCGGTGGTGAGCATGGGCATGAATTTCTCGAGGTTATTGGCGGCGATCAGCACCGCCTTGTAACCGGCGAGCGACGCCTGCGAAGACAGGCCGTCCATCGACTGGGCACGGGAAATGCGCGGAATCAGCTCGACCGCGAAGCTGGTGATCTTGCGGTCGCGCAGCGCCTTCACCTCGGCAGGCCGGGCGTGCGCCTGCAGGAACCCCACGACCACGGCGCCGGGCTTCAGCTGGGCGATCTGCTCGAGGCTGAGCGGCGCCACGGTCAGCAGCACGTCGGCCTGCGACAGCACGGCCGAACTACCGGCCCATTCACCTTTCTTGTAGAGGGCGTCGGGGAACTGGGCGCGCACGCCAGCTCCCGACTCCAGCACGACGCGTGCGCCGGCCGCCGTGAACTTGTCCACGACCTCGGGTACGAGGCTGACGCGCGTTTCGCCGGGCGCGCTTTCCTTCAACGCGCCGATCGTGATGGGCATGTGTCTGGACTCCCCCGTCGTTCTTTGCGGAAGGACCTGTGGCCGGTGAGCCAAAGGCCTTTTTTTCCCGTGTCAAATGAATGCCTTGCGGCGTTGAATTCTCGCACAGGACTGGCTTATCTTACATGCCATGTTGGGCATCGATCTGGAAAAGGCAGATCGCGGAGACCTCTCCGATCTGCGCCTCGTCGCCGGCTACTCGCCGCGCGCGCTCTCCCAACTCGTGCTCCGCACCGATGTGTCGGGCATGCCGCTCGAGTGGATCGACTACAAGGAAGCGGCGCGGCTCTATCACCAGGAACAGGTGGCCTACACCTGCGGCAGCCCGCTGTTCAAGTTGTACGGCGGGGTGAGCGCGCTCTCGGGATTGCGCACGGTGCTCGAGGTGAATTCCATCGTCGCCACCGTCGGGCACACCGGCAACCCCGGCAACACGCGCCACGACTACGTTCCGCCGCTGAACAACCAGACGCTGTTCCGCCGCGACGCGCACTTCTGCCTGTACTGCGCGCAGCGCTTCCCGGTGAAGGAGCTGTCGCGCGATCACATCCGCCCGTTTTCGCAGGGCGGCCGTGACGTGTGGACCAACGTGGTCGCGGCCTGCCGCCGCTGCAACAACCTCAAGGCGTCGCGCACTCCCGAGCAGGCGAAGATGCAGCTCATCGCCGTGCCGTTCACGCCGACCTACGCGGAGTACATCTTCCTGAAGGGCCGGCGCGTGCTCGCCGACCAGATGGAATACCTGCGCGCGCATTTCCCGCGGCACTCGCCGCTGCATGCGCGCATCAGGAAATACCTCAGCTAGTTAGCCCCGCGGGCTGTACGGATGTCCGGGCGCCTGGCCGGCACGTCGCGGCGCGGGCGCAGTCCCGGGAAGTCGCAGCCCTGGCTATTCGGCTACGCGGAGCCAGAAGCGGGCGACCACTTCGTCGTGGTCGGGCGAGTGGCCGCGCACCACCATGTCGTAGTCCCCGGCCGCGAGCGTGCCGGGGCTCGGCACCACGAAGCTCAGGTGCGTGCCGCCGGACGGAAGTTGCCGGGCGGAACGCCACGCGAGCGTCGAGCCGCGGCGGTTCACGACATCCATCTCATACTCGGCGTATTGCGGCACGCTGGGAGCCGCGCCGCCGGCGCATTCGAAGTCGAGGCTGCCGTCCTCGCAGGTGAGCGTCACGACGTTTGGTTCGATGAACAATTCGCTGGGCGCCTGGTCGCGCATGACGACGACGTCGGGGGTGGTGTCCATGCTGCGGACCGCGCCCAGGCGCACGGTGCGCGCCGGCAGCAGCCGCGTCGAGTTGCTCGCCGTGGAGCCCGTCGCCTTCGACGTGCGCTCCGGAAAGACCATGATGGAGCTCAGCGCCATGACCGCGAGCGCCACGCTCGCCGCGGCAGCCATGCGCCAGCGGTATTCGGGTGCGAACTGGCGCACGGGGGCGCCCCGTTTCAGCCAGCCGCGGCGTGCCGCGCTCGCGATGCCGCGCCGCAGGCGGCGCTCCATCTCGACCTCGGCGGCGAGTTCGGGAGATGCGATCAGCCAGGCTTCGAACTCGGCACGTTCCGAGCGTGACAGGTCGCCCGCGACATAACGCGACACCAGCCGCGTCTGTTCTTCCAGAGAATGGCGATCAAGAGTCTTCATGAGTGACTTGTGTCACCAGGGGCCAAAATGCCTCACCCAAAATGTGAAAGAGAGCGCGACGGCCGCCAAAATCGAGGTGATTCGCGGGAAAAGGGCCAGGTGAGGGGCCCGCCGTTCGATGATGGTGCGCAACCGACTGCGGGCACGCATCAGCACCCGGTCGAAGTGCTTAGGGGAAAGGCCGAGTTCCCGGCACAACTGTTGCTTGTCGATTCCCTCTAGATAGAAACGCACCAGCAGCTGGCGATCGCGCTCGGTGGGCAGTTCGTCGAGCAGCGCCATGACGGCCTCGGCCAGCTGGCGATCGTCCGAATCGGACAGGTCGCTCTGTTCCATCTCGAGGTTCTGCGCGAGCTCGTCCACGAGTTCCGAATCGACCACGGTCTGCTGGCGCAGGACCTTCCGGGCCGCGTTGAGCGCCAGGTTGCGCGCGGTGGCCGCGGCGAACGCGAAGACTTTCCGGGGATCGTCGATGGTGCCTGCGCGCACGCGCTCGACCACGACGTGCAGGGTTTCCTGCGTGAGATCCTCGGCGTCCACCCAGCGATGAAAGGCGCCGTATCGCAGCACCGCGAGCACGCCCGGTCGCAGCGCGTGGAGCATGCGCGACTCGGCTCGCCGGTCACCGGTGAGCGCCTCGAGCACGATGCGTTCTATTTCGTCGACCTGGGGACCGCTCACGATCCCCTCCTGCGCGCCGCCGGGTCAGTTACAGCCGAGCGCAGCCAGCGCGGTTGCACAGCTGGTGCCCGGTTCGAGACCCTCGAGTTCACGCAAGAAGCCGACATTGATCCATGGATACCGCGACGATTTGCTGGTCTTGCTCCTGCAGAACAGCAATTGTTTTATCTGCTGGGCGTCGCATTTGTCGAGCGGCGGGCTGCCCCAGGCCAAGGCCACGGCGCCGGACACATAGGCCGCCGCGCTGGACGCGCCGGCTGCCTCGGACAGGGCGTAGCCTCGCTCGGAATTCTCTGTGGTTGTCACCACGATGTCCACGCCAGGTGCCTGAATTCTGCCGTCCGTCGCATCTGGCCGATTCTCCGGATTGAACAGATCGCGACCGCGCATGTCCGCGGGCACGGCGGCAATGACGCCCGGAAGGCAGCGATACAGCGACGGATAGAACTCGCGCACCCGGTCGTCGCGATCGAAGCTGGTGGTGTAGCCGGTGATCACCAGGCGACGCGTGGCGCGCGCGCCACCGATGGCATTGTCCAGGGCCTCGGAAATCGCGCGGCTTTCCACCGGCCACTTGGCGCTGATGTTGATGATGTCGACGTCGTCGATGACCGCCTCGTCGATCGCCTCGGCGATGGTCGACAGTCGACCGAGCATCCCGTGCTGGCCCTTGGGGCTGATGACCAGTGGCAGCAGGTGGCTGTTCGGCGCGACGCCGGCGACCCCGATGCCGTTGTCCATGCGGCCGCTGATCGTGCCGGCCATCTCGGTGCCGTGCGGATAGCACAGCCCACTCGTCGCACAGCGCTCATTGAGCCCGCGGCTCAGCGAATGCAGCGTGATGCGCGAATCGATCGGCACGATGTTGCGCGCCAGGTCTTCGTGCGTGGCGTCGATGCCGGAATCGAGCACCGCGATCATGCGCGGCAGCGAACGCGCGGCGACGTGCGAGTCCCAGCCGATGAGGCGATGACCCCACAGCTCGTCGATGCACGGATCGTTGGGGAAAGCCGCTCGCGCGGCGCGCTTCCAGCAGTCGCCCTCCAGGGTGGTCGGCGCCATGAAGTCGTTCGAAGTGGTCACGAACTCCGGGCCGTCGCAGTCCGGCTCGGCGTATTCGATGCGCTCCGAATCCAGAAGCTTGCGCAGTTGCGTGCCGGACAGCCGCGGCGCGAGCGCCGCGACCACGAAGCGGCGCGAAATCCCGACTGCCCGTACCTCGTTCGAGCGCCGCAGCCAGCGCGAAAGATCGGCGAGCGAGGTGCCGGCGGCCGGGAAAAGGATGATGCGTGCGGGTTGGGTCTCGCGCTCGTTCTCGCGCGCCGCGCGCCGCCCGCGGTCGACGAAGGTGCCGGCCCAGCGGGCGCAGGCGGCGAACTGGTCGAAGGACTCGCGTCCGAGCGAATCCAGGTAGGTGGAGATCGCGGCCGGCAGGCGCCCGGGCGCCGGCGCGCCCGGCGTGCACAGCCGCGGCTGGCCGGCGAAAGCCAACGCCGCGCCCAACGGGGCTGCCGCGATTGCGAGCAGCCCCGTCAGCCATCGGCTCGCGGGCGTTGATGCGCTCAATCTTTTCCGGTGGCCCCGCCGCCCGGCGCGGTCACGCGCGACGGCGTATCGACCAGGATCGAGATGACGTGCTTGCCGCTCTCGCCCGGGACGAGGAACACCAGCAGGTCGCTGAGTTCCACCGCGGATCTGCCTTTGGCCGCGCTCATCGCCACGTCACGGCTGCGCAGGCGATGGCAGGCCGACAGGACCTCGGCATTGCCCGCCTTCACGTCCTCGAGCGAGCAGTAGCGCTCGCCGCGCGTGAATACCAGCGTGACCGCGCATGGCTGCGCGAAGTCCATCTGCCACGGCGTGCTCTGCAACGTCGTATTGCGTGTGCAGACGCGCACGATGTTGTCGTCCGGGTCGTAGATGAACGTCAGCTTGCCGCCCACCGGTATGTGATCGCCGATGGTCGACGTCTCGATGGTGATTTCCCGGCCGATCCAGCCGGCCAGCGCGGCGTCGGGTCCCGCGGTCTGCGCGAAGGCGAGCGTCGCGAAGGCGAGCAGGCCTGCCGCGGGCAGGTACGAATTCCGGGAGCCGCGAATCGAATGTTTCTTGAACATGAGCAATTCCTCTTTTACGTGCGTGGGTGCCTGAAACTCATCGCCGGGCTCACGGGAATCCGTTAGCCCGGACAACGAAACCGGACCAGACCGCGGTCGCGGCGCTGGTGCGCGTGCGGATCTGCGCTTCACGGAGCGCTTCGGAAGCCTTCCCGGAAGCGCGGTACGCACGATAAAACTCGCTCATGAACCTCGCGGTGGACGCGTCCTCGATCGGCCACAGGGCGGCGACCACGGAGTCCGATCCATTCGCGAGGAATCCGTATGTGAGGCCGAGCACGCCTTCGCCGCGCAGCTGGCTGCCGTCGCCGGTCGCGCAGCCCGACAGGACCACCACGTCGGCACGCAGCCGGCTGCGTGCGATGTCGGCGGTAGTGAGGCGGTTGTCGGCGACCGGCGAGCCGTCGGCCGCGTACTCGCTCAGGTACAGCGCTGATTGTTCCGGCGCGTCGCGGCGCGCGATGGCGTGCGTGGCGAAGTGCAGCACCGCGAGATCGGCCGCCGGCAGTTTCAATACCTGCGTCGCGGTCGCATCGAACCCGCTGAGCTGGATGGTGTCCCGTTCGCCGAACGCGCGTGTCACCGCGCGCGCCTCGAGCTGCGAATACGGCAGGCGCGTGAGGTGCGAGATCGGTGCCGCGGCCTGCCCGCGATAGTTTCCGCCCGCCGTGCCCGCGAGCCGCAGTCGCTGGTCGTCGGGCGCGTATACCGGGTCCGACACCACCGCGACGCGGCCGGAACCGCCACGCGCATGCGCCGGCCGCGTGATGGCCAGGGCCAGCGACGGCGCATAGCCCAGCACGAAACGATCGATGAGCAGGCTGTCGTGCGCGCCGGGAATCGACAAGGCCGCGAACGGAACACCGTTCAGCGGTCCGTCGGGCAACACCAGCAGGTGCGTCTCACGGACGCCATCGAACAGGCGGCCGAGCAGCATCGCTCCCAGCGGCCGTCCCGCGGGCGCCGTCTTGCCGGCGGAGCGCAGTGCCGCGACTTCGCGCTCGATGGCGCGTTGCAGCTCGGCGCGGCCTGGCAGCGTCGCATGGCGCAACTCGGTACGCGACAGCAGCCAGCCGTGCGAGGCTGCATCGCCCACGAAGTACGCCAGCACCGCGGTGTCGGGCGGGAGTTGCGCGCGCACCGCGGCCAGCGAGGCCGGCAACTGTGACTCGCCGGCCGCGACGCCGGCCCGCTGCGCTTCGGCCTTGGCGCGCGTTTCCTCGATGGCACGGCGCAGGCCCGCGATCTCCTCCTCGTCCATGTCCTGGCGTTGCATGCGCGTTTCGAGCCGCACCTGCAGCGAGGTGAGCTGGGTGCTCAACTCGTCCTGGGGAGCGGCTGCGCTGTCCGGCTGCGCCGGGCGGACCGCGAGCTCGTCGGCGAGCGAACGCGCGCGAACGGTCTCGGCGGTGCGGAAGGCATGCCACGATGCATCCTCGCGATCACCGGGTGTCGCCAGGTCGACCGCGATGCGCGCCTCGAAGGGCGAGTAGCGAGCCGACAGGAAACGAGCGCGCCACTCCGGGTTGGTGGATTTGACGCGGATGCGGCTCACGATGGCCACCGCCTCGTCGGCCGCCGCGGCGGCACCCGCGACGTCCTGGCGCGCGAGCAACGCCTGCGACAGCGCGGTGTTGGTCTCGATGCGATTGAACTCGAGGCCGAGCGCGAGGTAGGCCGTGTCGGCGGCGCGCAGGTCGGCGATGCCGGCGTCCGGCTGGCCTTGCGCGAGTCGCAGCCGCGCACGCTCTTCCAGCGCATTGGCGTGCACCAGCGGGTTCTTCGACTGCAGCGCCCGGGCAAGTTCGGCCTCGGCGCCCGGCAGGTCGCCGAGGGCGCGCATTTCCCCGGCGATGAGCACCCCGGTCCGCGCCACGCTGTTGGGATTGCCGTCGATCTGGGCCGAGCGGCGCAGGTAGTCGAGCGCGTCGGCGTGCCGGCCGAGCGTCGCCGCCGCGTTGCCGGCGACGCGCAGCGTGCTCGCCTGGCCCTGCGAATCACCGACGCGCTCCTGTTCGGCGATGGCGGAGCGCAGCGTTTCGAGTGCCCGTTCGGTGTCGCCGATGCGGAAGTACAGGCCGCCGAGCGCTGCGAGCGTCACCGCGCGCTCGCTGTCCATGCCGACCGCGGTGTATATCTCGAGCGCCTGCGTGTGCAGGTTCAACGCACGATCGAACTCGCCGAGCGCGACCAGGCAGAACGCGTAGTTGCCCAGCAACTGCGCGTACTGGAAGGGTTGGCGATCGCGCTCGACCAGCGGCATGAGCTCGGCGTACTCGCGCGCGGCGCGTGCGATGTAGCCGAGCCGGTTGTGCGCCCAGGCGAGGTTCGCGAGCGAGCGCGCCTGCTCGCCCTGGTCGTGGTTCTCGCGGGCCATGCCGGCCGCGCGTGCGAACAGCTCGGCCGACTTTTCGTAGTCGCCCACGTACAGCGCGCTCAGCCCGCGCATGTTGACCGCGTACGCGGCGCGGATCGCGAGTTGGTGCGCGGTGAAGTAGCCCGCCGCTTCCTCCAGGCGACGATTGGCGGCGCCATACAGCGCACGCTGCTCCGCCCGCTGGGTGCTGGCCTTCATGCCCGCGGCCATCTCGATCTCGGCCGCGGCCTGCAGCGTCGCCGCGTTGTGCATGCCGATCTCGTCGTCGGCCGCGTCGAAGGCATCGGCCGCGGCCTCCGCGGCGCGGATCGCAGGAGCGAAGTCGGCGCGCGCCAGGTACTGCAGGTTGGCGAGCGTGTACTGGGCCTGCGCCACGGCGGCGTCGTCGCCGGCCTTTTCGAAGTTCGCGATGGCTTCGTGCAGCTGGTCGGCGGCCAGCGCGTACGAATCGCGCGTGGCGAGCGCCGACTGCTGCGCGGCGCTGGCGAGCGCCTGATAGCCGCGCTCCAGCTCGCCGGGCGCAGCCTGCGGCGCGCGCTTCCAGCGCGCCACGCCGAGCAGGGCGCGGCCGCGCTTGCTGCTGTGGTCGGCGTTGCGCACGCGGACCAGCACGCGGCCCGGTTGCGACAGGCTAACTACCGCGAACTGCGCGCCATGCCGCGGGATCTCGTCGCCGAGTTCCACCGCCTTGCCCTCCGCGGCGACCGTCGTGCGCAGGTCGATGCCGTCCTCGCGCACCGTGAACAGGTAGGAACCGGCCTGCAGGTCGGTGCCGTATTCCACCGGCTGCGTTCCCGCGATCTCGAGCGTGCTCGCCCCGACCTCGGCGAGTTCCGCGTCGGGGTGTCTTCCACAAGCGCCGAGGCAAAGCAAGGCCACGAGCGTGCCCACGCGCAGGACTCGCCGTCGCGCAACATCATTGGAACGGGTGGCGACGCGATCGCGCACGGACATGCAAGCGGATCCCACGTTGTGGGGGTCAAGGTAGAACTGGCTAGTGCATTGTGCCGCAATTGCTTTTGAATGCAGCAGGCAGGGTTTGTAGTAAGTTCGCGGAAAATTATTTCCGGAATGCGCGCGCGCAAGTGGGAGAAATGACCAAGTCATGACACTACATACGAATGGGCCGCGGGTTCGCGCGGCCGGCGCGACGGAACGTGGCGCGCGCGAGCCTCGCGGCACGGGCCGCGGGCGAGGTAGTTAGGGGACATGCGCGCGCGGGGCGCGCTTCAGCGCAGCGCGCTGGCCCGCAACACGAAGCTCGACCAGACCTGGGCGCCCGTGCTGGTACGGGTGCTGGTGCGGGTGCGCAATTGCGCGAGGCGCAGCGCGTCGGCGGCGTGACCGGTGGCGCGGTAGGCACCGTAGAACTCCTCCATGAAGCGCGCGGTGAGCGCATCCTCGACCGGCCACAGCGAAGCGACCACCGCGTTCGAGCCGTTCGCCAGGAATCCGTAGGTCAGGCCGAGTACTCCCTCGCCACGCAGTTCGCGACCGTCGCCGGTGGAACAACCGGACAGCACCACCACGTCGGCGCGCAGGCCGCTGCGCGTGATGTCGTCGGCGGTGAGACGGTCGGGAGTGAGCGGCGCGCCGTCCGCGCCATATTCGCTGAGGAATAATGCCGACTGCCCGGGCGCATCGCGCCGTACCACCGCGTGTGTCGCGAAGTGCAGGACCTCGAGGTCCCGCGATCGCAGGTCGGCGACCCGTCGCGCCGTCGCGTCGAAGCCGGCGAGCAGGATCACCTCGTCACCCGCGAAGGCGCGCAGCACCGCGCGCGCCTCGATGGCGGAATACGGCAGGCGCGCAAGGCGCTCGGACGCGGGGTCCGTGCCGCGGTAGCGCGAGGCGGCGACCGCAACCGCGGTCATGCGGCGATCCTCGCGCGTGTATACCGGATCGAACACCACGGCGACGCGCGTCGCGGCGGCACGCGGCCGCGCGGTCCGCATGGCGAGCGCGAGCGACGGGGCCGAGCTCAGCACGAAACGGTGCAACAGCAATTCGCGCGCGTCGCCGTGCGGCAGCGGCAGCGCCGCAAACGGCAATCCGTTGAGCGGGCCGTCGGGAAGGATGACCAGGCGCTTCGCATTCACTCCGTCGAGCAGGCTGCCTAACAAGGGGGCGATCGCATCGTCGAATACGGCGCTGCGTATGCCGCGTTGCCGTGCGACGAAATCGGCCACCATGCGGTCCAGCGTGGCGCGCCCCGGCAGCACGCCATGCCGCAGGCCGCCGCGCGTCAGCAACCACCCGTGCGAGCGTCGC
>DASSRK010000029.1:0-19904 GCA_035701825.1 Steroidobacteraceae bacterium
GGACATCAAGGAGATCAACCGTGAAGTGTCGATCGGCGAAGCCAAGGCCCGCCGCGCGAAGAAGGAGATGGTCGAGGCCAACCTGCGCCTCGTGATCTCGATCGCGAAGAAGTACACGAACCGCGGCCTGCAGTTCCTGGATCTCATCCAGGAAGGCAACATCGGCCTCATGAAGGCGGTGGACAAGTTCGAATACCGCCGCGGCTACAAGTTCTCGACCTATGCCACGTGGTGGATCCGCCAGGCCATCACCCGTTCGATCGCCGACCAGGCGCGCACCATCCGCATCCCGGTGCACATGATCGAGACCATCAACAAGCTGAACCGCATCTCGCGGCAGATGCTGCAGGAGATGGGCCGCGAGCCGACGCCCGAAGAGCTGGCCGTGCGCATGGAGATGCCGGAAGACAAGGTGCGCAAGGTGCTCAAGATCGCCAAGGAGCCCATCTCGATGGAGACCCCGATCGGCGACGACGAGGACTCGCACCTCGGCGACTTCATCGAGGACACCTCCGTGGCGTCCCCGATCGACCAGGCCACCATGGAGTCGCTGCGTGAAACCACCCACTCGGTGCTCGCGCAGCTCACGCCGCGCGAAGCCAAGGTGCTGCGCATGCGCTTCGGCATCGACATGAACACCGACCACACGCTGGAAGAAGTCGGCAAGCAGTTCGACGTGACGCGCGAGCGCATCCGCCAGATAGAGGCGAAGGCGCTGCGCAAGCTGCGGCATCCGAGTCGCAGCGAGCAACTGCGAAGCTTCCTCATCGAGGACTGAGAAATGAAAAGGCCGCGGAAACGCGGCCTTTTTTCTTCAGGGGCCCAATGCAGCCGGCGGCGCTACAGCTCGCCGGCGCAGTGCGGACAGCGATGCGACTCCGCCACCTCGTCGATTTCGGTGTCGTGCGGCACGTAGCCGCAACGTTGGCACGACAAACGTGATGCGGCGATGCGCCGCTTGTGGGTGGTGACGAACCAGACGTAACCGCCGATCAGCGCAAGCACCAGCATCGCGCCGATGATCATCCCGCGCACGTCGCGGGCGCTCTCCGGCAGCACCATTTCCAGTGCGAACAGCGCTGCAGCGCCTGAAAGGATCAGCAGATCGCCGCGACGCTTGACGGACTTGAGCGCCGCCTGCGTGGCAGTCCAGCTGGAATCACGAGCTCCGGCATCCGCCGGTGTAAATTTCACCGCCATCCGACCCCCGACAGTCCTGACCTGACTTCCGTGTCGAAGCTACGAATACGTTGGTTCACCCTGCGCGCACGTCAGTCTGTTGTTGTCGTGAATGTGACTGGCGTCGATCCGCTTTTGGCGGTCACGCCTCGTGCGCGCGAGCCGCATCATGGTGGCACCCCGGCAAATTGTCGAGAGCGCTTTCATTTCGCGGTGGCGGCGCCGTGATCCGGCTCGCCGAGAAATGGGCGGGTAAGTTTTACACGGATTTGATAGCCGGCATGGTTGGGATGCACGCGGTCCTCGACCCAGATGTCCTCGCGCGGCTTGCCATCGGCGGTGAGCATCGCGTCCCAGAGATCCACGAACTCGAGGTCCGGCTGTGTGGCGACGTAGTCGCGGATCAGACGGTTGGTCTCGCGGCGCTGCGGCGCTTCGACCCAGCGGCCGGGACCCGGCGTGATGCTCGAATAGACGACGTGCGTACCCGGCAGCCGGGCACGGACCCGCGCGACGAACGACTGGAAGTCCTCGAGTACCCGCGGCGGCGGCTTGCCATTGTGGACATCGTTGCCGCCGACGTGCAGCACGATGAGCCGCGGCTTGTAGGGCAGCACCAGGCGATCGAAGTAGCGCAGCAGGTCGGCAAACTGGAAGCCGTCGATGCCGCGGTTGACCAGCGTGTAGCCCGGCAAATCCTCGTGGATGGTCTTCCACCGGTAGAACTGCGAGTCCCCGGCGAACAGGATGGCGCCGCGCGGCGCAGGCTGGGCCCGGTCCGCGGCCTCGTACTCCTGCACCGGCTGCTCGAAACGCCCGGCCGGCGGGACAGCCGGGGCCTGCGCGGCGGCCGGCAGCGCCACCGCTACGCCCACGGCCAGCATCGCGCTGCAAGTCCATTTCGACATCGGCAGTGCCCCCTCGAGTAGTTAGAGTCCCGCGAGTACCGCGCGGCAGGTATCCAGCGCCTCCTGGTAACCCTCGGTCAAGGCGGCCACGCCGATGCGGAAATGCGCCGGCATGTCGAAGCAGTCGCCGGGCGCCGCCAGCACCCCGGCCCTGGCCAGCGCCTCGCACAGCGGGCGCGAATCGCGGCCGTCGCGCAGCCACGGAAAGCACGTGGTGCCACCGGCCGGCGGCGTCCAGCCGAGCGCCTCGCGTTCCTCGTGCATGAACTTCGACAGCAGCGCGAGGTTGCCCTGCGAGACGGAACGGAGCCGTGCGAATACCGCGTCGGCGTGCGCCAGCACGTGCGCGCCGATGGCCTCGGTCAGCGGCGAGCCCGAGATCGTGAAGTAGCTGCGCAGGTCCAGCAGCGCCTTGCGCCGCTGCGGATCGGCATCGATCAGCCAGCCGATGCGCAGGCCCGGCAGCGACAGCGCCTTGGCGAAGTCACCCAGCACGATGGTGTTGGGCAGCCTGGCGGCGCTCGCCACCGGCGCGGCGTGGTAAAGCGGGTGATAGACCTCGTCGACGATCAATGGAATGTTGCGCTCGCCAAGCAGCTCGGCCAGCTTGCGCTGCTCGTTCGCCGGCATGACCGAGCCGGTCGGGTTGTGCGGCGTATTGACGAACACCGCGCGCGACGTGGCATCGACCGCCGTGAGCACCGCCTCGGCGGTCTGCGCGAAGCCGTACTCGGGCCGCAGCGAGTACTCGCGCACCTCGAGGCCCCAGGCCCGGGCCAGCACCGGCAGCGCCGGGTACGCGGGTTTCGGCAGCACGATCGAGCCGCCCGCGCCCCCGAGGTAGCAGGTGAGCGCCACCAGCGTCTCGGAAGCGCCGGTCATGACCAGTACGTGTTCGGGGTCGGTGCCGTGCAGCGCCGCGATGCGTTCCCGCAGTAGTTTGCTGCCCTCCGGCGGCGCGTAGGACAGTCTTACCTCGCGCAGGTCGTCGCCGCTGCCGCCGCCGAGCGCCATGAGCGCCCCCAGTGTCCACTGGGGCCCCGTGCTCGAGGCCAGGTTGTAGCGGATCGGCGGCGACGCGAACTCGTGCGCCGCGAGCCACAGGTCGAGCTTGAATGGCGGGACTCGCATGGCGCTATGATCGGGCGCGTCAATGCAACCGGCAATGCCACCGTGGCGCCCTCCGCGCGGCGGCGTGCCTTGACCCGAGGTGCCCCATGCGCGTGTTCGTCGCCGTCCTGGTGTTCGCCATGTTCGCCGGCGTCGCCCACGTGGTACGCACGCGCCGTCGCCGGGCCGCGGTGCCCGAGCTCAACCAGCATCCGGAACGCCTGGAGCAGATGCTCGACGAGACCGACGACGCGTGAGCTAGCGGCGCTGCACGACCACCTCGAGGTACCCGGCATCCACGAGCATGCTTGCATCGCGCGCGCGATTGAAGCGCGTCACCAGCTCCAGCAACTCCCCGCGCAGCGCCTTCTGTCCCGCCGCATCGAGCAACGAGGAGGTGCGCGACACCGGCTCGTAACCGGCGCGCAGCTTGTCCACCCAGTCCATCGGCGTGCGCGCGCGCAGCACGACGTTCTTGCGCGCCGCCTCGACGCTGCCATAGACGCCAAACAACTCGTGCAGGCGATCCTCGGTGCCCCAGGCGAACGGCGACTCGCCGGCGCGAACCTGCGGCGCATGCCGCGCCACGGTCGCGAACAACTGGCCCATGAAGCCTTCGGGCGTCCAGTTCGCGAGGCCCAGCCGCCGGCCGCGGCGGCAGACGCGGATCATCTCGGAGGCCGCGCGCTCCTGGTCCGGCGCGAACATGGCGCCGAAGGCGGAGATCACCGCGCTGAAACTCTGGTCCGCGAACGGCAGCGCCTCGGGGTCCGCATCCACCAGTTGCACGCCCACCGCGGAGGCCTCGGCGCGCTGGCGGCTGCGACTGGTGAGGTCGGAGGCGCAGGCCGTGGCGGTGACATCGCACCAGCGTCGTGCCGCGGCCAGCGAGGCATGGAAGCTGCCGGCGGCCACGTCGAGCACGCGCTCCTCCTGGCACAAATTCACGGTTTCACACAGCTCCTCGCTGACGATCTGCAGCGCATTGCCGGCGGCGGCATAATCGCCGCTCGCCCAGGCGGCATGTTGCCGGGCATGCGATCTCTCCACGATGCGCGGACCGTTGCGGGACAAACTCAGGCTCATGAACTCCCTCCTCGAACTCTTCCACCGATGCAACGTTAGGACCCCGGCGTGGTAGCCACCGTGGAAATGCCCGTGGAATCGCTGCGCTTCCGTCTGCTGGGACCCTTGCAGCTGTCGCGCGGCGGCGACGAGATCAAGCTGCCGGCGTCGCGCAAGGTACGCGCCCTGCTCGGCTACCTGGTGCTCGCCAGCCGCCCGGTGGCGCGCAGCCAGGCCTGCGAGCTCCTCTGGGACCTGCCCAATGACCCGCGCGGCGAGCTGCGCTGGTGCCTGTCGAAGATCCGCGGGTTGCTGGACCAGGGCCGCAAGCGCGTCATCGCCGACGGCACGAGCATCCGGCTCGACCTCTCGGAGTGCCAGGTCGACGCCCTCGAGGTCACCCGCGCGCCGGAGCACGGCATCCGGAAGTTAGGCGTCGAGCAGCAGCGCGAGCTCGCGAGACTCTTCACCGGCGAGCTGCTCGAGGGGCTCGAGATCGCGCGCAGCCCCATGTACGACACCTGGATCACGGCCGAGCGGCGCCGCTTCCGCGGCATCCAGGCGGTGCTGTTGGAAAACCTGGCGCGCGCCCTGCCCCACGACTCCGCCGCGCCCTACCTCGACGAGTGGCTGCGGCTCGCGCCCTTCGATCGCAATGCGCACGAGCTGCTGCTGGCTTCGCTCGCGCGCCAGGGGCGCATCGCCGAAGGCGAGGCCCATCTCGCGAGCGCCAGCAAGCTGTTCGAGGCCGACGGCCTCGATTCCGCGCCGCTGCGCGAGCTGTGGCGCAATGCGCGTGGCAACGCGGCGCAGGCGCAACCCGGCCCGGAACTGCGGATCGTGAGCGCCGATCTCACCGAGATCCGCCGCTACACGGCCGAGGAAGCTCCCACTTCGCGTCGCGCATCGCTCGCCGTGATGCCCTTCGTGGACCGCTCCAGCGAGGCCGACAAGCGCGGTGGCATCGCCGACGCCATCGCGCATGACGTGATCGTGCGCCTCGCGAAATTGCGCAGCATGTTCGTCATCGCGCAGGGCACCACCTTCACGCTGCGCGACCGCGGCGTCGGCCCGGAGGAAGCCGGGCGCATGCTGAACGTCGACTACGTGGTGAGCGGCGCGGTGCGCCGCAATGGCAAGCGGCTCAGCGTCAACGCCGACCTGATCGAGACGCGCACCGCGCGCATCATCTGGGCGGACGCGTTCGACGACGCCATCGGCGACGCGCTCGACGTGCTCGACGAGATCGGCAACCGCATCGTCGCCTCGGTGGCGCACGAGATCGAGATGCTCGAACGCAACCGCGCCGTGCTCAAGGCGCCGAACTCGCTCGACGCCTGGGAAGCGCACCATCGCGGCCTGTGGCACATGTACCGCTTCAGCCGGAACGACAACGAGCGCGCGCGGCAGTTCTTCGCGCAGGCGGTGGAGCTCGATCCCACCTTCGCGCGCGCCTACGCCGGCCTGTCGTTCGCGCACTTCCAGAACGCCTTCCTCGGCTGGAAGAAACCCGCGCCCGAGATCGAACGCGCCTACGAAGCGGCCGGCAAGAGCCTGATGGTCGACGACCGGGACCCCGCCGCGCACTGGGCCATGGGCCGCGCCTTGTGGCTGCGCGGCGACCAGGACCAGTGCATCACCGAGCTCGAGCGCGCCGTGGACCTGTCGCCGAACTTCGCGACCGCGCACTACACGCTGGCCTTCGTGCATTCCCAGTCCGGCGACGCGAATGCCGCGATTTCCTTCTCCGATCATTCGCGGCAGCTGTCGCCCTTCGACCCGTTGCTGTTCGCGATGCTCGGCACGCGCGCGCTCAGCCTGGCGCGGCTCGGCCAGCACGACGAGGCCGCCGAGTGGGCCATCAAGGCGGCCGCCCGGCCGAACGCACACCAGCACATCATGGCGATCGCGGCGCTGACCCTCGGGCTCGCCGGCCGCTTCGACGAAGCCGAGACCTACAAGGCCAAGATCCGCGAGCGCGTGTCGAGCTATTCGATGGCGGATTTCCTCGCCGCGTTCCGTTACTCGCCCGAAGTGGCCACGCTGTTCAGGAACGCCGGCCAGCGCATCGGCATCACCTGACAGTGCGCTGATTTTCCGGCGCTTTCCGCCAGCCAGCGCGTCCCGCGGGCGGGACTGCCGCGAGGGCTTCGAGCGGCCCGGACTTCCGCGATTGACGCCCCTTCCATCGCTGTGATTTATTGCGCCGCAAAGGGGGTCGCCATGAAGATTTTCACCAGCCTCGTCGCCGTAACTTTGTTAGGCGTGTCATCGGCTGCCCTGGCGCAGGTCAACCTGCCCGACCCGAGTGCACCCGGCATGTCACCCGGCACCGCCGTTCGCATCCATTCCTCCAGCGATCTCACGGTCGACCGGGCGATCACCAGCTGGTTGCGCAAGCACTACCCCGGCTGGACAGCCGAGCCGCACCAGTTCCAGGACATCGGTTTCGAGCATTACGCGGTGGTGTACATCACCTCACCCAATAACCCTGGCCGCCGCGTTTACTTCCGGTTATTGGCCACGCAGGGCGAAGACCAGAAGCCGGCCGGATACCCCTTCCCCCGCTAACATCCTGCGGCGCGCACCGCATCCGCGTCGCAACAGCCGCGTTTTTCCGGGGAATTTCCGTCGGAGGATTCTGATCGTTGCCCGCGGCCGCAAGGTTCATACTCCGCACGCTGACCGGAGCCCGGTGCGGAAACGAGGAGACGCTCATGCGAATGCCCGCGAAATTCATCACGCTGGCGGCTGCCGTACTGATGGCTGCCTGTACGAGCCAGAAGGAACCCGCCGAGAAGGCGGTGGCGAAAATCGACGCCTCGCTCGAGGAGATCCGCAAGGATGCGCAGGTCTACGCGGCGGACCAGTTGCTGGCCACCGAGACCTCGGTCGATCGGCTCAAGGCGAATCTCGCCAAGCAGGATTACGGCGCGGTGGTCATGGGCGCGCCGTCGGTGTCCGCTGAAGTGTCCGCGCTCAAGGAAACCATCACCGAGGCCAAGGCCGATGCCGAAGCGACGGTCGCCGCGGCGCAGGCCGAATGGACGGACCTCAGCGCCAAGGTACCGACCCTGGTCGAGAAACTGCAGGCGCGCGTGGACCAGCTCGCCAAGACCCGCAAGTACCCCAAGGGCATGGACAAGGCCGCCTTCGATGCCGCCAGGAACGGCTTCGAGGAGCTCAAGACCGAGTGGACCGAGGCCAGCAACGAATTCGCCTCCGGCGAGGCCGCCAGCGCCGTGCGCAAGGCGCGCAGCGCGAAAGCCAAGGCGGAAGAGCTGGTCAACCAGCTCGAAGTGCAGGTCTGAGCCCCGGGGCGCCGGCCGGCGCCCGGCCGACTAGTTAGCGGACATCCGCCGCCATATGTTCAATGGCCCCGCCGCGGCGTTCCCGGGCCCTCCCCCGCGCGCCAAGTCGCGAAACTAGCGAAAAGCGAGACAAATTCCCGCCTCCCAGGTGGGAGAAACCGGAGTCTCGCGACACTTCTACAGGAGTCCGGAAAAATCCATGGCCGCGGCAGGGAAGCCCGGCCCCCCGGAACTCTCCAGTGCCAGATCGACCATTACCCGGGCAGCCCCAGGGCGGCCGGAAGCGGCGGTCGAACGATCTTCCTCGTCAGCTGGCGCGCGCGGGACCGGCAACCATGGATTTGCGCAGCAACGCCTGGCGCGCTTCCCACTCCCGTCCCGGCTCCATCTCGACCAGGAAATCCGACTGGCCGCCGGAGAGCGTGGCGACCGGCACGCCGTCGCGGTACAGCACGCGATTGCCGGTGAGCGCGGGCACGCGTGCGCCCGGCGTGATGATGCCGGTCAGGTTCAAGGGATCGGCGGCCGACAGCGACACGAGATCGCCGCGCGCCTCCTGCTTGCGCATGGCGCGCAACGCGGTCACGGCGTCCGGCAGCGCGTATTGCTCCCCACTCATGCCGGCCACGAAGCGTCCGCCGCGGATCTTGCCCTGCGCCTCCAGGCGCCGGTACACGCGCAGCAGCACGTGCCACGGCGGCAGCCAGTCGGCTTCGCGCTCCATCAGCCGGCGGAACACCACGCCGTAGCGGCGCAGCAGGATCTCCGCGACCTGCTCGAGCGCTTCACCCTCGTCGGCAAGCTTCCCGTTGCGGATCAGGCTCCAGCGTCCCGCATCCTCGAGTCCGAACAGCGCCACGCGGCGTCGGCGCGCGGCGAGTTGCCGCTTCTTGTCCTGCGGGATGAGCAGCGCGCGCAGTCCGCTGAAGCTGTCGGCGTTCACCAGGCCCGCGGACACGAGCTCGCCCAGCGCCGTCTCGGCCTGCGAGCGCAGCAGCGACGTACCGCCCACCATGTCGTCGAAGAACGAAGCGCCGTGGGTCGTCAGGTATTCGTGAAGCGCGCGCGCGCCATGCGAGAGCTGCAGCTCCTCGCGCGGCGCGGCGGCCAGTGAATTCCACAGCGTCCAGTTCCTGCGCGTCACCAGCGCCACCGGCGTGCCACGCACCGGCGCGGCGCCGGCGGACCTGGCCGGGTGCAGCCGCGCCCACAGCGCGCGTCCCGACAGGCACAGGCTATCGAGCCAGTGCGGATCGTAGTCGTTGAGGCGCGCGGCCAGGACGTCCGCCTCCCAGGCGGCCGCCGGGACCTCGTAGCCCTCCAGTTGCGCGATGACCGCCGCCAGGCTCTCGACGCCTTCGGGCTTCGGCTGCCGCGTCACGCCCTGCCACTCGAGCAGGAAGCGCATGAAATCCGCGCTGGACACCGGCTCGATCTCGGCGCGCAGCGTCTTGATGGTGTAGCGGTGGATGCGCGCCAGCAGGCGGCGTTCGCACCATTCGAGCGAGGCCTCGCCCTGCGCCAGCGCCTCGGCCGTGCTGGCCTCGGCGGTGAAGCGTCCGCGCAGCACGAAGCCCTCGCCTTCGAGCTCGACCAGCGCGATGGCGACATCCGCCGGCGCAAGCGCGAGCGCGTCGCCGAGCTCACCCGCGGTGACGGCGGCGACGCCCTGCAGGCGGCCGCGCACCAGCTCGGTGATGGCGGCTTCGCGGGTCCAGGTGCGCGCCGCCGCGATGTCGGGTGGCGCAGAGATCCCGGGCTCGAGCCGTCCCTGCGGGTAGACCGCCTGGATCATCGGCAGGCATTCGGCACACACCCAGTAGTTAGTCCCGCCGAGGCGCAGCCGGGCGGCGCGGCGCGTGGCGATGAGCTGCTCGAGCAGCGCGCTCCAGCCCGATGCAGTGCCCTCGGCCTCGGTGAGCAGGCCGAGCGAGTACAGCGCATCGTGCAGCTCGTCGGGGGTCGCGGCATCGGGCCAGGCCTCGGCGCGCACCTGGGAGATGGCGGCGGGATCGAGGCGTCCCATGTCGGCGGCGGTCTCCGGATCCAGCCAGCGGCGCTGGCTGACCGCGTTGGTACGCCGCTCCTCGAGCGGCGCATCGTCGAGGAAGGCGTAGGGACGCGCGCCGAGGATTTCCGCGGCGAGCGGCGACGGCGTGGGCAAGTCCTTCGCGACCACCGCGATCTCGCCGCCTTCGAGCCCGCGCAGCAGGCGCTCCAGGCCGTCGATGTCCATGGCCTCGTGCAGGCAATCCGACAGCGTCTGGTTGACCAGCGGGTGGTCGGGAATCTCGCGCGGCCCGCTCAGGTTCTCGGCGCAGGCGATCTGGTCCGGGAACACCACCGCGATCAAGTCCTCGGCCGCCATGCGCTGGATGTTGGGCGGCGTGCGCTTGCCGCCCGAGGCGCGGCGGATGGCGAGCGAGATGCTCGCGTTCCAGCGCCAGCGCGCGGTGAACATGGGCGAATCGAGCATGGCCTGGATGAGCGTGTCGCGCACCGTCCGGCTGTTGAGGAAGCGCGCCACGCTGGCGAGCTCGAAGCTGTGCGTCTCGCCGAGCGACAGCACGATCGCGTCCTCGGTGGCCGCGGCCTGCAGCTCGAAGTTGAACGTGCGGCAGAATTTCTTGCGCAGGCTCAGGCCGAAGGCCCGGTTGATGCGCGCGCCGTACGGCGCATGGATCACGAGCTGCATGCCGCCGGACTCGTCGAAGAAGCGCTCGAACACCAGCGTGTCGAGCGTCGGCAGTTTGCCCAGCACCGCCTTCGCGCCGCCCAGGTAGTCGACCAGCTGCTGCGCGGCGGCGCGCGGCAGGTGGTAGCGCTCCTCGGCGACGTCGACGGCGCGCGCCACGTTCTCGGGGGTCACCTCGGGCAGCAGCGCCTCGATGTCGGCGCGCAGGCGCGACACGGCGGCGGACAGCTCCTCGGTGCGCGCCGGCGCTTCGCCCAGCCAGAACGGGATGCTGGGCGGCTGGCCCTTGGCGTCCTCGACGCGCACGCGGCCCGCTTCCACGCGCAGGATGCGGTACGACGTGTTGCCGAGCTGGAAGACGTCGCCGGCGAGGCTCTCGATGGCGAAGTCCTCGTTCAGCGTTCCGACCAGGATGCCGGCGGGCTCGAGGATCACCTGGTAGTCGGCGTTGTCCGGGATCGCGCCGCCGCAGGTGATGGCCGTGAGCCGCGCGCCCTTGCGCGCACGCAGCACGCGGTTCACGGCGTCGCGGTGCAGGTAGGTGCCGCGCCGACCGCGCTTGGTGGAGATGCCCTCTGCCAGCATCCGGACGACGGCGTCGAAGTCCTTGCGCTCGAGGTTGCGGTACGGATAGGCGCGCTTTACCAGCGCGAACAGCTCGTCCTCACCGTACTCGCGCGCCGCGACCTCGGCCACGATCTGCTGCGACAGCACGTCGAGCGGATGCTCGGGGATGTGCAGCCGGTCGAGCTCGCCGCGGCGCACGGCGTCGAGCAACGCCGTGCAATCCACCAACTCGTCGCGGCTGGACGGGAAGATGCGGCCCTTGGGTACGCCGCCGACCGAGTGGTTGGCGCGGCCCACGCGCTGCAGGAACGTGGAGATGGCGCGCGGCGTGCCGAGCTGGCAGACCAGCTCCACGTCGCCGATGTCGATGCCGAGCTCGAGCGAGGCCGTGGCCACCATCACCTTGAGCTGCCCCGCCTTCAGGCGCTGCTCGGCGTCGAAGCGCGTCTCCTTCGACAGCGAGCCGTGGTGCGCGGCGACGTTCTGTTCACCCAGTCTTTCGGCCAGGTGCCGCGACACGCGCTCCACCATGCGCCGCGTGTTCACGAACAGCAGCGTGGTGTGGTGCTCCTCGACGAGCCGCGCCAGCTGGTCGTAGACCGTGGTCCAGACGTCGCCCGACATCACCGCCTCGAGCGGCGCCGGCGGCATCACCAGCGCGAGATCGCGCTCGCGCACGTGCCCCGTATCGACGATGGCGGTGGAAGAAGTGGTGTCAGGCAGGGAAAGTCGGGATAACTCGGCACTCGAGGCGAAGAGATCACCATGGACTGGGGCCGAGTTATCCCGACTTTCCCTGCCTGACACCACTCCCACTCCGACCAGGAACCTTGCGACTTCCTCGATGGGCTTCTGGGTGGCGGACAGGCCGATGCGCTGGATGGGCTGCGCGGCGTTCGCGGCGAGGCGCTCGAGGGTGAGGGCCAGGTGCGCGCCGCGCTTGGTCTGCGCCACGGCGTGGATTTCGTCGACGATCACCGTTCGCACGGTGGTCAGCATCTCGCGCCCGGAGGCGCTGGTCAGCAGTAGATAGAGCGACTCGGGCGTCGTCACCAGGATGTGCGGCGGCTGGCGGCGCATGGCGGCGCGCTCGGCCTGCGAGGTGTCGCCGGTGCGCACCGCGGCGCGGATTTCGGGCGCGGGCCCGCCGCGCGCGATCAGCTCGGCCGCGATCCCCGCCAGTGGCGCCTCGAGATTGCGCTGGATGTCGTTGGAAAGGGCCTTGAGCGGCGACACGTACACTACGCGCGTCACGTCCTGCAGCGCGCCCGCGGCGCCTTCGCGCGCCAGCGAATCGATGGCCGCGAGGAAGGCCGCCAGCGTCTTGCCCGAGCCGGTGGGCGCGGCGATCAGCGCGTGCTGTCCGCTGAAAATGGCTGGCCAGGCGTCGAGCTGCGCCTGCGTGGCGCCGTTCGGAAACGCCTGGGTGAACCACGCCTGGACGGCGGGATGGAACTGGGGGAGCGGCATGGGAAGGCACCCTATATAAGGCCGCCGGCGCGGTCCATCCAGTGCCCGGCGCGCGGCCTTGCTGTATGGACACGTCGCTGATTGCCGTCGGATTTCGCGCCAGTCCTACCCGCTGGGCCTCAGGCCTTGCGGGCCGCCATGGACCGCGATATCAGCTCCGCCTTGTCACGCACCAGGTGGGCCGAGTTGCCGGATTCGAGCAGCGTCTTCAGGTCGCACAACACGAGCGTGAAGCCTTCGATGGTCCCGGTGGCCTGCTCTAACAACTGGCGCGGATCGAAGCCGCCGACCGTCACGGTGACGCGGGTGGCGTCCGCGTCGAAGGTTTCGAATCCCATGTCCACGTGCATGCCCTGCGGCCAGTCGAACGCCAGGTGATGGGGGGCCTCGAACCGCCGCACCACCACGTCGGCTTCCGCGCCGGGAACCATGAAGGTCCAGCGCACGCCGTGGGATCGCGTCGGCGATCGTTCATGGGCATTCCCCGTGTCTCGCGCAGCGTTACTGCGCGCCCGCATCATGGTCCGCATTGACGGCGGCCCGCACTCGCGCGAATCTCCTCGCCATTCGTCGAAACGCGGGAGATTTCCGATGCGGGCGTTGCTCGCCACGTTGATCGCGGCCGGGCTGCTGTCCGGCTGCCAGACGCCGCCGCCCAGCGGCACGCTGAAATACGGCGTCGGCAACGGGGAAACCATGCCCACCGCCGTGCAGATCAGGACTCGCAGCGAGTCCGAAGGCGGGACGTTGATCCAGAACTGGATCCGCTCGCACTACCCGGCCTACACGGTCCAGGACGCGAAGAATTTCGAGGAAGGCGAGCACGCCTACCGGATGGTCACGCTCGAGGGCCCGAAGGACGACCTGCGGACCGTGTATTTCGACATCTCGACTTACTACCGCCGCATGGGCAGCAGCAAGTTCCCCAAGCCGCTCGAGTGATGTTCAGCACCGACCACATCGAAATGCTGCTGCGGCTGCTGGCCGCGGTCGGCGCCGGCGCGGTCATCGGCTACGAGCGCTCGTTCCACGGCCGCCCGGCCGGCCTGCGCACCCACGTGCTGGTGTGCATGGCTTCCTCGGTGCTGATGCTGGTCACGGTGTACGAGGCCCAGTGGGTGCGTACCGTCGGCGAAGCGCGGCTCGATCCCACGCGCATGGCCCAGGGCATCATGACCGGCATCGGCTTCCTCGGCGCCGGGGTCATCGTCAAGGAAGGCCTGAACGTGCGCGGCCTGACTACCGCCGCTTCCATCTGGATCACCGCGGCCATCGGCGTGCTCGCGGGCATCGGGCTGTACGTGCCGATGACGTTCGCCGTGGTGCTCTCGCTGCTGGTCCTGTCGGTGTTCCGCATGATCGAGATGCGCGTGCCGACGCAGGCTTACTACTATTTCGACGTGAAGTACGCGCGCGAGGGCAATCTATCCGAGGAAGGCATGCGCGAACTCCTGGCCAGGCTCGGCTTCAGCGTCGCGAACTTCAGCTACCGGCTCGAGGGCACCGGCCTCGAACGCAGCCTGCGCCACAAGATGACGCTGCAGACCACCGACCGGAAGGCCGCCTCGCACCTGGCGCGCTGGCTCGAAGAAAACCAGACGGTGCTGGAATTCCGCATTTCGCCGACCGGGGACTGAAAGGGAGGCACCATGAGTGCGCCGACGTACCACGATGGCATGCGTGACCTGCAGGACCTGCGCGAGACCCGGGTGCTCGCCGACCGCCTGGAAAAAGTCACCATGCGCGCCGCGTTCACCGAGGAGGACAAGGCGTTCATCCAGCGCTGCCGCATGTTCTTCATCGCCACCGCCGACAGGCAGGGCCAACCCGATTGCTCGTACAAGGGCGGCCTGCCCGGTTTCGTGCGCGTGCTCGACGAGCGCACGCTCGCGATACCCGACTACGACGGCAACGGCCAGTACCGCAGCTGGGGCAACGTGCGCGCCAACCCGAAGGTCGGCCTGTTGTTCATCGACTTCGAAACGCCGAAGCGCCTGCGCGTCAACGGCACCGCGCTCGTCAGTGACGACGACCCGCTGCTGGCGGAGCTGCCGGGTGCGGTGTTCGTGATCCGGTTGACGGCGGAGCGCATCTTCCCGAACTGCCCGCGCTACATCCACAAGATGCAGCTGGCCGAGGAATCGGTGTACGCGCCGCGAACCGGCTACGTCCCGCCGGTGCCGGCGTGGAAGACCTTCGACGTCTTCAAGGACGCGCTGCCGGCCCGCGACCGGGCGCCACCGCCCGACAAAACGTAGGCGCGGCGCCCACAATCACCTCGGAAGCGGCCTACCTGCAGCGCGCCGGCTCTCCGGCTTTGCCGGGCCGCGCCATGGCGCAAGTTAGGCGCCATGAACAAACAAACAATCTTCACGATGACCACTGCGGCGCTGGCGATGCTGGCGCTTTCGGCCTGCGAGACCACCGCGGGCGGCACCGGCTCCGGCAATGTGCGCGGCTCGCAGCGTCCGGTGGCCTTCACCTGGCAGAGCGAGAGCGATCACGCCGGCGACATCACGGCCACGTTCAACAGCGGCCGCGTGTTCAAGGGCGAGTACTTCCAGATCACCGGCGACACGCACGTCGACCGGCTCGATCCCCTGTGGGACGGCTGGGAAACGGCCGACCATCGCGGCGACTGGCGCTACTGGGATGCGGATTCCCGCTCGGATTTCATCCGCGCCTATCGCGGCCGCGTGCTGGCGAACCTGAAGGCGGAAAACGGCGAGTACATGCGCTGCCGCTTCACGCTGCGCGATCCGGGGCGCGGCATGTCGGGCGGCGGCTCCGGCCGCTGCCAGCTGTCGGACACGCCGCGCGAAATCAACGCGGAGTTCCCGCGCCAGTCCTGAGGCCGGCCGCGAGCCCGACGGAACGCGCGCGGGACTCCCGATGCGCTACGCTGCCCCCGCGCGGGCATCGCGCGGGTCGGCGGAGTGGCGATGGAGATTTCGCGACATGCGGGTGGCGGGGCGGCGCGCGTGCTCGGTTGGGCGGCGGCCGCATGCTGGCTCGCCTCGTGGCTGCTCCCGGTGGTGCGCGGTTACCCGGGTTACGCGGCATTCCACGCGGCGCTCACCGGTCCGTTCGGCGTCGCCAACCCCGTGCGCGGCGAACAGGCCGCGGCCGAGTTGCTCAGTGCGCTCACCAATGCGGCGTTCCTGGTGATGTTCGTCGCCTGGCTGCGCGGCCGGGTTTCGCGACCCGCGCTCATGCTCAAGGTGGCGCTGGCCTGCCTGCTGATGAATCTCTACTGGCTGGTCGAGGCGGCGCGCGCCGGTGAGCTGGGCGAGCTCATGGTCGGTTATTACGCGTGGCTGGCCGCGTTCCTGCTGCTGGTCGCGCTCGCCGCGGTCATCGCTTCTTCAGCCCATCGAACATCGAGAACACCCACGGGCGACACGCCAGCATGAGCGCGATGCTGCGCTTGTCGCGGCTCGGCAGGTGACGATCGAGGTCGGCGAGCTCGTTGAAGTCGGCCGACAGCCGCGCGAGCTTGCGCTGCAATACCTGGCGCGAGGCGTCGGACAGTTCGGCGGAGCGGAACAGCAGCGTCTCGTCCGCGGCGAGGAAGCCCGAGCGCATGAATTCCTCGCGCACCTGCTGCTCGTAGGTGCGGCGGATCGGCCCGTCTTCGCGCCAGGAAACCGGCGCATGCACGCGCAGCCGCGCGCCGAGGCGCGCGCGCAGCTCCACCAGGTGCAGGTTGTCCAGCTTCACCAGCCAGCGGCGCAGCTGCTTCTCGTCGGCGTGCAGTTCGGCCGCGACTTCGCGCGGCGTGTGCCCGTTGGTGAGCAGGTAGAAACAGGCGAGCAACGGCGGGTCCGCGGCCAGCGCGGATTCCTGCGCCGCGGACAACGTTCCCGACGTCTCGGCCGGCGCGGAGGACACCGGCCGCACCAGTTCTTCCATCGAGATGCCCGCCGCCTCGCAGATGCGCTCGAGGCGCGGCAGGCTCAGCGAGCCGCGCGACAGGATGCGCTTGACCGACGGTTCACTGAGGCCGATGCGCTTCGCCAGCATGGCGTAGGTGATGCCGCGGGCCCGCAGGGCGCGCTTGAGCGCGACGATTATTCGTGTGGTTTCTCCCATCGCGGGCGGCATTCTGCCGTAAAAAGCCGCGCCGCGCGCCGGCACGCGCGGTATCGACATTCGATACCCGGGAACGGGGTATCGGCAACCGGTCAGTGCTGCTCCGGGCGCCAGCCCAGCACCAGCAGCAGCACCGTGAAGCCGGCGCAGTAACCCACCACCACGTGCCAGCCGTGGCGCAGCCATTGGCCCACCGAGCGCGCCTCGGGATACAGGTTCGACACCGCCACGCCCGCCGAGGAGCCGAACCAGATCATCGAGCCGCCGAAACCCACGGCGTAGGCCAGCGTTCCCCAGTCGTAGTGGCCCTGGTCGAGCGCGAGCTTGGTCAACGGGATGTTGTCGAACACCGCGGACAGCAATCCCAGCCCGAACGTGGACAGCGGGGTCGGCGATGGCAGCCTGTCCACGGGCATCATCGAGGCGGACAAAACCAGGGACAGCAGGAACAGGCTGCCTTTCATCGCCCCCGGGAGCACGCCCCAGTCGGGGCGCCGCCACGGCGTCAGCAGCAGCAGCACGCCGATCACCGTGGCGCCGATGATCGGGAACGTCTCGCGCTGCTCGTCCGGCAGGTGGTTGGCATACACGTTGGCGGCCACCGCGCTCGCGAGCACCAGCGCCACCACGACGAGGCGAGCGCCGTCCACCTGGATGTCGGCCTGCGGATCGCGCTGGATGGGCGAGTATCGCTGCTGCTGCCGCGCCGCCGGGATCGCGAACACCATGAACGCCGTCACCGCGGCGACATACGCGTGCAGCACCTGCGACGGCGCCACGCCATCCAGCCACATCATGGTGGTGGTGGTGTCGCCCACCACGCTGCCCGAGCCGCCGGCATTCGACGCCGCCACGAGGGCCGCGAGGAACCCGATGTGCACGCGGCCGCCGAACACCGCGCGCGCCACCGTGGCGCCGATCATCGCGGCGGCGATGTTGTCGAGGAAGGCGGACAGCACGAACACCAGCGCCAGCAGCGTGAAGCCGCCTTTCCAGTCGTCGGGCAGCAGCCGCGGCAGCCAGCGCGGCGCCTGGCTGTGCTCGAAGTGGGCGGCCAGCAGCGCGAAGCCCACCAGCAGCGCGAACAGGTTCGCCAGGATCACCCACTCGTCCTGCAGGTGCCAGGACAGGCCCAACAAGCCTGGCGCGCCATCGAAATCGCCGTACAGCACTTTCCACGCCGTGATGCTCACGAGCCCGGTGAGCGCGACCAGCAGCGTGTGACGATGCAGCAACGCCACGCCGAGCAGCGTGGCCGCGAAGAAATAGAACTCGGCCGGGATCATCCGCGCGGCGCACCCACCCGCGGCGCATGCGCGGCGATGACTCCGCCACGCACCGCCTCGGTCATCGCGGCGATGTCCGGGGCGAGGTAGCGATCGATGTCGTAGTGCGGCACGCGCGCGCGGATGTCCTGCATCACGCGCTGCAGCCGCGCCGAGGTCACGATGGGTGCCCGCAGGTCGACGCCCTGCGCCGCGGCCAGTAGTTCGATGGCGAGGATGGTCGAGGTGTTGGCGCACAGGTCACCGAGCTTGCGCGCGGCGAAGGTGGCCATCGAGACGTGGTCTTCCTGGTTGGCCGAGGTCGGCAGCGAATCGACGCTCGCCGGGTGCGCCAGCAACTTGTTCTCCGAGGCGAGCGCCGCCGCCGTGACGTGCGCGATCATGAAGCCGGAGTTCACGCCGCCGTCCTTGACCAGGAACGGCGGCAGTCCGGAGAGCGTGGCGTCGATGAGCAGCGCGATGCGGCGCTCGGCGAGCGCGCCGATCTCCGCCACCGCGAGCGCCAGGTTGTCGGCCGCGAAGGCCACCGGCTCGGCGTGGAAGTTGCCGCCCGAGAGCACGTCCACCTGGCCCGGCTCGATGAAGATCAGCGGATTGTCCGAGACGCCATTCGCCTCGCGCATCAGCACCACGCGGGCCGCCTCGATCTGGTCGGCGCAGGCGCCCATGACCTGCGGCTGGCAGCGCAGCGAGTACGGGTCCTGCACCTTGCCGCATTCGCGGTGGCTGGAATTGATCGGGCTGTCGGCCAGCAGCTCGCGGTAGGCCGCGGCCGCGGCGATCTGCCCGGGATGCCCGCGCAACTCGTGGATGCGCGCATCGAAGGGGCTGGCGGATCCCTCGGCCGCGTCCACCGACAATGCACCTGCCACCAGCGCCGTGGCGTACAGATTGTCGATGGCGAACAGGTGCCAGAGCGCCAGTGCCGTCGAGGTCTGCGTGCCGTTGAGCAGCGCCAGGCCTTCCTTCGCGGCGAGCGTGACGGGCTTCAGTCCCGCGCGTTCCAGCCCCTGCGGCGCCGGCATCACCCGCCCCTCGCACTCGACTTCGCCGATGCCTAACAAGACTGCCGACAGGTGCGCGAGCGGCGCGAGGTCGCCGCTCGCCCCCACCGAGCCTTTCGACGGCACGCGCGGCAGCACGTCGGCGTTGTACAGCCTGACGAGCGCATCGATGAGCTCGCGGCGCACGCCCGAGTAGCCGCGCGACAGGGCCTGGATTTTCAGCGCCAGCATCAGCCGCACCACGCCCGCGGGCAGCGGCTCGCCCACGCCCACCGCATGCGACAGCACCAGGTTGCGCTGCAGTAGCTCGAGCTGGTCGTTCGGGATGTGGGTCTGCGCGAGGCGACCAAAGCCGGTGTTGACGCCATAGGCGGGCTGGCCGCGTCTGACAATCCCGGCCACCGCCGCGGCTCCGCGGTCCACGGCCGCCGCCGCGGCGGAAGTCAGCGCAAGCCGGACACCGCCGCGCGACAAATCGCGCAAGGTCGTGAATTTGAGGGGATTGCCGATCTCCAGCATCGCGCGATGATGCCAGAGGGCCGATAGAATTACGGCATCGCTCTTTCAGGTCGTCCCCGATGGCACATCCCCGACTGGCCGTGGCCGCCCTCCTCACATTGACCGCTTGCAACACTCCCATGAAACAAACTCCCGCCGCCGTGACGCTCCCCCAGCCCGCCGACGCCACTCGCGTGGCGCCGCAACCGCCGGTCGCCGCGAAGAAGCCCTTCCGGGTGACTTCACCCAACGGCAGCCGCGAGGACGAGTACTACTGGTTGCGCGACGACATGCGCGAAGACCCGCAGATGCTCGCCTACGTGCAGGCCGAGAACGCGTATGCCGACCAGATGCTGGCGCACCTGAAGCCGCTGGAGACCAGGCTCTACCAGGAAATCGTCGGGCGCCTGCAGCAGGACGATTCCACGGTGCCGTACCTCATGAACGGCTTCTGGTACTACCGCCGCTTCGAGACCGGCAAGGAATACCCCATCTACGCGCGCCGCAAAGGTACGCGGGATGCGCCCGAGGAAATCCTGCTCGACGTCAACGACATGGCCCGCGGCCACGACTTCTTCGAAGTGGGTGAGATCGCCATCAGCCCGGATGGCACGAAGATGGCGTGGGCCGAGGACACCATCGGCCGCCGTCAATACGTCGTGCGCGTCAAGGACCTCGCCACGCACCAGCAGCTGCTGGTCGAGATCCACAACGTCGAG
>DASSRK010000030.1:0-29130 GCA_035701825.1 Steroidobacteraceae bacterium
TTATCCCGGCTTTCCCTGCCTGACACCGCCCAGGAAATCGATGACCAGTGGTTTGAGTTCGTGCAGCTTGCCGTGGAAGAAGTGGCCGGCGCCGTGCAGCACGTGCAGCCGGGGTTTCCTGGGTTGACGCTCCGCCCACGACAGGACGGCATCGGGCGGCACCACGTCATCGGCGTCACCCTGGGCGAGCATCCAGTCGCAGTCGGGATGCGCCACCTCGCCGAGCTCGAAGCGCGCCACCGGCGGCGCCACCGCCACCAGCCTGTCCGGCGCGAGCGTGGCCGCGCCGCGCAGCGCCACGAAGGCGCCGAACGAGAACCCACCTAACCACAGCGCCGCGCCGGGAAAGCGGCGCCGCCCTTCTGCCACCACTGCCGCCAGGTCGTCGGCCTCGCCACGGCCATTGTCGAAGGCGCCGGCGCTGGCGCCCACGCCGCGGAAGTTGAAACGGAACGCCGGCGCGCCGCACTCCACCATGGCGCGCGCCAGCACGTGCGTCACCTTGTTGTCCATGGTGCCGCCGTACAACGGATGCGGATGGCAGGCCACGCCGAAAACGCGTGGTGGGCCATCGGAGTCGGGGAATTCGAGCCGCGCTTCCAGCGCGCCGGCCGGACCCGCGATGCTCAGCACTTCCGCGCGTGTCACGGCGCCTTGAAAACCTTGTCGTCCTTCATGACGAACACCACGTGCTCGAGCACGCCGATGTCCTTCAGGGGATCGCCGTGCACCCCCACGAGCTCGCCCAGCTTGCCGACCGCGATGCTGCCGGTGCGATCGTCGATGCCGAGGAACTTCGCCGGCACGCTGGTGGCCGCCTGGATGGCGGCCATCGGCGGCATCCCGCCCTCGACCATGAGGCGGAACTCGCCGGCGTTGTCGCCGTGCGCGGAGACACCGGTATCGGTGCCGAACATGACCTTCAAGCCGGCCTTCCAGGCCTTGCCGAAGGTTTTCTGGATCTGCGCGCCGATCTCGTTCGCCTTGGGCCGGATGACTTCCGGGAAGAACGTCGGGTCCTGCGCCTTGTCATGCACCCACTTCGCGGCCGACAGCGTCGGTACGTAGAAGGTGCCGCGCTCCTTCATGAGCTTGATGGCTTCGTCGTCGAGGTAGGTGCCGTGCTCGATGCTGTCGACGCCGCCGCGCACCGCGCGCTTGATGGCCTCGGCGCCGTGCGCATGGGCCGCCACCTTGAAACCGTAGTCCCGCGCAGTCTCGACCACGGCCCGGATCTCGGCGTCGGTCATCTGCGGGGCCGCGCCATGCGGCTCGAGCGACAACACGCCGCCGCTCGCCATGATCTTGATGGTCTGCGCCCCTTCCTTGTAACGCTGCCGCACCGCCTTGCGCGCCGCGTCGGGGCTGTCGACCACCGCGTCCTCGACGTCTCCCACCGGCTCGAGGGCGCGCGACCAGCCATTGGTCGGGTCCGCATGGCCGCCGGTGCTGCCGATGGGCTTGCCGGCCGGGATGATGCGCGGCCCGGGCACCTTGCCGGCGTTCACGGCGCGTGCCAGCGCGATGACTGCGCCGCTGCCGTCACCCAGGTCGCGCACGGTGGTGAAACCGGCTAACAAGGTGCGCTGGGCGAATACCACCGCATCGATGGCGCGGTCGACGTCGTTGAGGGTGTAGCCCTCGAGCGCGGTTCGCCGGTTCTGCTCGCTGCTGAGATGTACGTGGGCATCCATGAACCCCGGCAGCAGCGTGCCGTCGGACAGGTCGATCAGCACGTCGTTGGGGCCGGGCTTACGGAAGCCCGGCTCGATGGCGACGATCTTGCCGCCGTCCACCACCACGGTCTGGTTGCTGCTCGCCCGCGGCGAGACCCCGTCGATCAGCTGGCCGGCATGAATGATCGTGGCGGCGTGCGCCGCGCCTGCCAGCAGCCCGGCGAGCGCGGCCGCGAGCACGGCGCCGCGAATGCGCGCCGTGCGGGTCAACGAATCTCCACGAGCTCGACGTCGAACACCAGGGTCGCGCCCGGAGGAATCACGCCGGCCGCGCCGCGCGAGCCGTAGCCCATTTCCGGCGGGATCACCAGGCGACGCTTGCCGCCGACCTTCATGCCCACCACGCCCTCGTCCCAGCCCTTGATGACCATGCCGGCGCCCACCGGAAATTCGAACGGCTCGTTGCGATCGACCGAGCTGTCGAACTTCTTGCCCTTGTTCTCCGGTGCGCCCGCGTCGTAGAGCCAGCCGGTGTAGTGCACCAGCGCCGTCTGTCCCGATTTGATCTCCGCGCCGGTGCCGGGCGCGAGGTCCGTCTTCTGAAGTGCCATGGTTTCTGTTCCTCTGGGTGCGGGTTCGGTGGCGGGAGCGGCGGTGTCGGCCGATGGCGCGGCGGAATCCGCCGCGGGCGCGGCCGCTTCGGTCGCGGGTGCCGCCTCGGTGGTGCTCTTCGCGGGTTCCTCGCGCGATGAGCAGGCCGCGATGCCCAATGCACACAGAACGACTACGACTGACCTGGACGCCATTGCTCGACTCCGGACGCCTGCGAGGGCGGCATTATTACATCAGCCGAGGCGTGCCCAGAGACTGTTCAGCCGCTTCACGAAGGCGCCCGGGTCGGCGAGCTGCGCACCCTCGGCCAGGCTCGCCTGCTCGAACAGCACCAGCGCGAGCTCGGCGAACTCCTCGGCGTTCTCGCGCTTCTCCAGGTACTTCACCAGGTGGTGGTCGACGTTGATCTCGAGCACCGGTTGCGTGGCCGGCGGCGCCTGGCCCGCGGCCTCGAGCGCGCGGCGCAGCGGGGCCGACATGTCGTACTCGCCGGCCACCAGCACCGCCGCGGAATCCTTGAGGCGCGTGCTCACGCGCACCTCCGAGACGCGCTCGCCGAGCGCGTCCTTGATGCGCTTGAGCAGCGGCTTGCTCTCCTTGAGCTGCTCCTCGGCCTTCTGCTTGTCGGCTTCGCTCGCCAGGCTGCCGAGGTCCAGGTCGCCACGCGTGGCGTCCTTGAACTTCTTGCCTTCGAAATCCTGCAGGTGGTCCATGACCCAGGCGTCGATGCGCCGTCCTAACAACAGCACCTCGACGTTGCGCGCCTTGAGCGCCTCGATGGCGGGGTGGCTGCGCGCGGCGGCGAGATTCTCGCCCACCACGAAGTAGATCTTGTCCTGGCCGGTCTGCATGCGGGCCACGTAATCGGCCAGCGAGACGTTTTCCTCGTCGCCGGACTGGTGGGTGCTGGCGAAGCGCAGCAGCGGCAGGATCCGGTCGCGGTTGCCGTGGTCTTCGGCGAGGCCTTCCTTGAGCACGGCGCCGAACTCTTTCCAGAACGTCTGGTACTTGCCGGGCTCGTCCTTGGCGAGCTTGGCCAGCAGGTCGAGCACGCGCTTGGTCAGCGCGGCGCGCATGGCCTCGACTTCGCTGTCGGCCTGCAGCAGCTCGCGCGACACGTTCAGCGGCAGGTCGGCCGAATCGAGCACGCCCTTCACGAAGCGCAGGTACAACGGCAGGAACTGCTCGGCGTCGTCCATGATGAACACGCGGCGCACGTACAGCTTCAGTCCGCGAGCGCCGTCGCGCTGCCACAGGTCGAAGGGGGCGCTACCGGGGATGTAGATGAGGCTGGTGTAGTCGCGCTTGCCCTCGACGCGGTTGTGCGACCAGGTGAGCGGCTCGCCCGCGCCGTGCGACAGGTACTCGAAGAATTCCTTGTATTCCTCGTCCTTGATCTCGGATTTCGGTCGCGCCCACAGCGCGGTGCCGCGATTGACCGCCTCGTATTCCAGCGTCGCCGCGCCCTCCTTCGGCATGCGCACCGGGAAGGCGATGTGATCCGAATAGCGGCGCACCAGCGAGCGCAGGCGCCAGGCGTCGAGGAATTCCTTCGCGTCGTCCTTGAGGTGCAGCACGATGGTCGTGCCGCGCTGCTCGCGTTCCACCGTTTCGACGGTGAATTCGCCGTCGGCGGCCGATTCCCAGCGCACGCCTTCGGAGGCAGCGAGGCCGGCGCGGCGGGTCAATACGGTCACGCGGTCGGCGACGATGAAGGCCGAGTAGAAGCCCACGCCGAACTGGCCGATCAGCGTCGAGTCCTTCTGCTGGTCGCCCGACAGCTTCTTGAAGAACTCCGCGGTGCCCGAGCGCGCGATGGTGCCGAGGTGCGAGATCGCTTCCTCGCGGCTCATGCCGATGCCGTTGTCGCGGATGCTGAGCGTGCCCTGCTCCTTGTCGGCCTCGATCCAGACCGCGAGTTCGGCATCGCCGGCCAGCAGATCGGGCTTGGCCAGCGACTCGAAACGCAGCTTGTCGTTGGCGTCCGAGGCATTGGAGATCAGCTCACGCAGGAAGATTTCCCGGTGGCTGTAGAGGGAATGGATCATGAGCTTGAGCAGCTCACGCACTTCGGCCTGGAAGCCGAGGGTTTCTTTCTGTGGGGTCGTCATGGCGCCGGCAGGGTGCGGGCGCCCGCTACTTAATTCAAGGGGGAGGCTGGAACCGAATCAGGGGGCGGCGATACCGTCCCGGAGCGCGACCTTCAGCGCTTGCGCACCGAAGTCCAGATCGCCAGTGCCGTGTTCTTGAACATGTAACGACTCGTGCCAACGAAGTCGTCGATTTCGTCCCAGAGCAGCAGGAAGCGTTCCATGGGAGCCATCGTAGGAACACGGATGCCACGTGGCTGTGTCGGGGGTCACAGTCGAACGCGGGTTGGTTGCCTGGCCCCGGCGGCATCGCTAGTCTTTCGAGTGCCTCACATCAGAACCACATTCTGACAAACATCCTGGACGGCATATGCAACGCATCGTCGTACTGAACCCTAAAGGGGGCTCTGGCAAGACGACGCTCGCGATCAACCTCGCGGCGTACTTCGCCGCGCGCGGCGACAACACGTTGCTCATCGACCGGGATCCGCAGGGTTCGGCCACGCGCTGGCTGCGCAAGCGCAAGATGCCGCAGCCCGTCATCAATGGCATCGCCACCTTCGAGCGCGATTCGCGCACCACCATGAGCTGGCAGATGCGCGTGCCCGAGGGCACGCAGAAGATCGTGGTCGACAGCCCCGCCGCGGTCGAGGCGCGCGCCATGCCCGAGCTGGTGCGCGATGCGCAGAAGGTCATCGTGCCGGTGCTGCCCTCGGACATCGACATCCATGCCGCCTCGCGCTGCATCGCCGACCTGCTGCTGGTGGCCAAGATCAAGCGCGCCGAGAACCGCATCGGCGTGGTCGCCAACCGCGTCCGCAAGAACACGCTGATGTTCCAGGCGCTGATGCGCTTCCTCGAGAAGCTCGACATCCCGGTGATCGCCACGGTGCGCGATTCGCAGAACTACGTGCGTGCCGCCGAACAGGGCGTGGGCATCCACGAGATGAAGCCGTACACGGTGAAGGAAGACCTGGCCCAATGGCAGGGCCTGCTCGCCTGGCTGGAACCCGAGCGGGTGCTCGCCGAACAGCCCCCGCCGATGCAGGAGCAGCCGGCGCCCCAGGTGACGCCGAACACCGCGGAAGCCGTCATCGAATCAGGGACAGGCGAGACCGGCGCGCACGACGCACGCTTCGTCCTGGCTTGAGAGAGTGTGAGATGGTGCCGGAGCATGCATTCCGGCATAACTCACCAAAGTGAGTCAGTAAACCGCGTCCCCGCCGATTTATGCCGGAATGCATGCTCCGGCTCCGTCTTCCGCGTCCTACTTCTTGGACGGGACCGGCTCTTCTTCCCAGGAACCCTTCACCTTGTCGGCCCAGTGCTTGTAGCTAGACCAGGTGTAGAGATTCTTGGTGATGGCGGCGTGGCGGCCGCGGGTCCGCTGCATTCGCTCCAGCCAGGCAGCGTACGCATCAGTGCCGACCGGCGGCGGCGAGCCATTCGCCATGTTCGCGCGGTTTTTGTCTGAAGAACTCATGCAACGCTCCCGTTGTGTGCGTGGGGAAGCGTACGTTTTCGTCGCACCGATACGACAGGAACTGTTTCACGCGCCCTCAGCCGATTGCGGATGATGCGCGCCACGTCGCAGAGATTTTTTCCTTATGTCGTGGCGAATCGCGCCGCCGGCGATCCGATTTAACGCATAACCGGATTATTGTTCGGATAGCTCAGGCCACCAGCCGATAGCACGGACGGTAGGCGCTGCCCGGGAGCTTCATGCGTTTTTGCGCAACGAACGCCGTGAGCAGCTCGTCCAGCAGTTTCATCACCGCCGGGTCGCCCGTGAGCTCGTACGGACCTAACTTCTCGATGGCGCGCACCCCGTTTTCCTTGACGTTGCCGGTCACGATGCCCGAGAAGGCGCGCCGCAGGTCGGCCGCCAGCTCGTGCGCCGGCTGGTCGCGGTACAGCCGCAGCGCCCGCATGGCCTCGTGCGTCACCTCGAAGGGGTGCTGGAAGGCCGGCGGGATCTTCAGCAGCCAGTTGTAGTTGTACGAGTCGCTGTTGGCGCGGCGGTAATCCCGCACCTCCTCCATGACCCCGACCATGTAGCGCGCAACCTCGGCCGGGTCGTCCACGATCACGTGCAGCAGCCCGGCCGCCTTCTCGCCCAGCGTGCCGGCGATGAAGCGCTTGATCTGCACGAAGTATTCGGCCGTGGATTTCGGCCCCGTCAGCACCACCTTGAGCGGCTGCCCCGCGTTGGCGGGCTCCAGCAGGATGCCCAGCAGGTAGAGGATTTCCTCCGCCGTGCCCACGCCACCCGGAAACACCACGATGCCGTGCGACAGGCGCACGAAGGCTTCGAGGCGCTTTTCGATGTCCGGCATGATGACCAGCTGGTTCACGATCGGGTTCGGCGGCTCGGCGGCGATGATCCCGGGTTCCGTGAGCCCGATGTAGCGCCCGCCCACGATGCGCTGCTTGGCGTGGCCGATGGTCGCGCCCTTCATCGGGCCCTTCATGGCGCCCGGGCCGCAGCCCGTGCACACGTCGAGCCCGCGCAGGCCGAGCTCGTACCCCACCTTCTTGGTGAACTGGTATTCCTCGGTATTGATGGAATGGCCGCCCCAGCACACCACCAGGTTCGGCTTGGACTTGAAGTCCAGCACGCGCGCATTGCGCAGGATGTGGAACACCGCGTTGGTGATGGCCGCCGGGTTCTCGAGATCGAACCGGCCGCTCTCGATGATCTCGTTGGAGATGAAGATCACGTCGCGCAGCACCGCGAACACGTGCTCCTTGATGCCGCGGATCATCTCGCCGTCGACGAACGCCTGGCCGGGAGCGTTCTTCATCTCGAGCTTGATGCCCCAGGCCTGGCGCACCAGCTCGACTTCGAAATCCCGGTACCGGTCGAAGATTTCCTTGGCGTTGTCGCTCTCGCTGCCGGAATTCAGCACCGCCAGCGCGCACTTGCGGAACAACTGGTAGAGGCCACCGGCGCGCGAGTCGAGCAGCTTTTCGATTTCGGCCTGCGACAGGTTTTCGAGACTGCCGCGCGGTCCGATGCGCGCGTCCACGAAATCGGGAATGACGATGCTGGTTTCCAAGATATCCCCTCGACGCTCACGTTTCCTTGAGGAACGCGAGTGTACTAGACCGAGGGAAGTGGCCCCGGATCGGGCCCGGGGATTCAGGGCTGGATGTCGATCGGTACGTTGTCCGACGTCATCATCCAGATTTCCACCATGTCCGCGTTGGTCACCGCGATGCAACCATCGGTCCAGTCCTGCGTGGCGTAGTAGTCAGGAGCGTGGCGCGGATCGTTCGGCAGGCCGTGGATCATGATCGAGCCGCCGGGCTGCCAGCCATTGCGCCTGGCGTTGCGCACGTCCTGCTCGTTCGGATAGGAGACCTGGATCGAGAGAAAGAAGTCGCTGCGCGCGTTGCGGCGCGTGAGCCGGTAGCTGCCTTCGGGCGTGCGGAAATCTCCGGCGCGCTCCTTCGCACCGCCCGGGTTGAGACCGAGCGCGATCCGGTAGGCGCGCAGCACGTCGTTGCCGCGCATCAGGTACAGGCGACGCTCGGACTTGCGCACCAGCACGCGATCGGCGGTCGGCAACTCCACGCCCATCGCCGCCATGGCGCGGGCATGATAGGGAAGCGCGTCGCCCGAGGCGGTACCCGAGAAGAGGCACGCCAGCATCAGGCCGGCCGGGGCAATGATTTTGGTAGCTAGCGACATCTGTTTACGAAACAAACACTTATCAGCTATATAAAGTATAGGGTCCGCTGGCGCAGTCACTAATGGAGCGCGTCACAGCTTGGGGTGTTCAATGCAACAAGAATGTCTGTCGCGATCGATTATGACAAGCCAACGTGAACGATCACTTGCCCCGCCACTCATCCGCGCACTCTTCCTCCTGTGTGCATCGACGTTGCTCGCCGCCTGCGCGGCGTTGCCCAACGACGCCCCCGTGGTCGAACAGATCGACGAGGAGACCGGCGTGACCATCGCGCGCCTCGGCAAACCCGTCGAGCTCTACCAGGAGACGATCAGCCGCGCGGCCTTCGGCCGCTTCGGATTTCTCGGACCTTTCGAGACCAACCAGATGGGCAAGCGCGAGATGTTCCTGATGATCGCCCTGCCGCTGGACGAGAAGTCCGAGCCCGGCACGCCCGAACTGCGGGTGGACGGCACCGAACTCGCGCTCGGCGAGATGGGCCGCAGCCCGGATTTCGCCGGCCTGAAGCAGTCGCCGTACAAGCTCTCGACCCCGTGGATCGCGCTGTTTTATTTCCGCGCCGGCGACGACACCATCGCCAGGCTCGGCAAGGGCGGCCACATCACGGTGCGGATCACGGAGAAAACGCCCAGGGGCCCGGTCGACACCGAGTACCAGGCGGACACCAGCGAGGATCCGCGGCTGCGGGAATTCGCCGCTCGCTGAACGCCCGGCCGTGGAAAAGCCGGGAATGCCCCCGTTTCTCTAACTACCGGCCTGGACCTCGACCTTGGGCATCACCACCTGCGTGCCGGGCCGCAGGTCCGCGAGGTCGGTGTCGGGGTTGTACTGGCGCAGCAGCCAGATCGGCAGGTTGCTGAATCTCTGCGTCATGGTCCACAGCGAATCGCCGCGCCGCACGATGTACACCTCGGTGCCCGCGATGCGGTGCTGCACGAAGAACTCGCCCTGCAGCTTGACGTGGTAGTCGCGCCGCACCTGTTCGAAGGCCTCGCGCGACACCTTCGAGTAGTCGAGGCTGAGCTTCTGCCCGAGCTGCACCGGCTGGCGAGCCTTGAGCTTGTTCAGGTTGCGCAGCCTCTGGGTCGGGATCTGCAGCCAGTCGGCGTAGTGTCCCAACGTCTCCGTGGCCTCGACGCGGATCGAGCCGTCGTCGCGCACCTGGTAGTCGATGGAGTCGGCGAGCGCCTGGGTGACGCTCACCGGACCGAGCGCGGGACTCAGGTCCTCGGCCTGGCTGGCCGAAACCGGCTCGCGCGCCGTCTCGGCGGCCTGCACCACCGACTCGGCCACTTCCGCCGTGCTCGCAGCCTCCATGGCCACCACCGCCGCCGAACGCGGCCGGCCTCGACGGGGCTCGCCCGTGCCGATGGGACGCGTGGTCTCCTCGCGCACGATCTCCACCGCGGACGCTTCGCGCTGCGCCTCGCCGCGCGCGGCATCGAGGGTGGCCACGCTGGTTTCGACCTCGTCGGGCGCGACGGCCGCGACCACGGCCGGCGCCGCCTCGCGCGCGATGCGCAGGCGCTGCCCTTCGTACAGGCGATCGGGATCCTTGAGCGCATTCATGCGCAGCAGCTGCGCCTCCGGCACCTTGACGCGCGCCGCGATGAGCTGCAGCGAGTCGCCACGACGCACCACGTAGAACTCTTCGGCCGGCGCGGTCTCGGCCGTGGCGTTTTCCGGTGACGCCGGCGGCGTGGCCGCGGCGACCACGCTGGCGGGCACCGCGGGCGCACCCAGGGTACGCGGCAATTGCTCGGGCAGGTGCAGGCGCCGGCCGGCACGCAGCTGCGCGTTGGGGTTGAGCCCGTTCATCTGCGCCAGTCGCGCGGCGGTCATGCCGTAGTGCGCGGCGATCGACTGCATCGACTCGCCCTTGCGCACGCGGTGCGAGCGCGGCGTGATCTGCCCGGCATACAGTTCGTTCGGCGGCAGGCGCGCCATCAGCAGCTCGGCGGTCCACTTCTCGCGCGTGTCGGCGGGCAGGCGCAGCCGGTAGCCGCGCGGCACCAGGCGCGTCCCCTGGTAGATAGTCGGCCGCCACGCCGGGTTCAGCGTGCGCAGCTGCTCGCGGTCGAGGCCGAGCGTGCGCTCCAGCGTGGTCAGCCGCACGAATGCCGGCATCGCCACCTCGTGGAACTTGAGCTCGGGGCGGCGGTCGAGCGCGCCGAAATATTTCTCCGGGTTCTCGTCGATGGTCAGCGCGGCGAGGAACGACGGGAAGAAGTTGCGCGATGCGAAGCCGAAGGTGCGGCTGTTGTAGGTGCGATTGATCTTGACGAAATCGTCGGTGCCGACGGTGTCCCTGGCGCGGCGCATGCCGGCGGCGCCGTGGTTGTACGCGGTCAGCGCCAGCGGCCAGCTGCCGAGCGCGCGGTAGTTGTAGGCCAGCAGCTGCGCCGCGGCCTCGGTGGAACGATAGGGATCCAGCCGCTCGTCGACCGCGTCGTCGACGCGCATGTAGCGCCGCCCGGTGGAGCGCATGAACTGCCAGAGCCCGGCGGCGCCCACCTTCGAGTAGGCCGCCGGATTGAACGACGACTCGACGTGTGGCAGCACCGCGAGCTCGGGCGGCAGGCCCTGGTTCGCGAAGGTCTCGGCGATGTGCGTGGACCAGCTCGAGGAGCGGATCAGCCCTTCCTTGAAGCGATCGGCCTGGCCGAGCTGGAAGCGGATGCGCTGCGCGGCATCGCGCAGCAGGATGGCACTGGGATTCGGTCCCCAGAGCGCCAGCACTTTCCGGTCTTCGGCCGACAGGCCGTTGCGGCCCTCTTCGGTGGACAGGGCCGCGGCGATGCGCCGCAGTGACTCGACGTACCGGTCGCGGCGATCGTCGACCAGCCGCTGCCGCTCGCGCGGCGATGTACCCGCGCCAAACTTGATGGCCTCGTAGACCACCGAGAGATTGCGCTCGTCGTGCAGGAAACCCTCGTTGGTGGTCACCTCGGTGTACACGCGAATCCAGAAATCCACGTCGGCCTGGATGCCTGCGGGACGCGGGATCGACTCGGCCCGGCCGGCGATGGGGAGCAGCACGAAAACCGCCACCGCGAGGCCCAGGGCGGCCTTGCTCGCGCGGCGCAGGAGACTTCCGGTTGTCGAGGTCATTTACACTCGTCGGCTTTAGCGCAACTTATTGATTCCAAAAGAATGCCGTCGCAGTGCACACATTTATGTCGTGCGCCGCAGCGAGCCCGGTGTCGGAGATTTTGACAGCAGGTCAGTCCCTGCCGACGTGACATATTGCCCAAAGTCGAATTTTGAGTCGCCCGAGGCCCCGCCCGGTCGATTCGACAGCAAACCGCGTGTCGGATTCCTCTGGCACAGCGCTTGCTCTTTCTGGAGCAAGCGGCTGAGACAAGACCGCATCGGACAACAAGAAGAAGAGCGAAAACACTCCTCCACAACAAGCAAGCAAGCGACCAATGAGCCCCGCGCAAGCGGGGCTTCTTTTTTCCGGAGCCGATTGCAACCGCGCCTCCTTCGACTGCGTCCAATTCCGCACAGGTCTACCAGAGGACGCCTCCATGAAATCCGCCCTGGCGCTCGCCGGCTTCGCCATTGTCTGCATCGCGTGGGCCGCGGGCCCGCAGTCATCCCTGGCCGGCAACGGCCACTCGATCACGTCCGTCAATGGCTCGGTCAAGGCCGCGCCCGGCGAAACCTATGACTCAGTGAGCACCGTGAATGGCGACGTGCGCGTCGGCAGTGGCGCCACCGTCGACTCGGCCCATGCCGTGAACGGCGAGATCGAGATCGAGGACAACGCGCGTGTCGGCGAGGCCAAGACGGTCAATGGCGAATTGAGACTCGGCGAAGGCGCCGCGGTCGAGCGCGGAGCTACGACGGTCAACGGCGAAATCCACCTCTCGAAGGGCGCCCGCGTCGGGGGCGACGTGCGCACCGTCTCCGGTGAAATCGAGATCGAGGGCGCCGAGGTCGGCGGCGACCTCAACACCTACAACGGCGACATCGAGCTCACCGCCGGCGCGCACGTGCGCGGCGGCATCATCGTCAAGAAATCCCGCAATAACGGCTGGAACTGGGGCAACGACAAGCCGCCGAAGATCCGCATCTGCGCGACCTGCATCGTCGACGGCGACCTGCGGTTCGAGCGCGCGGTCGACCTCAAGGTCGAGACCGGCGCGAAGATCGGCAAGGTGATCGACGAATCGTCGAAGTGAGCGGCGCGGGCCGCGCGCTCAGGCGCGCAGCTCGACGCCGTACAGGCGCACTTCGGGTTCGCCGGGGTGCAGTGGGAGCAGCCGCTCGAAGCGCATGCCGAGCTTCTCCAGCACGTGAATCGAGGCCGAATTGTGCTGCGAAACCACCGCGATGACGCGCGCCAGGCCGAATTTCACCGCCGCGTGTCGCAGCGTCGCCGCGGCGGCCTCGAAGGCATAGCCCTGGCCCCAGTAGTCAGGCAGGTACGCGTAGCCCAGGTCGACGTCCGGCAGGTTGGCGCGCTTCAACAGCCCGCACATGCCGATCGCAACACCATCCGGCTTGCGCGCCACGTGCCACAACCCGAAGCCGTGTCGTGCGTACATCGCCATCGGGCCTTCCAATAGATAGCGACGCGCATCGTCTTCGTTGCGCACGCCGCGGTCGCCGATGTTGGCGAGGAACGAGGGCTGGTTCAGCAGCCCGGCGATGAATGCGGCGTCGCCTGCCTCGAGCCGCCGCAGCGTGAGGCGCGGCGTGTCGAGCTCAGGAGGGGTCGCCAAAGCGCGAACGCTCGAAGGTCGGCAGGCCGTCGCCGAATTTCACCCAACCGATGTCGTCGCTGAGCCAGGAGTGATGCGTCGGCGGAAATCCCCACGGCGCATCCAGGCTGCACGTGGTCACGTCGACGAAGTCCGGCGTGCTGAGGTGTTCGTACGCCAACGGCGAGCCGCACGCACCGCAGAACTTGCGCCGCACCTTCGCCGAGGATTCGTACTCGACCGGCGTGCCGCGCGTGAAGCGGAATTCCGCCTTCGCGAACGTCACCCACGCCACCACCGGCGACGCCGCCGACCGCCGGCAGGACTGGCAGTGACAGATCATGCTGTTCACCGGATTGGCCGTGGCCGAATACCGCACGGCGCCGCACATGCAGCCGCCCTGGATGTCGTTGTTCAGAGTCCTTTCCCCCATCGAGGTCGAGAGCTTACCCGTCAGGGAAAGGCTGAGGGGCGAAAACTTCAGCGTGCTTCCACCAGACGGACGACGGCGCTTCGCCGGCGTCCTTCTCACGTGCGCCTGGCCTTTTTTCAAATGAAAAAGGTCGGGCGCTTGAAAGGCTGCCCAAGCAGTAAAAAAAGACCCCCGCGAAAGCGGGGGTCTAGGTCCGCGGAAACGGGGGTCTTGTTCCGCAGCATTGGTCTGTGGAGCCCGGTAGGGTTCCGCGCTCCACGAATACTCTGTGTCACGAGGCGGGATTTTCTCCCACCCCTAAGAAGCTTTTATTGCAGGGGTGAGAACCGGCGCGGCCGGGACGGTACGCCTGATCAGGCCGTGCGCAGGAAGTTGCCGGAAAACCGGTCCCAGAGCCGCTCGACTTCGCGGCGCCGGGTGTCCCCGGCGACCAGGATGGCTTTGGCTTCCGCTTCGCTGATGCGGCCGAGACGACACAGCACGATGACCGAGCCGGTGACCCGGCCGAACTTGAGTGATCGCCCCAGCGAGTTCTCGAGCTGCAGTTCGGCCGCCAGCGTCTGGCTCTCGAGCGCGTACTGCACCCGTTCGGGCAACTCCCAGCTCGCGGCGATGCGACCGGCGGTCGGCGCCACCCAGGATTCGAGCATGCGGGCGATGCTCGCGGGCGTCGGATACAGATGCGGGTGCGCGGCGAACTGGTCGCGCACGATGCGGAACACGACGATGGCCGAGAGCCCATACAGCAGGCCCACCAGCTGCGAAATGAACGGCTCGGTGCGCTCGACCTGCACCGCGTACATCTCCCCGGCGGCGGCGGAATACAGCGTGTGCTCCCAGACCAGCTCGGGCAGGCGGCCATAGGCGCCCGAACTACTGGCCATCACCGGCTGCAACAGCGCGGTGGCGATGATGGAGCGGATGCCCTGCACGCCCACCAGCGTGACGGCGCGCTCGATGCTCTCCACCGGCAGGCTGCTGACGCGGTACATGGGGCTGTTGGCGATGCGCAGCAGGTTTCCGGTGAGCGCCGGATCCTGAGCGATGATGCGCGACATCTCGACCATGGCCGCCTGCGGGTCGTTGATGGTCGACAGCAACTTCGGCAGGAGCGCGGGGCGGCGCGGGATGTATTCGGGGCGCGCCTGGACCTTCTCGAGGATGTTCGCCACGGCCTGGAACACCGGCGCGTGCTCCGGGTCGGTGGGCGCGCTGAGCGCTTCGCGCGGCGCGTCGTCGAGCGCATAGGCAATGAAGCGGCGCAGCGCCTCGTCCCAGTGGATGGCCACGCGATCGCCGGTCGGCTGGGTGCCGGTCAGCGTGCGGTTGGAGCCGGTGGTCGCGGCGATGGGATCGACCGGCGGATCCTTCTCGCGCGTGGCGCGCATGAAAATGACCACGCCCGCGACGACGGCCAGGGCGCCGCCAATGAGCACAACCACCATTGAAGTCATGGCGCGAGAGGCTACCCGTTCGCCGGGTGCGCCCGCCAGTTGCGGTGTCGCACCCACCTCACGTCAGAATTCCTTCCAGACCGAATCGTCGCCGCCGTCCGCCGGGGCGTTGGCCACTTTCATGGCCGGCGCCGGCGCGGGCTTTTCGGCACGTTGCGACCACGGTCGGCCCGCCTTGCGGCGCTCGGGCTGCGCGGCCGGCGCGCCGGCGCGCGGCGTCGCGACTTCCGCCTCGACTTCGTCCGAATCGGCCACGCGGTAGCGCTGCATCGATTCGTTGAGGCTGCGCGCCTGTTCGGCCATGGACTGGCTGGCGGCCGACGCCTGCTCGACCAGCGCGGCGTTCTGCTGCGTCATTTCGTCGAGCTGCATCACCGCCTTGTTGACCTGCTCGATGCCGGCCGACTGCTCGTTGGACGCCGCCGCGATCTCCGCGACGATGTCGGTGACTTTCTTGACGGCGGTGACGATCTGCTCGAGCGTCGCGCCGGACTGCGTGACCAGCGCCGAGCCCTCGTCGACCTTGCGCACGCTGTCCTGGATGAGCGCCTTGATCTCCTTGGCGGCCGTGGCCGAGCGGCCGGCCAGGTTGCGCACCTCCGAGGCGACCACCGCGAAGCCGCGGCCCTGCTCGCCCGCGCGCGCGGCCTCGACCGCGGCATTGAGCGCCAGCAGGTTGGTCTGGAACGCGATCTCGTCGATCACGCCGATGATGTCGTTGATCTTCTTCGACGACTCGTTGATCTCGGTCATGGCCTTCACGGCCTTCGACACCACCGCACCGCCCTTCTCGGCCTGGTCGCGCGCGGCGACCGCGAGCTGGCTGGCCTGGCCCGCGTTGTCGGCATTCTGCTTGACGGTGCTGGTCATCTCTTCCATCGACGAGGCGGTCTCTTCCAGCGACGAGGCCTGCTCCTCGGTGCGCTGCGAGAGATTGGCGTTGCCCTGGCTGATCTCGTCGGCGCCGCGGCTCACGGACAGCGAGGCCGCCTTGACCTGCGAGACGAGGCTCGAGAGGTTCGCGGTCAGATCGTTGATGCCCGTGCCGATCTTCACCAGCAAGCCCGGCTTGCCCTGGGTGACGATGCGGCGCGTGAGGTCGCCCTGGTTGGCGGCGGAGACCAGGCCCTGCACTTCCTCGACCACGCCACCGATCGCATCGACCAGCTCGTTGATGCCGCGTGACAGGATCAGGAAGAAGTCGCGCTTGCCTTCGAGCGAGATGCGGTTGGCGAGATTGCCCGCCGTGACCGCCGTGATGACTTCCTGCAATTCGGATTCGGTGGCGACTTCCTGCGTGCGATCGAACCACTCGAGCACGGTGCCGAGGCGCCGACCGGTGTCGTCCTTCATCGGGCTCATGATGGCCTTCATGGTGCGGCCACCGATGACTTCCTGGCGTGTCGCGAGGTCGGTGAGCCGCTCGACCGCGCCGCGCAACACCGCGGGCTCGCGCGTCATCGTTTCGAGGCTGGCGCCCTGCAGGGCCTGGGCATCGAACTTCGGCAGGTCGCGGCGGAAGTCCGCCTGCGCGCGGCCGAGCATGGCCGTGGCGGCCGGGTTCACGAAGATGATCTGCAGGTCGTTGTCCACCACCATGACGTTCGCGTCGAGCTGGTTGAGCGCGCCACGGAACGCGGCGTTGAGCAGCGCTTCCTGGCGCTGCCGGGTGATGTCGGTCAGGTACGCGACCACCTTGGACGGCTTGCCTTCGGCGTCGAGGATCGGGTTGTAGACGCCCTGCACCCACACCTCGCGGCCGTCGCGCGTGACCTTGCGATACTCGCCCTGCTTGCTCTCGCCGCGCGCCATCGCCGGCCAGAAGCCCTGGTAGCTGGCGGTGCCCCGCACCTCGGCGTCGACGAACATCGAATAGTTCTTGCCGCGCACGTCCTCGAGCGTGTAGCCCAGCATCTTGAGGAAGATGTCATTGGCGCTGATGACCTCGCCGCCCGGCGTGCACTCGATCACGCCCTGCACCCTGGCGATGGCGTTGATCTGTCCTTCGTAGTCGAGCTTGGAATGCAGCAGGCTGGCCTTCATCTGGCGCAGCGCGCCCATCAGGCTCACGTCGTCGTGACGGTTGGCTTCCAGCTCGAACTGCAGGTCGCCCGAGGCGATGCGGCGCGCGACCTCGGAGGCTTCGCGCGGATCGGCGCCGAGCTTGCGCATGGCGCCGCGGATGATGAACAGCGCCAGCAGGACGGCGAGCACGCCGCCGCCGGCCAGCAGGTACGCGCCATTGCGCTGCGCGAGCGCGTAGCTCGCCTTGGCCTTGTCGAGGTCCATGTTGGCGGCCGTCAGCTGCATGCCGATCAGCTGCTTGAGGTTGCGCGCGCCGTCGGCCAGGGCCGGACGCAGCGTGTCGTTGCGCCAGCCGGCGAGATCCGCGACCTCGCCCTTCTCGAGTTTCTTGAGCAGCTTGCCGATCGTGCCGTACGCGGCATCGAGCATCGGCGTGGTCTCGTCGGCGAGCTTCTGCTCGTCCTCGATCATTTCGCCGAGGAAGTAGCGGTCCCAGTCGTCACGCGCCTTGTCGACGGCGGTCTTGATCTGGTCATGAGCTTCCTGCGCGTCCTGCTTCTTCTCGACCACGGCGAGCGACCCTTCGAGCGCCAGCGTCAGCGCGTCCGCGACGCCCTGCAACGACTGGCCCGAGACCATGCGGTTGTCGATGGTGTGCTTGAGCGTTCCCTGCGTCGCCTGCACCTGCCGCATGGCGTAGACCATCAGGCCCGCGGAGATGCCGAGCAAGATGACCACCAGTCCGAACAGCTGGAAGGAGAGGCGAATGTTCTTGAAGGGATTGAGGCGCATGGAAGTCTCGTCGTATTTCTCGGATGCGGATCAGGCTGCCTGCTCGGCAGTGGAAGTGGCGGACAGTTCGTTCTCCACCAGGTCATCGGGGTTGAGCAGGATCAGCATCTGCTCGTCGATGGTGGTGATGCCCTGGATGAATTCGCTGGCGGCGCCCGCGCTCATCGACGGCACGGGCCGGATGTTGTCGACGTCGATATCGACCACGTCCTTGACGTTGTCGACCACCACGCCGCATTCGCGCTGCCCTTCGCCGGTGCGCAGCGACAGCACGATGATCACGGTCATGGCGTTGAATTCGGCGCTCGCGAGCGAGAAGCGCACGCGCAGGTCGATGATGGGCACGATGGCGCCACGCAGGTTGAGGACGCCCAGCACCGAACCCGGCGACTGCGGAATGCGCGTCACGGGCGACCAGCCGCGGATTTCCTTCACGCGCAGGATGTCGACCCCGTAGACCTCGCGACCCAGCGAGAACGTCAGTACCTGGCGCGAACCGCCACCGTCGGCGGCACTCGCGGCCCTGGAATCTTCTTTATGCATCGGAATGACCCCCCGCCATCGCGCGACCGTTCGCTGATTTCTGGCGGTCCCGGGCTCGCTATCGGCGGCGATATCCGTTGGCTCAGGGGAAAGGCGTCACATTTCGTTACCTGTGTGAACCGCCTCGCGCCGGGCGGCGACGGATTTCCGGCGCGCGACGGGAATCCGGCGGCGCTGCGATGCCACAAGCGTGATGCAGTTCCGCAAGGCCGACTGCAGGCGGCCGATACAGGCCCAGGACCCCAGGGGCGTGGGGTTACTTACTATGGAGAGAGAGATGAAGAAGACTGTATCGATCGCCGTGCTGATGGCTGCATTCGCGGCGCCGGGCTTCGGCTGCGAGCGGCCGACTGCCCCCGGATCGATTCCGGACGGCAAGACCGCCGCGATGGAAGAAATGATGGCCGCCAAGCGGGCCGTCGACGCGTTCAAGACTTCGATGGAAGAGTACCTGGCGTGCGAGAAGAGCGCGGCCAGCAAGGAAGCCGCACAGAAGGAGCTGGTGCGCATCGCCGACCAGTTCAACGTGCAGGTCCGCGCGTTCAAGGCCAAGGGCTGATCCGCCGGCCAGGCCACCAGGCCTGGCGCGAATTTCCAGCACCGCGCTACCGGGCGCCCCCGGCAGCGCGGTGTTTTGCTTTGCGAGACAGCCCGCCTGTTTCGTGCGCGAATCGCGGTTCACTCAAGCCTGTCGCGGCCGATAGAGAGACCAACGCGGCGCTTCCCACGGCGCCCTTCAATTCGGTCGGTCGGCAAACATGGTCCAAATCATCGGCTCGGTAGTCGTGCTCGGCTGCGTCCTGGGCGGGTTCATCCTCGAGGGTGGCCACATCATGGCGCTGTGGCATCCCACGGAGATCCTCATCATCGTGGGTGCCGCCTTCGGCGCATTCCTCATCAGCAACCCGCCGAAGATCGTCAAGGCTTCGTTCCGCGAGGCGCTGAGCATCCACAAGGGTCCGCGCTACAAACGCGAGGACTACGTCACGCTGCTCAAGCTCATCTACGACATCCTCATGAAGGTGCGCAAGGAGGGCCTGCTCGCCATCGAAGCCGACCTCGAGAAACCCGAGGAGAGCCGCCTGTTCCAGCAGTACCCGCTGGTGCTGGCGGACCACCACATGGTGGTGTTCATCACCGACTGCCTGCGCCTGATGGTCGGCGGGAACCTGGATCCGCACGAGCTCGAGAGCCTGCTCGAGTACGAGCTCGAGACCCACCACAAGGAAGCGCACGAGCCCGCGCACGCCGTGCAGAAGGTCGCCGATGCGTTGCCCGGCTTCGGCATCGTGGCCGCGGTGCTCGGCATCGTGAACACCATGTCGGCGCTCGAGGGCGCGGACACCGCCAGCATCGGCCACAAGGTGGGCGCGGCGCTGGTCGGCACGTTCCTCGGCATCCTGGTCTCGTATGGTCTCGTCGGCCCCATCGCCTCGGCCATGGAGTCCAAGGCCAACGAGGGCTCCAAGGCCTTCGAGGTCGTGAAGATGGCGCTGGTCGCGAGCGTGCGCGGTTACGCACCGTCGGTGGCCGTGGAGTTCGCGCGCAAGCTGCTGTACAGCGAAGTTCGCCCGACCTTCGCGGATCTCGAGAACGAGCTCAAGGGCCGTCCCCGGGCTGCCTGATCCCGTGTCCGCGAAACCACGATCGCCGGGTTCCGACGCGCCACGGCCTATCTACATCAAGCGCGTCAAGAAGGTCGCGCGCGGCCACCATGGCGGCGCGTGGAAGGTGGCGTACGCCGACTTCGTCACCGCGATGATGGCGTTCTTCCTGGTCATGTGGCTGGTCACGGCCGTGTCGAAGGAACAGCGTGCCGCGATCTTCGACTACTTCAAGAATCCCAGCATGGAGCCGGGCAAGAGCGTGAAGCCCGCGCCGGGCCAGATGGGTCCGGGCGGCGCCAGCACCTCGCCGATCAACCTGGGTGGCGGGCTCGACGCGCCCAAGAGCTCGCTGCGGAAGGCCGACCGGATCGGCGCGACCGTGATGACCTCGCCCGCACCGCCCATCGATCTCAACCCGGAAGCGAAACGCATCGAGGAGGAGCGCCGCCAGCTCGACGCGCTGTTGCAGGACCTGAAGGAGGCGATCAACAAGAGCCAGGCGCTGCAGCCCTTCAAGGACCAGCTGCTGCTCGACATCACGCCGGAGGGACTGCGTATCCAGATCGTCGACGCGCAGAACCGGCCGATGTTCGATCTCGGCAGCTCGCGCCTCAAGCCATACACGGTGGCGATCCTCGACGAAGTCACGCAATACCTGAAGACCGTGCCGAAGCGCGTCAGCATCACCGGGCATACCGACGCCACGCCGTACGCGGGCATCAGCGGTTACACCAACTGGGATTTGTCCACCGACCGCGCCAACGCGGCGCGGCGCGCGCTCGAGGCGGCGGGCTACGACACGCAGCAGATCGCGCGGGTCACCGGCCTCGGCTCCGCGGTGCTGTTCGACAAGGAGCACCCGCGCGACGCCGTGAACCGCCGCATCAGCATCGTGGTCATGACGCAGAAGGCCGAGGAAGCCGCGCAGCGCATCGACATCCCGGCGGCCCCGGAGGCGGCCGCGGCGCCGGCCGTGGAGGCAACCACCACCGGAGTCGACCAGGCGGGGTGAATATGCGGCCGGGCGCCACTTTCGGCACGCTCGCATTGCAACCTGATCGCCCTTCGCAACGTCAGAGTGGGATGGGAGTGAGACTTTCGGCTTGGCTGCTGGGCGCCATGGCGCTGCCGGCATACGCGGTGCAGATCGATGGCCGCATCGATCCAGTGGAATGGCAGGAAGCCCGGCACATCACCGAATTCCGCAAAGTCCAACCGCTCAACGGAGAGCCGGCCAGCCTGGCCACCGAGGTGTGGATCCTCGCCACCCCCGAAGGACTGGCGGTCGCCTTCCGCAACAGCCAGCCCGCCTCGGTGCCGCGCACCATGCAACGCGTGCAGCGGGATTTCGAAGAACAGGTCGATCGCGTCAACGTGATGATCGACTTCGACGGCGACCGCCGCACCGGTTACGACTTCACGGTCAGCAATACCGACGGCATCGCCGACTCCATCATCAGCAACGAGAACAACTTCAACTCGGACTGGGACGGCAACTGGCAGCACGCGGTGGGCTCCGACGAGGACGCCTGGACGGTCGAGGTGCTCATCCCCTGGCACATCGCGCCGATGCGCGATGCCACCGACAAGCGCAAGCTGGGCATTTACGTCGATCGCGTGGTGGGATCCACCGGCGAGCGCTCCGCGTGGCCTTACGCGAGTTTCGAGCGCCCGCGATTCCTCTCCGATTTCGCCGACATCGAAGTGACCAATTACAGCCAGTCGCTGCTGGCCATCACTCCCTACGTGTCGGGGCTCTACGATGTCGTCGGCGAAGACAGCGACGGCGACGCCGGCGTCGACGTGTTCTGGAAGCCGAACGGCCAGACACAGCTCACGGCCACGGTGAACCCCGACTTCGGCCAGGTGGAAAGCGACGACCTGGTGGTGAACTTCAGCGCCACCGAAACCTTCATCAGCGACAAGCGCCCGTTCTTCACCGAGAACCAGGGCATCTTCGAGTTCACCACGCCGTCGGATTTCAGCCAGTTGCTGTACACGCGGCGCGTCGGCGGTCCTGCCGACGACGGCAATGGGCCCGGTGACATCATCGCGGCGCTCAAGCTCAACGGCAGCTTCGGCGCGACCAAGTACGGCCTGTTCGGCGCGGACGAAGCCGACTCCGTCGGCCGCACTTTTGCCGCCGCGCGCCTGGTGCGCGACTTCAGCAAACAGAATCTCGGCCTCATGGCCACCTGGGTAGACCGGCCGTACCTCGAGCGCCGCGCCGCGGTGGCCGGCATCGACCACAACTGGCGGCCGACTTCCCGCTGGAACATTCGCACCCGCGTATTCGGCAGCGACATCGACGACCCGGCCGGCGGCAGCCGCGACGGCGGCGCAACCGTCTGGGCCGACTACGAAATGGACCACGGCTGGCGCCAGCAGGTCATCGGCATGCACTTCGGTGACGAGCTGCAGATCAACGACGCGGGCTACCTGTCGCGCAACAACGAGAACTACCTGCACTGGCAGATCAATCGCCGCTTCACCGACCTGCCTTCGACCTCGCGCTACGCGTCGAAGGACTGGCGCTGGCGCCTGAGCACCGATCACAACGACCGCGGATTGAACCTCGGCTACCAGACGCGCGTGAGCCGCGAGAGCCGGCTGCGCAATGGCAGCTACGAATACTTCCAGGCCAACATCAACAGCGCCGGCTACGACGACCTGCTGACGCGCGGCAACGGCGACCTGTGGCTGCCGCCGAATTTCAACTCCTATTACAATTACCAGCGGCCGCGCATCGGGCACTGGGCGTACGACGTCGAGCTCGAGCTCAAGAGCGGCGGCCTCGCCGGCAACGATCGCGTCGGGTACTGGGTCAACTTCGTGCCCAAGTACTTCATCAACGACTCGTTCAACGTCTACCTCGGGCTCGAGGGCAGCCATACGCCGGACTGGCTGGTCTGGCAGCACGACAATCTCATCGGCAGCTTCGACAGCCACGAGCTCGACTTCAACGCCGGCTTCACCTGGATCGTCACCAACCGGCACGAGCTGCGGCTCAAGTTGCAGGCCATTGGCCTCGCCGCCGACCTGCGGCAGGCCTATCGCGTCGAGAACGGCAGCGCGATCCCGTCGAACGACCCGATCGACGACTTCAGCCTCGACAACCTCGGCATCCAGCTGCGCTACCGCTTCGAAATCCGGCCGCTGTCCTATCTATACGTGGTGTACGGGCGCGGCGGCTACAACCAGGAATCGGTGCCCGACGAGGCCGGCAACCGCATCTGGGACAGCTTCTCGCTGCGCGACGACGAGCAGCTGTTCGTGAAGTTCAGCTATCGATTCGAGAACGCCTCGGGGCGCTAGCGACGCGACCGGATGGCGCGCCCGTCGCGCGTTCGACTATCTACCCGGATCACTCCGCGACCTTCGCGCCATCGACGCGGAAGCGCAGCGCCTGCAGCTGTTGCTGTGAGAGGTTGGCGAGACCGCTCGAGGTCGCGGCCTGCTCGCCGGGCTTGACCACGGCCTGCACCGTCACCGGGTCGCCCTGCTGCACGATGCGCCCGTTCACGTCAACCAGCACCGGGGTGACCTGGATCGCCTGCAGCGGCACGCGCGCGCGGTTCTGCACCACGACCATGAGGCGGCCCTGTGAATCGAACTGGCCGGCCGCGGCGACGTAGTTGCCCGGGTTCTGCGGCAGATCCATCTTCGTGAATTCGACGGCGGCCGCCTGGCCGAACGAGGACTCGGAGCCCGCGGCCGCCTGGTAGTACCGGCGCGCGGCCTCGGTGTCGCCGCGGTCGCGCGCGAAATTGCCCAGGTAGTAAGCCGCGGGCGCGGTCGGAAACAGCTGCGTGCTGCGCGCCAGGTACTGCTCGGCCTTCTGCTTGTTGCCGAGCTGCGCCTGGGAGAGCCCCGCCCCGAGGTACGAGGCGAAGTAGTTGGGGCTGAGCTGCATCGCCTTGTCGAAATGACCCGCGGCGACCTGCGGCTGTTTCTCCGCGAGCGCGATCTGGCCCAGCAACACCCGGAAACTGCCTTCATCGGGAACGGCCTTGATGGCCTCGTTCGCCAGCGACTTGGCGGTGCTGAAATCCTTCTTCTCGGCCGCGGCCCTCGCCTGGTCGTACTTGTCGTACGCCGGCTTCATCCCGCGCAGCTTCTGCATCGCCGCCGCGAACGGCGCGACGCCGAGCTCACCGCCCGCGCCGAGGTCTGCCGCGGTCTTCCGGTTCTTCTCGACGCGTTCCTGCGAGGGCGGGTGCGAGGCGAACAGGCCGTCCATCCAGCTCTGCTGCTTCTTGTCCCCCGACTCGAACAGGCGCACGAAGGTTTCCTGCAGCGTGACCGCGCCCGCCGGGTCGTACCCGGCGAGCTTCATGTATTTCATGCCGTAGTGATCGCTCTCCAGCTCCTGGTCGCGGCCGTACTTCATCTGCACCATCTGCAGGCCGGTGCCCGCGGCCTGCAGGCCGAGGTTCGCGAGATTGGGGTCGATGCCGCCGACCGCCGCGCCGAGCTGCGCGGCCTGCATGCCGATCTGCATCATGGTGCCGCGTTCCTGCGCCTTCGCGCCGTGGCGCGCCGCCGCGTGCACGATCTCATGGCCCAGCACCGCGGCCAGCTCGGCCTCGTTGTGCAGTTCGGTCAGCAGGCCGCGATTCACCGCGATCTTCCCACCGGGCAGCGCCCAGGCATTCGGCACGGAGTTGTTCAGCACCACGAACTCGTAAGGCAGTTTGCGATCCGACACGGCCGCGAGTTTCTGGCCGACGCTGCTCACGTAGGCGCTCAGCTCGGGCAGCACCGTGAGGTCGCCGCCTTCGCCCTGGCGCGCGGGCGCGTAGTTCTGCTCGCCCATCTGCACTTCCTGGGCTTCGGAGACGAACTGGATCTCTTTCTTGTGAGTGACCGGATTGACGCCACAGGCAGCCAGCACCGCGACCGCGACGCTGACCGTGACGACGAGGAACTTCGAATGGAGTGTTTGCCGCAAGGCCATGGCGCGCTCCTGTTTCCGGGGATTGCGCCGCCTCTATACGCCCGTTTGCGGGTCCCGGGGGAGTATCAAACGCGGGGCGCGGCCGCCGCACCGGGCAGGCCCCGGCGATTTTCCACCGGGGCCTTTCCAGGTGCTGCCGCCCGCGGGTTACGTCGCGCCCGCGCCGATGTTCTTCTTCAGGAACTCTTCCACGTCCTTCAGCAGCGTCATGCGGTCCGACTTGCGACTGAGCTCGTGGCCCGCGCCCTTGATATAGACGGCCTTGTAGTCCTTCTTCAGCTTCTTCAGCTCCGACTCCATCCTTTTGGAGTGGTCGACCTGCACCTGCCAGTCGAGGTCGCCATGCACCAGCAGCACCGGGATGGAGACGCTCGCGGCGTTTTCCGCGGGTGACTGCGCGACCAGCGCGGCCTTGTCCGAACCCACCTGTTCGATCATCCACGCTTCGTCAGCGGGGCCGAACAACCCGGCATGCTCTCTCAGCATCTGCAGGTCCGCGATGCCATTGATGCTGATCGAGCAACGAAACAGGTCGCCATTGCGCTCCGCGCCGAGCAGCGCGGCATAGCCCCCGAAGCCCGTGCCCGCGATGCAGATTCGCCTGGGATCGGCGATACCCTGCGCCACGGCCCAACGCGCGCCGTCGGTGATGTCCGAGTACGGGATGCCGCCCCACGCACCCTTGGCGATGTCCTTCCACGCCGCGCCGTAGCCACCCGAGCCGCGGAAGTTCATCTGCAGCACGGCGTATCCGCGGTTCGCGAGGAAATTCTTCAGGTAGCCGAAGCCCCAGTCGTCGCGCTCGGCCGGCCCGTCGTGCGGCAGCACCACCAGTGGCAGCTTCTCCGCCGGACCGCCGCTGGGAAGCGTGAGATAGCCGCGGATCTCGGTGCCGTCGGCCGCCTTGTACTTGATCGGCTTCATCGTGCCGAGGCTTTCGGGCTTGAGCTCGGGGTAGGCCGTCCCGAGCCGCTTCAGCTTCTTCTCGTCGCGGTCGTACAGGTAGTAGGTAGCCTCGTCGGTGTCGCTGAACGATTTCACGATCAGCGTCCGCCCGTCTTCGGTCACGTCGACCGCCATGCTGAAGCGCGCGCCGAACTGCGTGTTGATCTCCTTGAACGTCTCGCGCAAGCCCTCGTCGCCGTAGTAGGCCAGCGGACGATCCAGGTCGTAGCGCACTCCGAGGAAACGTCCGTCACTGGTGAGCAGCGGGCTGCCCACGTCCACCGAGGGATGCTTGACCAGCACCTCCGGATCGCGCTGGTCGGCCAGGTCGATGGCCCACAGTGCACGGCGCCCTTCGAAATCCCCGAAGGCGTAGGCGATTTTCTCGGCACCCGCCACGCCCAGCGGCACCAGCATCCTGTCGCCGGTGAAGCCGGCCAGCTTCGTCAGCGGCGACCAATCGCCACCGGCGGAACTCCGCGAGAAGTAGCTCGTGGCGAGTTTGCCCGACACGCCCCAGCCCATGACCACCGCGCCCTGGCCGTCCGTGAGGAAATTGCGGATGGGCGGATTGGCCCGCACCCGCACCTCGCGCCTGCCGGTGTAGGCATTCAACGAAAGCACGCTCGGGAACGAGTTGCCTTCGTAGTTGGTCTGGATGAGCACCTTGTCGTGTTCCTCGCGCAGGCCATCGATCACCTGGTCGCTGCGCTCGCCGGCGAAGTAATCGAACGTGCGGCCTCTTTTCTGGCCGTATTGCCCCAGCGCGTAGTTTCCACTCCCCGCGTTGCCGCCCACCTTGCCGGCCGAGCTCGCGCCATTGAGGTTCTGTGGCGTGGTGGTGCGCGCCATCATGTTGCCCTTCTCCGCCTGCACGTCGAGCGTCTTGATGTTCGCGCCGTTCGCGTCGACCGCCATGTTGCGGAAGAACGGCGGCTCGGCGTACTTGCGGCGGATGTTGCCCGTGAGGCTGCAGATCACGCGATCCTTGTTGACCCAGCCGCAGCGCTCCACGTCGAAGCGACCCGGGTCCGAAGCGGCGATGCGCTGGAAGGGGCCACCGGCCTGGGTATCGAAGACCATGACCACCGAGGCGTCATCCAGCGCCGAGACGAACGTCACGTAGCGGCCATCGGGCGAGATCGCGAGGTCGCGCATCTGCGGCATGCGCGCGAAATTCTCGATGGGCTGCGGCGCCGCGCCCGCCAATCCCGTCACGAGCCCAAGCGAAACGGCAACGATCGATCCACGAATCCATATCGTCATGATGGCCCTCATTTGTCCTGGCGCGCCGCGACGATAGCAAATACCAGGCTCGTGGAGCACCTAGTTAGGAGCGCCCGGCGACGGAATGCCGGGCGGAGAGGCGCGCTTCCTATGTCGCGCCGGCGCCGAGGTTCTTCTGCAGGAAGGCTTCGACTTCCTTGAGCAGCGTGACGCGATCCGACTTGCGATCCAGCTCGTGGCCCGCGCCCTTGATGTACACGGCCTTGTAATCTTTTTTCTGCTTCTTGAGCGCCGACTCCATCTTCTTCGACTGGTCGATCTGCACCTTCCAGTCGAGGTCACCGTGCACCAGCAACACCGGGATGCCGACCGCGGCCGCGTTTTCCGACGGCGAGTCCTTTTCGAGCTGGGCCTTGTCCGAGCCGAGCTGGTCGGCGAGATACGCCTGCTCGGCAGCGGGGAAGAGGCTTGCGTTGACCTTCAACATCGGCAGATCGCTGATGCCATTGATGCTGATCGAACAGCGATAGAGATCGCTGTTGCGGGCGGCGCCGAGCAGCGCGGCGTAACCGCCGAAGCCCGTGCCCGCGATGCAGATCCGCTTCGGATCCGCGATTCCCTGGGTGACCACCCAGCGCGTGCCATCGGTGATGTCCGAGTACGCGACGCCGGCCCAGCTTCTCCTGGCGGCCGCGGTGAACGCCTGGCCAAAGCCCGAGGAACCGCGGAAATTCACCTGCAGTACCGCGTAGCCGCGGTTGGCGAGGAAGGTCCGCAGGTACGAAAACTGCCACGTGTCGCGCGAGTCCGGGCCGTCATGGGGCAGCACCACCAGCGGCAATTTTTCCGCCACGACGCCGCTCGGCGTCGTGAGATAGCCATGGATCTCGGTGCCGTCGGCCGCCTTGAAGTTGATGGCCCTCATGGTGCCGATGCTGTCGGTCTTGAGCTCGGGATATGCCTGGCCGAGCCGCTTCAGCTTCTTTTCTTCGCGGTCGAACAGGTAGTAAGTCCCCTCGTCGACGTCGCTGAAAGACCTGAGCACCAGCGTCTTCTCGTCGGCGGTCATGTCGACCACCATGCTGAATCGCGACGTGAACTGCGCATTGATCTGCTTGACCGTGTCGCGCAGCAATTCGTCGCTGTAGTACACCAGCGGGCGATCGAGGTCGTAGCGCACGCCGAAGAAGCGCCGATCGCTGGTGATGAGCGGCGTGGTGAGATCCACCATGCCATGCTTGAGCAGCACTTCCGGGGCGCGCTCGTCGGTGAGGTCGATGGTCCAGAGCGCGCGGCGTCCTTCGAAATCCCCGAACGCGTAGGCGATGTTCTTGGTCGGGGCGATGCCGACCGGCTCGAGCACGCGGTCCGCGCTGAAACCGTCGAGCTTCGACAGCGGCGACCAGTCTCCGCCGCTGGCCGGACGCGAGAAGTAGCTCGCATTGAGCCTCCCGGAAACACCCCAGCCCAGGCGCACGTTGCCGAGGCCATCCGCGAGGAACTGCCGGATCGGAGGATTCGAACGGGCACGCACCTCGCGCGCGCCGGTGTAGATGTTCAGCGAGACCACGCTCGGGAAGGACGTGCGCTCGAGGTTCGTCTGGATGAGCACGCGGTCGTGGTCGTCCGGGAGCATGTCGATGACTTCATCGGTTCGCTGCACGCCGAACGCGGTGCGCGTGCCCCCCATCGGACGCGAGGAGACACTCGACCTGCGGTCCAGCTCCGCGCCTGAAACGTCCGCGAGCCCGTTGGTCTGCTGGGGAGCGTTGCTCGGCGAGCCCTGATTGAGGTTGGCGGCTCCGCCCTCGTGATAGTTCGCCATCGACGTCGTGCCGGCGAACAAGTTGCCCTTCTGCGCCGATACGTCGAGCGTCTTGATGTTCCCGCCGCTCGCATCGACCGACATGGTGCGGAAGAAAGGCAGCTCGGCGTACTTCCGGCCGCGGATATTGCCGGTAAGGCTGCAGATCACGCGCTCGTTGTTGGCCCAACCGCAGGCCTCCACATCGAAGCGACCCGGGTCCGACGCCGCGACGCGCTCGAATTTTCCGTTCGAGTGGGCGTCGTAGGTCATGACCACCGAGCCATCGTCCGCCGCGGTGATGAACACCACGTAGCGGCCGTCGGCCGAGATCGCGACGTCGCGGATCTGCGGCATGCGCGCGAAGTCTTCGATGGGTTGAGGGGCTGCCGCCGCGAGGCCTGCCGCGAGGCCGAGCGACACCGCAACGAAAGTACGGCGCATGCTGCTGTTCATGGGAACCCCCTGTGTCCTGGCGCGTTCTGGACGTTATCAAAAACGTCCGGGGGGCGGGAGCGGAACGCGCCGGTTTCGGGCGCAGGCCCCCGCGGGCAATTCAGC